>CAZJNY010000091.1:0-13603 GCA_964547405.1 uncultured Flavihumibacter sp. | reverse complement strand
GTTTTGAGCACGTCTACTTCTCCAAAGATGGCGGGGAGGGATTTAATCTGGTTAATACTGAGGTCTACTTTTCCCATCTGGGCATCGCGCACATTTCCATCCTTCCGTTTGCCATAAACGATCACTTCCTCACTGGCAACGATTCTTGGTGAAAGATTGAGGGTAAGATTGATATCCTTATCCAGCAGGATACTGTTGGTTTGAGTTTCATATCCGGTATAGGAAACACTGACCTGATAAGTTCCTGAAGCAAGCGTGATGGAAAAAAAGCCGTAGGCATTGCTGCTCACACCCTTTCCCTGTCCGTTGATGGCAACGGTGGCGCCAATCAGGTTTTCGCCGGAAAGGGCATCTTTTACATACCCGCTAAGCGTAAATTTTTGCTGGGCGCGGATTGGGCCGAAACCGGCCAAAAGCAGGAAAAAACAGAGGATAAAACGGTTCATGTTTGTAAAACTACCTGCTGTTCAACAAAAAGCTGGTTGCTTGGTTCATATTTTCCATTGGAAAGCGCAATTATTTTAACTTTGCGCCCCATGTTAGTAGGATTACAGAATGTTACGTTTGAATTTGGTGCGCGGGTCATTGTATCCGAAGCAACCTGGCATATCCAACCCAATGAGCGGATTGGCCTGATTGGTTTTAATGGTACAGGGAAGTCTACCCTGCTCAAATTAATCGTTGGACAATACCAGCCTTCCGCAGGAACAGTTGAAAAAAGCAGGGGTACAACGATTGGCTACCTGCACCAGGACCTGCTCAGTTTTGAAACCACCCAGTCCATTCTGGAAGTGGCCCTGACAGCATTTGAGCGGGTACAGCAGTTAGAAAAGGAAATTGAAGAACTGGGGAAAGAACTCGAACGTACCGGCGATGAAAAAACCCTGCACCTCTATTCCGACAAACTTCATGAACTGGAAACCCTGGGCGGGTATGATATTCATCACCGGACAGAAGAAGTATTACATGGATTGGGCTTTTCGCAGGAAGATCTGCACCGCCCCTATCAGCAATTCAGCGGGGGCTGGCGGATGCGGGTGTTGCTGGCAAAGATGATCCTGCAGCAACCGGACTTATTATTATTGGATGAACCGACCAACCACCTGGATCTTCCCTCCATTGAATGGCTGGAAAAATACCTGCTGCATTACAAAGGTTCCGTGGTGATCGTGAGTCATGATAAGTTTTTTCTCAACCGAATGGTTACCAAAATTGTGGAGGTATACCAGCGGCAGCTTCATATCTACACCGGTAACTATGAGTTTTATGAAACAGAAAAGGCATTACGCGTAGAATTGCAGCAACGCGCTTTTGAAAATCAGCAGGAATATATCCGGCAGCAGGAACGTTTTATCGAACGGTTCCGGGCCAAAGCGACCAAGGCTGCACAGGCTCAAAGTGCCATGAAGCGGCTGGACCGATTAGACAGAATTGAGGAAGTGGAAATCGAGCGTCCCAATATCAAGATCAATTTCAGGATCGATAAAACGCCTGGCAAGATTCTGGTGGAATTAAAAAATATCACCAAAAAATACGGGGAGAATACCATTGTGGAAAACACCTCTGCTGAAATTGAGCGGGGTGATAAGATCGCGTTGATTGGTGCTAACGGTAAAGGAAAATCTACCCTGTTGCGGATCATTGCAGGAGTGGAAAACTTTGAAGGCGACCGCAAATGGGGGCATAATGTGGAGGAAGCATTTTATGCACAACACCAGCTGGAAGCACTCGATATTAACAATACCCTGCTGGAAGAAATGAAAACCTGCGGCAGTCAGAAAACGGAACAGGAATTGCGTACCCTGTTGGGTTGCTTTCTGTTCAGTGGCGATGATACGGATAAAAAAATCAGGGTACTGAGCGGAGGTGAAAAAGCAAGAGTTGCCCTGGCGAAAACCATTGTCAGCAAAGCGAATTTCCTGATGCTGGATGAACCGACCAACCACCTCGATATGCATTCTGTAGAATTACTGGTGGAGTCGTTGAATAAATATGAAGGCAGTTTCATATTGGTCAGTCACGATCGTTATTTTATTTCTAAAGCGGCCAATAAGATTTGGGAAATTGACAATCACCAGATCAAGGAATTCAAGGGCAGTTATGCCGAATGGGTGGAATGGAAAGAGCGAATGGCCAAACAACGGGAGCAGAAAGAGGTGAAGGAAGTGGCAGCTCCGGCACCGGTTGTTCAGAAACCGGTTGAAAACAAGCCTGCAGCTCTGGTATTAAACCGTGAGCAGAAAAAGGAATTACAGAAAGTACAGCGGCAGTTTAACCAGGTAGAGGAAAAGATAGCTCGTTTGCAGGAAGAAAAAATAAAGCTGGAAGCAGCTCTGGGCGACCCTTCTACCTATTCTGACAAACAGAAGTTTGCCGCTGCGGAAGCTGCCTATAAAAAGAACGGTGAATCACTGGTGCAATTGAACCAGGAATATGAGACCCTGTTCGAAAAGATACTGTCCATGGAAACGGAAATGGACTAACTTCATGGTGTATGAAACCATGGCTGCGTTCTCGTTTTATCCTATTTCTTTTCTTTATTCCTATTTTTTGCCTGCAGGCGCAAAACAGCAGGCAGCGTCCAAAAATAGGGCTTACACTAAGTGGCGGTGGCGCTAAGGGACTGGCCCATATCGGCATTCTGAAAGCCATTGATTCTGCGGGTTTACAGGTTGATTATGTAACCGGCACTTCCATGGGAGCAATCGTAGGAAGTTTGTATGCCATCGGTTATACGGGCGATTCCATATTGCAGATAGCGCGCAACATGAACTGGAATGTCTTGCTCAGCAACCGTTCTTCCCTGCAGGCATTTATTATGGAAGAAAAAATTGAGTACGGCAGGTATGCCCTGGAATTGCCAATGGAAAAAGGCAGATTCCGGATTCCTTCCGGGGTGCTGGAGGCCGAAGAACTCTGGCTCAAATTCAATGAACTGTATAATCCGGTGTACGGAGTTCGGGATTTCAATCAGTTTAAACGTCCGTTCAAATGTATCGCAACCGACCTGGAAACTGGAGATGCGGTTGTACTTGACCGTGGTGACCTGATCTCGGCCGTTCGCTCCAGTATGGCTATTCCCTCTGTATTTACAGCTGTTGACATAGATGGAAAAAAACTGGTAGATGGTGGATTGATCCGAAATTTTCCGGTAAGTGATGTCCGTAATATGGGTGCTGAAATTGTGATTGGCAGCAGTGTCAGTAGTGGGCTGTTGTCTGCCGAAAAGATCACCTCCCCTGTTCAGATCCTGATGCAAATCGCTTTCTTTAAGGAGGCTAACCTGAGCAAACAGGAAGTGGCATTAACGGATTATTTCATTGAACATCCGGTCGGTGATTTTACAGCTGGAAGTTTTAATTCCAGCGATAGTATTTTAGCGATCGGACTGCGTATGGGAGAGCTGCATTATCCCTATTTCAAACGACTGGCAGATAGTCTCAACAGTATTTATGGTCCACCGGAAAAAGTTAGTTTTCCCATAGTACGGGAAAAGGTTACCATACGGAGAATTATAAGTGATAGTCTTCGTTACATCACCAAACCCTTTTTACGGAGGATGCTGGGTCTGAAGGAGGGCAATTCCTATTCCGTAAAAGAAATGGAAGACGGGATCCGGCAGGCATATGGAACCCGGTATTTCAACCGGCTCTATTATCAGCTGGAACCGGTAGAAGGCGAAGAAGGCGTGGCCGATATGCACCTAATTGCGGAGGAAAATTCTCCGGTAACAGCGAAACTCGCTGTACATTTCAATAGCCTCAGTGATATGAGCCTGATCGCCAACCTGAGTTTTCGCGATTATCTGGGTAAACAAAGCAGAACATCCATCAGTACGGCTATTTCTGAAAACTTCCGCTTTCGTGCGGAACACAGCCAGGTATTTGGTACGCCCAAAGTTCCATTGGCCTGGGTTTCTGAATACAATTTTGAACGGCAGGTTTTTCCCACCTACAACAATTTAAAATCTAACGGTTTTGCGCGGGAGCTGAGTACCTCGGTGGATACCCGGATACAATTGGCCTATAAAAGAAGACAGCTATATGCATTAGGTATCCATTGGGAACGGGCATCCTTTAAACCGCTAACCGAAGCCATGCAAACGGTAGAGGGCAGGATCCGCTATTTACAGGGCTATCTTCGATATGAATACAATTCCCACGACAGGTTGTTTTTACCAAGAAGAGGTACCTATACCCTGTTTGAACCTTCCATCATTTTTGCACAGCAACCCAATGCTATTTTTTATGTAGCGGGTATGCCTATTTTGAATATTGATTCTGTTGGCTTGTCGTTCGGAAGTTTTGCCCGGCTACGATTCCAGATCCAGAAAGTAATCCCGATCCGCAAGCGCTCTTATTTAACATTGCAGGGCGAAGCTGCCGGCAATTTTAATGCGTCCCAATTTATGTTTCACGATTTCCTGGTTGGAGGTATGCAACCTATCATGCGCAACCAGGTAAGTTTTGCAGGCATGCAGGATGCTGCACTCACTACCAACAGTGTCTTAAAAGGCGCCGCCAACTGGCGATACCAGATTACCGGAGCAATATATACTGCCTTAACATTTAACCTGATGTACGCCAGCTTTTTAAAGGAGCCGATTGAAACCACCACCAATCGCCTATTAAGCGGATATGCATTTACGTTAGGCATTGATTCTCCCATTGGTCCGCTTGAATTCAGTCTTATGTACGGCGATCAGTCGAGATTTATCAGAAATTATGTAAACCTCGGTTTCCGCTTTTCCCGGCAGATGTTTTAAACCGGCTTCAGATCCAGTCTGGCTTTGATAAAATCTGTTACCAGGTAAGCTATCAATTGCCCAATGGTTTCATTTTTCCGGCCATCCGTTAATTGCGCGGCCCCTTCGCAGATATGGAGATAGGCCGGTTTTAAATCCTGCGCGGTAAACTGTATATATTTTCTTGCCTGCAGTACGGTTACGCCGGAAGCAGAACAGGCGCTGGAAAGCGTTTCTTCAATCACATCCAGGTCGAGTTCTATGCCACAATAATTTTCATCAATAAAATTGGTAGCATGCGCAACTGCCTGCAAAAAATTCCTCTTTTCATGAAGAAAGATATCTTCATAAGTAATTAAATCGAGAAAGGGATTATTGACAAAATCCAGCCATACATTCTGCTGGATATACGATTCCTTTACCCCGATTACACAGTATTTCTGAAGATATCCATCCTCTTCTGCATACCGGAATCCATTTCCGGAATGGCGGCCTTCAGCCGGACGAAAATCTGTATGTGCATCCAGGTTGACAACATTAATCTGGGCAATCGGAAGATGACCTGACTTTAATAAACCCTTGGCAGCTCCCTTTATCAGAGGATAGGCATTGTTATGTCCGCCCCCAATGGCAACCGGAATTTTTCCTGCTGCGGTTATATGTTTGACAAGTTGCTCCACTTCTTCATCGATCTGGTTTACAGCATGCCGGTAGGCTTCTATTTTTTCCTCTTCGGAGCGGGCGTGATTTTCGATAAGGTATTGCAGGTCGCCAAAATCGAAATGGCCCAGCAGCAAAATTTCTTCACCCGACAGAAAATCATTACTCTGCATATTCAGAAAACTGCCCAGAAAAGGTAACCAGGAGGAATCCGTTCCTCCTTTCCCATAATTGGCTTTCACTCCAATATCTTCGGGTATTCCGAACAGGATATAACTGGCTTTACATTCGTGCAGTTTTTCTTCGAACTGGTCGGGATGGGTAAGCACCTGTACGCGTTCTCCTAATTTGGTTTCAAATCGTCGGAGACGGGTCAGGTAGAGAATGTCTTCCTTGTTATAGAATTTAAAATGATTCATATGGCAGCATGGTTAAAAGATGTCAGTTCTATCGGAAAAGGCAGGTTCTTCTACCAATTCGGAGGGTTTTTTCTTATAAAACAACATACCTATTGTCATAATAGCGCCGGTTACCAGGATAATAAAGAAAAGAATTCCTTCATTGAAATTGGTGAGTCTCATTTCCTGCGGAATCTTATAAAACAGGACGATGGTAATCAGTCCGCGTGGAATAAAAAACACTTCCGGAAATACATTGGTCTTCAGAAAGAACCGGAAATAAAGGAACCGAACGGCGAAGAGACTGAGAACGATAATACCCCCCACCCGCATCACATCGTTCTGCAGAATCATATTAAAATCTATGGAAAAGCCGAATAAGATGAAGAAAAAAGTACGGATCAGGAAGGAGGATTCAGCAGTGATGGAATGAAGCAATTGATTCAGGCTGTTTACCTGTTCCTGTGGAAATTGCTGCTGTACCCTGGGAATCGTTTTAAACAGATGCCAGTTGTTAATCATAAGTCCGAATGCAAGGATAATAATCAGGGATGGCAAATGAAGCATTTTGCCACCGGCATAAATCAATACAAGCAGGGAGAAGATCAGGAAAAATTTTATCGACAATTTTGTTCTTGTCATGATGAATAGTAACAAAAGAGAGACAAATCCGGATAAGAGGATACTCAGGAGAAGGTTTCCTGAAAAAACACCAATGGATTTGAGTGAAAAGATCTCCGGTGAAGCGAAATAATTAAAGAGCATGATGCCCAGAATATCGGAGAAAGAAGCTTCATATACGAGGAAATCCTTTTTCTCTTCTGTCAGCGCATGCAAACTCGGTAAAACAATGGAGCTGCTGATTATCGATAACGGTATTGCATAGACGATACAATTCAGCAGGGGTTGTTGCAGGTATTCATAGAGAATATAACTGATCAGGGAGGTAGAAAGCAGCAAAATCACCAGCGCGGAAATAAAGGAATCCCGTATCAGTTTAATCCGGGAAGACTTAAGCTCCAGGTCCAGTCCGGCTTCCAGCACAATCATAATAAGTCCTACTACTCCCAGTGATTCCACCACCAGCAGCGGTACATTCAGTTCATACGAATAGGCTTGTGCGATTAAGCGGATACCCATTCCCGCCAGTAACAACAGCAATACAGAGGGGACGCGAATATATCGGCTACCGATCGAAAACAGGTAAGAAACTACAACAGTGCAGCAGAGAATGATCAACAGTAATTCGGATTCAATGGATTCCATATTGTAATATACGGAACGTAGCGATTACTTTACTCTCCTACCTTTCAGGTAAACCTGCTCAATACAGGATTCTCCAAATGAATAAGGCAAATAATCAAGGGAAGGAATTTTACCGGTGAGCAGCAGGTTCGCCCATTTACCCGGAGCGATGGAGCCTGTTTCTTTTTCGAGTTGCATAGCAAACGCACCATTAATGGTAGCCGCCTGAAAGGCTTCTTCCGGTAGCATGCGCAATTGAATGCAAGCCATAGAAACAACTCCCTGCATGGCAAAAGAGGGGGAAGAACCGGGATTATAATCCGATGCCAGCGCAACAGCGGCACCTGCATGTATCAATTCCCTGGCGGGAGGATACTGCATTCGCAAAAAATAAGCAGCTGTAGGCAAAAGCGTTCCGATGGTAGCAGAAGAAGCCAGTGCCAGGATGGCTGCTTCATTCATCGACTCCAGGTGGTCAACCGAAAGGGCGCCAACCTGTATGCCTGCTTCTACACCTCCTGAAACTGACAACTGGTTCGCATGAATTTTAGGGATCAACCCGATGCTTTTTCCCGCTTCGCAAATCCGTATGGTTTCATCCGGGGTAAAAAATCCCTGTTCACAAAAAACATCTATAAAATCAGCCAGCTTTTCTTCCTGAATGACAGGCAGCAGTTCGTTAATCAGTAAACGTATATAGGCTTCCCGATCCTGACTGAATTCCGGTGGAATGGCATGTGCTCCCAAAAAACTTGACTTAACAGGTAATGGGTGATGTTTTTTCAATTGTTTGATGACCCGCAGCATTTTAAGTTCTGAAGCTACCGTCAATCCATAACCGCTTTTAATTTCAACGGCACCTGTTCCTGCTGCGGCCAGCTTATCAAGTTTAACTATTGACTCCTGAAAAAGCTGTTCTTCCGGCATGGCTGCCAGTTTGCGGGCAGACGCATGAATACCGCCACCCTTTGACGCAATTTCCGCATAGGTTTTACCCTGGATTTTATCAACAAATTCCGATTCACGGCTACCGGCAAAAACCAGATGTGTGTGGGAATCGCAAAAAGAAGGAAGAATAAAACGATCTGAGCAATTAATGGTACGGTCAGCATCAGGCAGGCTGTCCACCCCTTCCCTCCCATAACTATGGATTCGATCTCCCTCAGTTAACAACCAGGCATTTTCAATCACCGGCCAATGGGCCAGTTGCCCACCCCTCACCGGAGCAGGCGGTTGGCCAACACCGTAAATCGCTTTAGTATGACGGAAAAGGAGCTTCATTTATAATTCATTCCAGACCTGATGCGCAAAATGTTCCAGACTGGGATCGCGTGCCCCCATCAGCAGCAACACGCAATTTTCGGTAAGGTGTGGTTGAACAGCAGCTACCAGTTTGTTCCTGTCCTCCACGAAAAAAGCCGACTTACCCAGTTGACGAATATCATTGATAAGATCATTGGCGGAAATATCTTTGGTTGCCGTTCCTCCCGCATAAAAAATCTCACTCATCCAGATTTCATCCTGGGGCCGTAAAGCGGCTGCAATTTCCTGAACAAAATCTGCCCGAAGAAAACGGGTAGGGCCATAACCATGTGGCTGGAACCAGGCGATTACTTTATCAGCAATAGGCTGGCAGGATCGGATGCTGGCAGCACATTTGGCGGGATTATGCGCATAATCATCCATCAGCCAAACACCATTTTTTTGTCCGATTACCTGGTTGCGGCGATAGATGCCTTCGTATTGTTCCAGCGCTTCCGCAGCTTTTGTCAGATCAACCCCAACATGAGCAGCAACAGTTGCCGCCGCCAGGGCATTTTCCATATTGTGTTTACCCACGAGCTTCATATGGAACGGGGTATCGTTTACGGTGAAGGAGATGCTTAATCCTTCCTGGTGAAAATCACGGGCCCGGTAACCTGCAGGACGTTCATCGTCCCCACTGAAATCCAGACTCAGGTCCTGAGATAAGGGAGCCGTCAGCGGATGCGACTGATTAACGACAAACAACTCACTGTTACGCTTAAACGTAGAAAAAATATCGAGCAGGGCATCAATTTCCTTATGGTCCTTATCAAGATTCAGCAACAGGCCAATGGATGGATAATATTGAACAATGGAGCCATCGCTTTCATCCGCTTCAATCACCAGCCAGTCGCCAGCACCAACTTTTGCGTTCCCAATTTTCCCTTCGCGGATAATACTCACCAAACCCGCACCACTAATAATACTGGGTTCCATGCCCGCATACTGCAGGATATCAAACAGCATGGCACTGGTAGTAGACTTACCCGAGGTGCCGCCTACGGCAATGGTTTTTTTACTTTTGGCAATCAGAGCCAGCAGTTCACTTCGGCGAATAATCGGAATATCCAGCGATTTTGCCTTAATCACTTCGGTAACAGTATCCTCCACAGCAGTGGAAACTACAACCAGGTCGGTAGTGGGAAGAATACCAGAACCATCCTGTTCAAAACAGCGAATCTCAAGGGCTTCCAGACGGGAGCGGGTTTCATTGTCTTCACCGGGTTTAAAATACCGGTCGGAGCCGGCTACGTCTTTACCAATGCCCTTTAAATATTGCGCGATGGCACTCATGCCGGTGCCGGCGATGCCTATAAAAAATACACGTTGAAAATCGTTGATGGTCTGAATCATTTGGAGGATTTGGAAGCGGTGAAGATAGCAAGCTTTTCTTTCAGGTCGAGCCGGTGCTTTCTGGCCATATCCCTGGCTATATCATAACCTGCATCGGCGTGCCGGATGACACCGATTCCCGGATCGTTTCGCAGTACGCGAGCCAATCTCCTGGCAGCGGCTTCCGTACCATCTGCAACAATCACCATGCCTGCATGGATACTGTATCCCATGCCTACTCCGCCGCCATGGTGCAGGCTCACCCAGGAGGCACCACCAGCGGTATTCAGCAGCGCATTGAGCAGTGGCCAGTCTGCCACTGCATCGGAACCATCCAGCATGGCTTCTGTTTCCCTGTTGGGACTGGCAACGGAACCCGTATCCAGGTGATCACGTCCTATGACCAGTGGTGCTTTCACTTTGCCTGTTCTGACAAGTTCATTAAACGCGAGTCCTGCTTTTTCGCGTTCTCCCTGTCCCAGCCAGCAAATACGTGCCGGAAGGCCCTGAAAGGCAATCCGTTCTTTGGCCAGTTTCAGCCAGCGTTGCAGGGATTCATTTTCCGGAAACAATTCCGCAATAACCTGGTCAGTTATGGCAATATCGGTAGGATCACCACTTAAAGCAGCCCAGCGAAAAGGGCCTTTCCCTTCACAGAATAAGGGACGAATATAGGCGGGGACAAATCCCGGAAAATCAAAGGCATTTTCCAGTCCGTCTTCTTTGGCCCGGGCACGGATATTATTACCATAATCAAACGTGATGGCTCCCTTTTTCTGCAAGTCGAGCATAGAGGCTACCTGCTGGTGCATGCTGGCATAGGATAATTTCAGGTAGGCATCAGGGTTAGTTTTACGAAGTTCTTTTGCCGCTTCTAATGAAATTGTATGCGGAACATATCCGATCAGGGGGTCATGAGCGGAGGTCTGATCCGTGAGGGTATCGGGTATACAATTGCGCTCCAATAACCTGACCAGCAGATCAACTGCATTGGCAAGTACACCAATTGAAAGGGCTTCTCCGCTGGCTTTTGCTTCGAGTGCGCGGTCGATGGCTACGTCGAGGTCTTTGATTTTAAGATCCAGGTAGCGGGTCTCCAGCCGTTTATCAATCCGCCACTCTTCTACCTCTGCAATCAGGGCTACCCCTCCATTCATCGTGATGGCGAGAGGTTGAGCACCGCCCATCCCACCGAGTCCTGCGGTAACATTCAGGGTGCCTCTCAAACTCCCTCCAAAATGTTTGGCAGCCACTGCGGCATAGGTTTCATAGGTACCCTGAACGATCCCCTGTGAACCGATATAAATCCAGGAACCTGCCGTCATCTGGCCATACATCATCAGTCCTTTTTTTTCCAGTTCATCAAAATGTTCCCAGGTTGCCCAATTGGGTACCAGTTGTGAATTGGAGATCAGCACCCGGGGAGCATCTTCATGTGTTTGCAGAATGGCTACAGGCTTTCCGCTTTGAATCAACAGCGACTCATCGTTTTCCAATTGCTCCAGCGCTTTGATGATGAGTTCCAGGGCTTCCTGGTTGCGGGCAGCTTTTCCGCGGCCACCATAAACGATGAGCTCTTCCGGTTGTTCGGCTACATCTGGATGAAGGTTGTTGAGCAACATCCGAAGAGCGGCTTCCTGAAGCCAGCCTTTACAGCGAAGAGAGGGAGTGGTAGACATGGTGGATCAGTTGCAAAGTTATTGGTTGATATTGAAAGCAGGGAATGTGCTGGTAATGGCTATGCCTCTTTTTTCGCAAAACTGGTGCACCTGCCGTACAAATGAAAAATCGGTAATAAGCCGGGAAATCCGTTCAATATCGCGGGCAAAAATCCGGTCTTCCGATGCAAAGCTCACCGACTCACGTACATACTCATGCGCAAACTCCAGTACGGGACTACTTTTCAAGGGCCGGCGAAATTCAATCGCCTGGCAGGCACTCATGAGTTCAATGGCCAGAATTATTTCCAGGTTATCGATTACCTGGTTGAGTTTTCGTCCGCTGATACTTCCCATACTCACATGATCTTCCTGTCCGAGTGAAGTAGGAATACTATCGGCGCTGGCCGGAAAACAAAGGGTTTTGTTTTCTGTAACCAATGCTGCTGTAGTGTATTGCGGAATCATAAAACCGCTGTTGAGACCGACATTGTTCATCAGGAGCAGGGGTAGTCCCCATTTCCCTTCCAGCAGCAAGTAACAGCGGCGATCTGATATGTTACCTATTTCTGCCGCTGCAAAACAATTGTAATCGAGTGGCAGCGCCAGTGGCTGTCCGTGGAAATTACCTCCACTGATGGTATGACCCGCATCCAGTACAATGGGGTTATCGGTAACGGAATTCAATTCTATCTCGGTAAGTTCTTTGAGGTGCAGCCAGGCATTCCTGGAAGCACCATGCACCTGGGGCATACAGCGAAGAGAGTATGGGTCCTGAACACGACCGCAATCCATATGGCTTTCCATAATGGCGGAATCATTTAACAGCAATCGCAGCCGATGGGCTACATACTGATTTCCCGCAAAGGGTCTTAAATCATGGAGCGCGGCTTCAAAGGGAGCCCTGGTACCGGTTAAGGATTCAAGACTCATCGCTCCGATAATATCTGCAGCATCCAGGCAATTTTGCAATCGCTCCACAGCTTTTACTGCATGGGCGAGAATAAACTGAGTGCCATTGATGAGTGCGAGTCCTTCTTTGGGTCCAAGCTGAATGGGCTCCAGTTTGTATTCAACGAATACATCCGCGGTAGCCCTGCGTTTACCCCTTACCGTTAGTTCTCCCAATCCGATCAGGGGCAGGCATAAATGGGACAAGGGCGCCAGATCACCACTGGCACCCACACTGCCTTTTTCCGGAACAATGGGAATGATATCATGGTCGATCATCCAGCAAAGTCGCTCCAGGGTACTGAGCTGCACTCCTGAAAAGCCTTTAGCCAGTGCGTGCACTTTGGTAATCAACATGAGTTTGGCAATTTCCGGAGCGATGGGGTTACCCACTCCAACACTATGACTTTGCAATATTTTATACTGCAGGGTTCGGGTATCTTCTTCAGAAATGGATGTATTGGCCAGGATACCAAATCCTGTATTAACGCCGTAAACCGTACGGCCTTCCTGCACAATCTGGTTCACGGCGGCAGCACTTGCCTGAATTTTCCGGATGGATTCAGGTCCTAAAAAGGCGGAAACAGTTCCATTGGCAATTCCAATTGCGATGGCAGTAGTCAGGTGATCCACTCCATATTGAAAGCGTTGGTTCATTTCAGGTATTTTTCAATGCGGTTAAAAACTGGCTGGTTGCGCAGTGCTGCTTCTGTTTCAGCGATCGCCTGCATCAGGTGTGCCGTTTGTTCGGATTCCTGCAGGAGTTCCTGCATTGCTGCCTGCATCGCATTCCAGACCGGCTGCACCTGCAGGAGCAGTTTTTGTCCTTTCGGGGTGAAACTCACTACTTTTTTCCGGCCGTCTTCCTTGTCTGAACTGGTCCGGATCAGGCCTTTCTCCTGTAGTTTACTGATGAGCTGGCTGGCAGCGGAATGAGACACTTCCAGTTGCCTGGAAATATCCCGGATAGACAGACTCTCCTGCCTGGATAACATATAAAAAACAGGAAACCAGGCGGCATCAAAGCGGATCTGGTGTTTTTTGTAGACAGCGTTGACATCGGCCAGAAAGGATTCACTGATCCGTCGCAGGCGACTGCCAAAAAAGAGCACTCCGGTTTGCTGGTAGAAATGCAAGCGATCGTTGTTTTATTTATATAAGCACTTATACAAATATAGTGAGCTGGATGTAATACCGTTCAATTTCCAGCAATATTTTGACTGAAAACCCCTTTCCATTATCTTTGCGCCCCGAGGGACCGGTAGCTCAGCTGGATAGAGCAACTGCCTTCTAAGCAGTAGGTCATTGGT
>CAZJNY010000090.1:0-13657 GCA_964547405.1 uncultured Flavihumibacter sp. | reverse complement strand
TGAAACAGTTGTCAGTTGTCGGTTGTTAGTAAACAGCCCCTCCTGAGTAGTTTAATACTAAAATAACAAACTGCTTCTCGTTTTACGTAATGCTTTTCGTACTTCGTAGTTCGTACTTCGTACTTATTATTGGTAGTACGCCGTGTTACTGGTATTTACTTTAGCAACAGGGGCTTCATTCATTTTATATTCGATGCGGCCTGTCTCTTTCTGCGGTGCAGGAGGAGGAGTTACAGGTGCTTCTTCTTTATGGTTGCCGAACATCTGCGCCAGGGTAGGAGCGATGACGAGCGATACGATGGACATCAGTTTGATCAGGATGTTCATGGAAGGACCAGAAGTATCTTTGAACGGATCACCTACGGTATCACCGGTCACAGATGCTTTATGCGGCTCAGATTTTTTGTAGTATGTCTCGCCGTTGATCTCCACACCTTTCTCAAATGATTTCTTGGCATTGTCCCATGCACCACCGGCATTGTTCTGGAACATTCCCATCAGTACGCCACTCACAGTTGCGCCTGCCAGGAATCCACCGAGTGCTTCGGGGCCCATCAGGAAACCAATGATCAGCGGAGAAACAATCGCGATAGCCCCTGGCAACATCATTTTTTTGATGGATGCTTCGGTTGAAATAGCCACACATTTATCGTATTCCGGTTTACCGGTTCCTTCCATGATGCCAGGGATGGATTTGAACTGTCGACGCACTTCTTCCACCATTGCCATGGCTGCTTCTCCCACTGCGCGTATAGCGAGGGATGAGAAGATGAAAGGGATCATCCCGCCCACAAACAGACAGGCCAGTACATCCGCGTGATAAATATCAATTCCGCTAATGCCGGATACACCTACGAAAGCGGCAAATAGAGCAAGTGCTGTAAGCGCTGCAGAAGCAATCGCAAAACCTTTACCGGTTGCAGCAGTAGTATTACCAACAGCGTCGAGTACATCGGTTTTTTCGCGAACCTCTTTCGGCAGTTCACTCATCTCGGCGATACCACCTGCGTTATCCGCAATCGGACCGAACGCGTCAATTGCTAATTGCATTGCTGTGGTAGCCATCATACCGGCGGCGGCAATCGCCACACCGTATAATCCGGCAAACCAGTAAGATCCATAGATACCACCTGCCAATACGAGGATGGGAAGGAAAGTAGATTCCATACCCACTGCAAGACCACCGATTACGTTGGTAGCATGCCCGGTTGCAGACTGGCGAATGATACTCATTACCGGACGTTTGCCCATTGCGGTATAATATTCGGTAATAATGCTCATCAGGGTTCCTACCACCAGGCCAACAACGATGGCGTAGAATACATCCATACGGGTGAATTCAAAACCACGGAGGCTCATGGTAGTTTCCGGTAAAATATATTGAACCAGGAAGAAAGAGGCAATTGCTGTCAGAATAATGGAACCCCAGTTACCCATATTCAATGCCTTTTGTACGGCATCGGTACTGATACCGGCGCTATCAGAGATTCTGACAAACCAGGTACCAACAATGGAAAAAAGAATTCCTACACCGGCAATCAGCATCGGCAGCAGGATAGGAGAGAATCCATTAAAGCCGTCTACAGCGATGGTTTCCTGTCCGAGTACCATGGTTGCCAATACAGTTGCCACGTACGAACCGAACAGATCGGCACCCATACCAGCCACATCTCCTACGTTATCCCCTACGTTATCCGCAATGGTTGCCGGGTTACGGGGATCGTCTTCGGGAATGCCCGCTTCCACTTTACCTACGAGGTCAGCACCCACGTCGGCAGCCTTGGTGTAGATACCACCACCTACACGGGCAAAAAGAGCGATGGATTCTGCACCCAGCGAGAATCCGGTCAATACTTCAATGGCTTTGGCAACCAGCATATCGTTTGCTGCTACTCCAGGTGCAAATGCCTGAACCAGCACGATGAAGAGTCCGCCAAGTCCCAGAACTGCCAAACCGGCAACTCCGAGTCCCATTACAGAACCTCCGGTGAAAGACACATTCAGCGCTTTTGATAAACTGGTTCTCGCAGCCTGTGCAGTACGCACATTGGATTTAGTTGCGATACGCATACCAATGTATCCGGCAAGTGCACTGAATACGGCACCAACCACAAAAGCAAGTGCGATGGTCCAGTGTGAATGTTCATTGCGGCTGGCCATAAAACCTAAAAGAATGCCTACAATCACTACGAAGTAGCCAAGGATTTTCCATTCTGCCTTCAGAAAGGCCATGGCACCTTCAGCGATGTAATTACTGATTTCTTTCATGCGGTCGGAACCTGCATCCTGTTTGGATACCCAGGCAAATTTTACAAAGGTGTAAAGCAAGCCTATCACACCCATTGCCGGGACCAGGTAAAACAATTTGTCCATAATGAAGTACTTGTTAACAAAATTTTAGAGTGGGCAAAAATAGGGTAGAAAACGCAAAAAAGCGCCCCGGGACTTATCCGGGGCGCCTTTTATTTTCACCCGACCGGTGCCACCCGACCGGTGGCACCGGTCGGGTGGAGGGGATTATTGTTTTTTAGTGGTGTCGGCGGCGGTTTTTTTCTTTTTCTTGAGCAGGTCGTTCAGGATGCCTTTGGCTGCTTCCTCAGCCCTTTTGGGGGTATTGGTTTTTCCCGAATCACCGGCAGCCGTAGAATCTTTTGCTCCCAGCAGTTTTTTTGCCAGTTCCTTTTGGGCGTCTTTAATCACCGCTGCTTTGATGGCTTCCAGGCTGTCCCTGGCGCGTTGTTTGGCCACATCCAGCGCAGAGTCAGCCTTTGCTTTCTGTTCCGCAGCAATATCCCGGACCTTGGATTCCAGCTCACCGGCCAAACTGGCACCGGCCTGGGATAGATTGTAGTTCAATTGCGGATTCGTCAGGGAGCCACCCATATTTACTTTCAGATTCACTGTTTCACCCGGATTCACCGCCAGCCCTTTTTTGGTAAGTTCCGCTGCCAGTCCGTTGATGAGCTGGTTGGCATCTGATCCCAGTTTTGAACGCGGAACCTTCATGTTGATCATATAGTCCATACTCTGATCAAAACCATGCATACCACCAATCTCCATTTCGATGTCTTTGATCTTAACCGTAAATGGCTTCACCAGCACTTTCCCGTTTACAAATTCGAAATATTGTTTGATGTCTTTTACACTGATTTTTTCCAGATCGGTGAGTTTCAGTTTGCTGGCCAGCATTTCCACCGGTTTGAATTTGGCCAGAAAACCTTCAATCAGCATCACAACTCCATTTCCATTCAGGGAACTGAGTTCCGGCATCATTTCTTCGCCCAGGCGGCCATTCACCGTTAAACTTGAATTCAGTTTACCCGAAATAAATTCTCCGATCGGCATGAGGTATTTTACGGTGTTGAAGGCCGCAAAGGTTTTTGCCACATCCAGGTTTTGTAGTTTATAGGAAAAACTGATGGCAGGTTTCAATTTATTATCGCGGGTAGAGTAGGAGCCATTTAATCCAATGGTCCCATCAAGGGCCTCCATGCTCAGATTTTGCAGGGTAACCATTTCGTTGGCAATATTCAATTGCCCTTTCACCTGGTTGTAGTTTACTTTATCATAAGTGACCTGATCCACATTTGCATTCACGCCAAAACGAATATTGGCGGGAACAGCAAAGGGCTGGCTGCTGCCTTCATCAGGTACTTCCTCTGTGGAAGTGCCCATCCATTTGTTGAGATCTATTTTATCGGCATTCAGACTAAGCGTACCTGCTAATGGTTCATCTTTTATCGCATAACCGATGGCGTTAGTTATTTTACCGTTGGCAGTAAAATTGGTAGACTGGAAACTTCCTTTTGCGTTTTGGATGGCGATATCCTTCGGGGTAAATTGAAGGGCAGCCGTATTGAGCGCCAAACCTTCCGGATAATCAGCGGTTTTGAAAACGATCTGTTGCAGGTTGACCAAACCACTCGACTGAATGGCATCGTATTGTTCTTTATCGATCTGGGATTTTTTTCCCTTGATGCGAACATCTGCATCGAGATGCCCTGCCAGGCTGGTGCCTGGATCAAAGCTGTAAAACTGTTGTACCCTTCCCAGATCAAAGCCCCCTTTGATGCCCGCGTCAAATGCGGGATCTGATGCCGGTTGTGTCAGCACCAGGTTGAAATCAATTTTATCGGCACCGAATTCGGCATGACCGGCCGGGATCTGAATAGTTGTATGGTCTGGTACTCCATCCGGATTGGTAACCAGGATGGTAGCACTGGTTCGCTGAATGGGCTGAGGAAATTCTTTGGAAGCATAATAAATATCTGCCAACTGGATCTGCCCTTTAGCACTGAAGGGACCCGGTTGCTGTTGCAATACTACATTCAGGTTGCCTTTGGCTTCTATATCGGCAGTTAGCTGTCCGCCTATTTTGGTGCCTTCTTCCAGTTTTATAAATTGTCCCACTGTGCCCAGGTCCAGTTTGCCCTTTGC
The DNA here is from genome assembly GCA_964547405.1 of uncultured Flavihumibacter sp. GTDB lineage: Bacteria > Bacteroidota > Bacteroidia > Chitinophagales > Chitinophagaceae > Flavihumibacter. The sequence goes on along the minus strand of CAZJNY010000090.1, from coordinate 9,220 downwards.
AGCAGCATCGAGATACTGAATGGTTTCCGGATTTTTATAAATAACACGAAATGAAAAAGGTTCTTTTCCGAATTGCAGATTAGCCGTTGGAATTTCAAGCACCAAATTATCAGGTTGCCCATCTTTATTGAATGCTTTCAGTTCCAGATTGATATGCTGCACAGGCTGGGGCAGTTCCGGGTATTGAAAAAATCCTTCTTTAACAGATGCTTCAATTGAATAGGCAGGCATTCGGTCGGCAGCATATTCACCTTTTACAAAGCCTTTAAAAGCTGCGGTACCGCTGGTTTTCAGGGAACCGAAGTCGTTCGTGTACACAGCCGGCACCAATGATAAGATATTGCGGAATTCATTGGATGGTGTATTGAAACGGATATCCATTCCGTAGGTGGAATCGTTCACCAATTGGAAATACCCATCCGCATTTAGCTCCATTTCATTCAGTACTGCTTTCAGTTTATCAAAACTATAGGTACTGGTGGAGGTGTTGATATCAAAATTGGCATCCAGATCCGTTTTGGTACGAACCAGGTAAGGTATTCCTTCATAGCTGAAGCTGACTTCCTTTGCGCGGGTACTGGTTTCGAGCAGAAATTGTTCTGCACTGAAATTTCCACTGCCTTCATGATTGAGTTCGCTGATGGTAGCGAACATATTTCCCTGCTGATCACTGTACCGGATGAAACCGTTTTTTATTTCATAGTGTTTAAGGTCCAGACTGAAATTACTGCTGCTGGTATCCGCAACCTCTTCTGGTGCGGATGGCTTCATGATATCCCAGTTAACGGATCCGTCTTTTCCAACGATGGCATGAATTCTCGGTTCATCCAATACTACCCTGGCCACTTTAACCGGACCAGATCCGATCAGACTAAAGAGGTTTAGCGCTATATCAATTCTTTTGGCACTTACCAGTGTATCGGTTGCATATTTTTCAGGTCCGGTAATGTATATATTATCCAATCCGACACTCAGTTTTGGAAAGTTGCGGAAAAAGGAGATGGATACATCTTCGAAGCCGGAAGGTGCATTCAACTGGTTGTTCATTTCCTTTTTGGCCATGGCCTTTAATTTGTCGCCAAATAAAAGTGGAATGGCAATTGCCGCAACCAATAACAATCCCAATAGAATTCCTAAAATTGCCAGTATTCTTTTCAGCATAGTTGGAAAGGATTTAGCTTAGCGTTTAAAATATCATGCCCGGCAAATATAAACCTTCCGGGAGCAGCGTTCGGTGTATGAAAAATATACTTTGTTTTTTACTGTGTTGTTTTGTGTTTGGAATTGCTTCTGCACAGTCTGTTAAAAAACTGTCAATAGAAGAGCTTGATGCCTATATCAATAATGCCCGGAAACCTTTGGTAGTAAATTTCTGGGCTACTTTTTGCCGGCCCTGTATTGAAGAGTTACCTCATTTCCTGGAAGTCAGCAAACAGTATCCGCAGGTGGAATTAGTATTGGTGAGCCTCGATCTTCCCGGTTTTTATCCTGCAAAAATTGAACAATTTATAAGCTCCAGAAATATTACAGGAGCCACGCAGTTCTGGCTGAATGAAACCAATGCAGATAGTTTTTGTCCGAGGATCGATAAGTCATGGGATGGTGCCATTCCGGTAACACTATGGGTCAATCCGGAAAAACAATACCGGAAATTTGTGAACCGGGCGATGACCGATGTACAGATTAAACTTGCATTCCAGGAACTGACGCAATAATTTTTATTATCCTTTGCGTTTGATGCTGCATCCCACGGAACGACTTTTTTTCACGGTCACATCCTTCCCTTCCAGCATTTCATTGATGGCCAGTTCGAGGTGTTTACGCTGGATCTTCGACTGGTCAGCCGGATTATCGTCTATTGCTCCCTGGTAGACAAGTTTGCCATCACTGTCAAATAAATAACATTCTGGTGTTCTGGATGCACCAAAAGCGTCTGCCAGTTCATTTTTACTATCGATGGTATAGGGCCATGCGTATTGCTGGGCTCGCGCATATTGCTGCATGTCTTTGTAGGAATCGTCCTGATCACGAGATCCCTCATTGGAATTGAGCACAATAAAGCCAATTCCTTTTTCCTGTGCCAGTGAGCCGATTGCGCGGGTTCTTGCCTGGTTTTTCTCCACATACGGACAGGTATTACAACTGAACATGACCAGTAATCCTTTGGGTGTGCGAACATCGGAGAGAGAAATCAGTTTGCCGGAAACATCTTTCATGCGAATCTCGGCCTTGGGGATGGAGGAACCCAGGGCAAGTGGTTGCAGCTGTGCGCTGATGCCCTGTGCAACCAGCAGTGCCAATACTGTGGTAAAAATCAGTTTCATATGTGCAGGCATTTGGTAAGCAGTTTAAAGTTCGGTTATTTATTGTAATCGGCCGATTGACTGGCTTCTTTTCTCGCCCTTTCGGCCGCCATCATTTTAAGTGAGTGAATACTAACGTTCAGTTCATAGCCAATTAGCAGCACCAGTGAACTGAAGTAAATCAGTAACATTAAAATGAGGATGGTTCCTATGGATCCATACACTTTGTTGAAATTGTCAAACCATTGCAACCAGAGAGAAAAGCCACCGGCTGTCAGTACTACCAGCAGTGTTGCAAGAGTAGTGCCAGGAGAGGAGAGCTGCCAGCGCTCATGAATAGCCGGCGCATATTTATAGATTACTGCAATGCAGTAATAGACAAGGGCCAGAATAAATACCCAGCGCAGATTTTTAACCAGCCAGCGAACCAATGGGGTATTGATTTCCATTTTGGTCAGTGCCCAATTCAAAATGGTACCCTGTGCCAGAATCAGGCCCATCGAAATAATGAAAAGCAGAATCAGAATTGTGGTAATGCGTATAGCGACCCATCGCTCCAGTAAAAAATTCCGGTCACGGGTATACATGAGCGATTTATTAAAGGTTCTCATGATTCCCAATACCGCGTTGGATGCATAAAATGCAGCCAGCAAAAAACCAATAGATAGCAGGCCGCTACGGGGAGTTTCCAGAAAATCTTCGAGAAAATCCTTTACGAGTAAAAATGTATTCAGGTTGGGTGTTACGTCTCTGGTAACCAGCAATAACTGGGTCGTAATCTGCCGGCTGAAAGGCATATAGGGTAAGAGGGTACACAGGAAAATGGTAGCGGCTGGTATGGCCATCAGCAGGTTAAAGGAAATAGCTGCAGCCCTGTCGTTCAACCCCACTTTTTTAACCTGTTTCATAAAAAAAATCGCCACATCGTACAGCGGTAGTCCTTCAAATCCGGGCAACACAATTTTTTTGCTTTTGGCAATGACCCACCGGATGACTGGCAGATTTCGAAGGATATGATTGATATTAAACATGTGTCTGTTTAATCAGCTTCCGGTATCTTCCGGTTGGTTTTTCTTTTTCAGGTAAATATCCAGGGCCTTTTGGTAAATCCTTGCATTCGCCAGGTGTTGCTGATAGTTTTCTGCAAAAATATGGGTGCCATCAAATTTCGGACTGGCCACAAAATAGAGGTATTTGGTAACAGCGGGCGATAAGACCGCGTCGATGGTTACCTGTTGCGGAGTGCAAATCGGTCCGGGAGGCAATCCCGCTACGCGATAGGTATTAAAAGGGGACTCAACTGCCAGGTGTTTGTTATAAATCCGACGTAATGAAAAATCTTTCAAGGCAAATTTTACAGTGGGGTCGGCTCCCAGGCGCATATTGATTTTCATCCGGTTTAAATAAACCGATGCGATGGTATCTTTTTCCTGGTTGTTATTGGTTTCTTCTTCCACAATAGAAGAAAGCGTAATCACCTGCTCCGGGGTTAATCCCAATGCCGCTGCCTGTTGTTTCCGCTTTTCAGTCCAGAACGCTTTACGTCCCTCCAACAATTTCTCCATGACACGGGCTGGAGTTGTGTTCCAGAAGTAGGTATACGTGTTAGGTATAACGGTACTGATCAGGGTATTGCTGTCGAGGCCCCAATGTTTAAGTGAATCCGGGTTCAGGATATATTGCAGGAAGGCGGCCGAATCGATTTCCAGTTTTCTGCCCACAAGTGATGCCAGGTCTTCCCGGGTACGGAGTTTATTTATGACCAGGTTTACCGGATCCTGCTGTCCGTTCCGGAGTTTACGTACAATGGTGAGTATTGAACTTCCCTGAGGGATAGCATATCTACCAGCTTTTACTTTTTGCGGGTAGTCGAGCCGGTTGGCGATGAAACTGAATAGTCCGGGTGATTTCAGAACGGTATCTTTTTTCATCCTGGCCAGAACATCTTCATAGGTACTGCCGGTCGGAATTTCGAGGTAGTAGGTTTTTTTACTGAAGGCGGTAGCAGAACCGGAAAACAGCCAGAAACCGGCGAGTAGTCCTATACCAATCAATGCGAGAAGGATGATCAGAATTTTTTTCATGGATGCCTGATTACACTCTAAAGTAAGCAAAAACCCTGCTGGTAGAGCAGGGTTTTGAATATCATAACGGGATGGATGTATTAATTCGCGGGCTTGGCCTGGCTGTCAACTGGTGTTGGTGCCGGGGTGAGCGATTGATTTCCTGGAGTTGCAGGAGTTTGAACCGGTGCAGTAACTGCAGGTTTAGTATTCAGTTCATCCAGCAGGGTATTGGTTTTGCCGGTAGAAGTCGGAATAAAAACAGCAGAGAACAGGCAAAGCAAAGCAACTACCAGGGCGAATGTCCAGGTACCTTTTTCCAGCAGGTCAGTTGTTTGTTTAACACCCATGAACTGGTTGCTTAATCCACCCACATTACCAGCCAGTCCGCCGCCTTTTGGGCTTTGAACAAGGATGATAAATCCAAGAATCGCACTGGCCAGGATTATCAGAATCAGAAAAAAGAGGGTCATGATCGGTTATTTAATTGTTCAATTCGAGTGGCAAAATAAGCGGATTTGTCGGGATGAGCCAAACTTAATTTCCGGAAAATGGCTGCTGCCCGGGTGGTATCCCCCTGCTTTAACAGCACTTCCGCCATGGTTTCTGTCAGAATTTCTTTTGTTTCGATGGAATCGGCTGCCAGGGCCTCAATGGTTTCTCCCTGTCCGGACTTCAGCAATTTCTCTTCAATAGCTGCCTGGGGGAGTTTTTTCATCGTCCGGATCCATTCCGTGAAGGATTTCAGCTGTTTGCCCAGTTTGTCTTTCGGCAGTTCGATACCCAGTTTGATCCCCTGGGAGGCGAAATAGTCGATGGTATGATAGGGTTCAAAAGTTGGCATATCATCGGTTACCGGTCCCAGGTCTTTCAGCGAGGGGATCCGGATCGGCGATTCTTTTTGCAGGAGATGTTCCCGTAATGCCGGTCCTTCTGTTTCGGCTTCGTCCGGGTCAGTTGCTGTTTTTCCTTCAGTAATTGATTCCGGTTCCGTGGCAGAATGAGCGATGGCTTTGGCAAGGGCCAGAGCATCTGCCAGTTCGGAGGTGAGTTCCTTAACCAGTTTTTCCTGCACAGGGGCTGCAGCAGGAATTGTAGGTTCCGGATTGAATGCTGGTGTATGAGGAACTTCTGGTAGTGGGTGATCAGGTATCACCGATTCTCTTTCAGATTTCTGTACAAGTGCATTCAGGTAATAGGGATTCTGAAAATAGAGGAGGGTTTTTTGCCATTGTCCGGCAGATTCCCCCATTTTTTCCGCATTCATTTTTTTCAACACCAGATACTGCAGGGTTCCTATATAAGGATATTGTGCAGCCAGCTTTTCCAATTCCGGCAAGGCTACCTGCTGCAAACCGGATTGGTGAAAATAATGCTGTATGGTTTTTGTAAGCTCCATGCCGCTGCCAAGATAAGGTTTTTACCAGTTGGAGAATATGCGGTTAAAAATTTCATCACTCAGGTTGCGGATGATCTCGTCCTGTAACTGAAGCTGTGCCTGGTCGAGGGTCAAACTGGCGCTAAAGTCGAAGTTTCGGGTAACCGAGGCTTCGAAATTTTTAGTTTCATCCAGGCGGTTTTTAAACTCAATCTGTACGGTAATATTCAGCCGGTTACTGGCGGCCTGCTGATTGGAGATACCGGTTGTTGAAACCGAGCAGTCTGTAATGGTGCCGGCAATATCATAATCGGCATCTTCCCCCTGAACCTGGGTGAGCCGGGTTTGGCTGATTACTTTCTGGCGGAGTTTATCGGTAAGCAGGGGACTGAGTACCGGGTTAAAGAGCCGGGCTTTATTTTCAAAATACTGGATGCGCACAGTTTTAACTTCCGGGGGGATGGAAACATCACGGAAAGAATAACATCCGCTCGCAAGCAGCCACCCCATGATAAACAGGAAGTGCATGAAAGAAAAGGAACTGAATTTATTCATTGATATCATACTCTTTCAATTTACGATAAAGTGTGCGTTCACTGATGCCGAGGTCAGCCGCTGCATCCTTTCGTTTCCCTTTATGTTTCTTTAAAGCTTTTAATATGAGTTCTTTTTCCTTGTCCATGATATTGAGCGATTCTTCTACCTCTTCGTGTTCATGAATGTCGTCATGAGAATGCGGCATCAGCACAGACGAGGAAGCCGCCGGTTGCACATAGGTAGCAGGAGATGGCAGTACCGTTGCCGGCGCGTTGTATTCTAACGGCGATGGATATTCGCGTAACAGACTTTCCTTTGTATAGGCTGCGGCAGCGGCCGTATCTCCCGGGTTCTGCAGTATTTCAACGAACATTTTCTTCAGTTCCGTTACATCTTTTTTCATGTCGAAAAAGAGTTTGTAAAGGATTTCCCGTTCGCTGTTGAACTCATGCACACCAGGTCCCTGTCCGTTACTAACAAGCATGGGTAAACGATTATTAGACTGTTCCGGCAGGAATCGTTTCAATTCCGGTGAATTGATGGATCTGTCTGCAGCAAGGACGCTTATCTGTTCCGCAATATTTTTTAATTCCCGCACATTTCCTGGCCACGAATAGTTGACAAGTAATTGGCGTGCATCTTCTTCGAGTTGTACCGGAGGAGTTTTATAGCGCTCCGCGAAATCAACGGCAAATTTTCTGAACAGCAGGGGAATATCTTCCTTGCGATCCCGTAGTGCCGGAACGCGGATAGGAACAGTACTGAGGCGATAGTAAAGATCTTCCCTGAATTTTCCTTTCTGTGTAAACTCCAGTAATTCGCGGTTGGTAGCGGCAATAACCCGTACATCTGTTTTTTGCACTTTGGAAGAACCAACCCGGATGAATTCACCGGTTTCCAGTACGCGAAGTAATCTTGCCTGGGTTCCGAGTGGCATTTCGCCAATTTCATCGAGGAATATGGTGCCACCATTAACGGTTTCGAAATACCCTTTACGACTATCCACAGCTCCGGTGAAAGCTCCTTTTTCATGTCCGAATAATTCAGAGTCGATGGTGCCTTCCGGAATAGCACCGCAGTTTACGGCTATAAAAGGATTGTGTTTACGTGCGGAGAGGGCATGGATGATTTGGGAGAAGGCTTCTTTTCCCACACCACTTTCTCCTACGATCAGCACACTCAGGTCGGTATTGGCCACCTGGGCAGCCACATGCAGGGCATGGTTTAGAGAGGGCGCATTTCCAATGATGCCGAATCTGTTTTTTATACTTTGGATGTCCATGTAATTAATTCATAGCTGGTGATACATTTCCAATCAGTGTAGCCTGTGTACAATCGGTAACGGTGATGTGCAGATAATCTCCCTTGCAGAGTCCTTCCGGTTTTGGAAATACAATTACTTTATTCTGGCTGTTACGGCCCATCCATTCCCCGGGATTTTTTTTGCTTGGTCCTTCTACCAGCACCTTAAAGGTTTTGCCAAGATCCCTGGCATTGCTTTCACGGCTCAGCCGGCCCTGCAATGCAACGATTTCACTAAGGCGACGTTTTTTTACGTCAAGCGGAACATCGTCTGTATAACGCCGGGCGGCCAGGGTTCCCGGCCGTTCGCTATAGTAAAACATATACCCAAAGTCGTAGTTGCTATACTCCATGATGCTCATGGTCTCCAGGTGATCTTCCTCCGTTTCGGTACAGAAGCCGGTAATGATATCAGAAGTGATACCGCAATCTGGAAGTACCTCGCGGATACGATCTACTTTCGCCATATACCACTCACGTGTATAGGTACGGTTCATCAATTGCAGGATTCTTGAACTGCCGCTTTGAACCGGCAGGTGGATATAGTTACAGATATTTTCATAGCGGGCCATGGTCTGCAACACTTCTTCTGTAATATCCTTGGGGTGAGAAGTGGAAAAACGAACCCGCAGATCGGGGGCAATCAGTGCCACTCGTTCCAGCAGCTGCGCAAACGTGATCGCCTGGCCGGCAACTTCGTCAAAGTAATGGTAGGAATCAACATTCTGACCCAGCAGGGTCACCTCTTTATAACCTTCTTTCCAGAGCGTTTCACATTCTGCCAAAATGCTGGCTGCATCGCGACTCCTTTCGCGGCCGCGGGTAAAGGGAACTACGCAGAAGGAGCACATGTTATTGCAGCCCCGCATGATACTTACAAACGCGCTGACGCCGTTGGAACCAAGCCTCACAGGAGCAATATCTGCATAGGTTTCATCCCGGCTCAATAATACGTTTACGCCCTTTTGGCCGGTTTCAGCTTCCTCAATCAGGGAGGGCAGAGACCGGTAGGCATCAGGTCCCACCACCAGGTCTACCAGCTTTTCTTCTTCCAGGAATTTCGCTTTCAGCCGCTCTGCCATGCATCCCAATACACCGATCAGGAGGCCTGGATTGTGCTTCTTATTTTTTTTGAAATCTGTCAGTCGTTTGCGGACTGTTTGTTCTGCTTTTTCCCGGATGGAGCAAGTGTTTATAAAAATGAGATCCGCCTGTTCCAGGTTCCGGGTGGCACCAAAGCCCTGGTCCTGCAGGATGGAAGCCACGATTTCGCTGTCGGCAAAATTCATCTGGCATCCATAACTCTCTATGTAGAAGTGTTTTTTATATTGGTTTTCATCCACGGCGAAAGGCGAATAGGCTTCTCCCTGCCTGTTTTCGTCGTGGACTTTTTGCGTCAGAAAATCCAGCATCAATTCAGTTTAAGGGAGCAAAATTAGCGAAAAACCAGCAATTGTGCCAATTTGACAGGAGTTAAAACTCTATGATTTTTTCGATGATAATCAAACAATTAAGGGAAAAAAATGGCGTTATTGAAGTGAATTTATTAATCAACCTTATTCTATGAAATCCGAAAAGCACTACGATTTTCCGCTCAAATGCGCAGATTAGGTCCCGGACAACTTATTCCAGTGGAA
>CAZJNY010000089.1:0-13757 GCA_964547405.1 uncultured Flavihumibacter sp. | reverse complement strand
CATACCTATACCGGTTATCCGATGATCAAGGAAGCCAAACAACTGCTGGCAGCCGGAAAAATCGGAAAGATCCGCAAAGTATATGTGGAATACCCACAGGGATGGTTAACCGAATTTCGGGAAGGCAGCAATTACAAACAGGCTGCCTGGCGCACCGATCCCAAAAGAAGCGGGATATCCGGCTGTATGGGAGATATCGGAACCCATGCCTTTAATATGGTAGAATATGTAACGGGCTTAAAAGTGCAGGCTATTTGTGCCGACCTTCAGATTACCGTACCGGGCCGCCAGCTGGATGATGATGGCTCCGTACTACTGCGACTGGAAAATGGGGTAAGCGGCAATCTGTTTGCCACCCAGGTGGCAGCCGGAGAAGAGAACAATCTGAAAATCCGGGTGTATGGCGAAAAAGGAGGCATTGAATGGAAACAGGAAGAAGCCAATACCCTGTTGGTGAAATGGCTTCATGAACCAACCCAGGTGTACAGAGCCGGTACCCCCTACCTCAGCAGTTTTGCCCGTTTGGGAACCCGTACCCCACCCGGCCATCCGGAAGGATACCTGGAAGCTTTCGCCAATATCTACCGCAATTTTGCATTTACGCTGCAAGCCCGTCTGAACGGAACGGAAACCAGTGCAGAATGGCTCGATTTCCCTGGCATTGAAGAAGGAATCAGGGGTATGCTATTTGTAGAAAAAGTAGTAGAAAGCAATGGCAGTGAACAAAAATGGACTCAACTTTAATCATTCACCAATTTCACTATTCACCTCATTCACCAATTTTACATCATGACAACAGTAAAAGGTCCTGGTATTTTTTTAGCACAGTTTCTGGGTGATGAAGCCCCTTTTAATAACCTGAAATCAATCTGCCTCTGGGCAGAGTCGCTGGGTTTTAAGGGTGTACAGATTCCAACCTGGGATCCCCGGTGCATTGATCTGCAAAAAGCTGCGGAAAGTAAAACCTATGCCGATGAGGTACGCGGCACCGTAGAAGAATGTGGTTTATCCATCACAGAACTCTCTACGCATCTGCAGGGACAACTGGTTGCAGTTCACCCTGCCTACAATGAACTGTTTGACGGATTTGCTCCGGAATCTGTCAGAGGTAATGCCACTGCCAGAACTGAGTGGGCTGTTCAACAATTGAAATATGCAGCCCAGGCATCCCGCAACCTCGGACTGAATGCACATGCTACCTTCAGTGGTTCCCTGCTTTGGCATACTGTTTATCCCTGGCCGCAACGGCCAGCCGGACTGGTAGAAACCGGTTTCCGGGAATTGGGACGCCGCTGGAAACCAATCCTGGATGTATTTGAAGAACAAGGTGTGGACCTCTGTTATGAAATCCACCCGGGAGAAGATTTACACGATGGAATTTCATATGAAATGTTCCTTAAGGAAGTGAACAATCATGCAAGAGCCTGCCTGCTGTACGATCCCTCCCATTTTGTTTTACAATGTCTTGATTACCTGGACTACATCGATATTTACCACGAACGGATCCGCATGTTTCATGTAAAAGATGCCGAGTTTAATCCAACCGGCAGACAAGGGGTGTATGGAGGGTATCAGAGCTGGATCAACCGTGCAGGACGGTTCCGCTCCCTGGGAGATGGACAAGTCGATTTTGGCAGCGTATTCAGCAAACTGGCCGCTTATGATTTTAAAGGCTGGGCTGTTATGGAATGGGAATGTTGCCTTAAACATCCTGAAGATGGAGCTAAAGAAGGTGCTATCTTTATACAGGATCATATCATCCGGGTAACTGAAAAAGCATTCGATGATTTTGCAGGAACCGGATCGGATGAGAACTTCAATAAAAAGATTTTAGGTATTCAATAAACAAACAAACATGAAAAAGTATGTGATTCTGGCAGGCATCAGCGCCATTGCCTTTGCTTGTGGAAATCAGGCAACTGATGAGAAAAAAACAGAGGGGACAGCTGCCACTGAACAAGCTGCTCCGGCTGCCGGACCTTCTGCTGAGGAAGAAAAAGGTATTGAGCTGATCGCAGGAAGTGATTGCCTTACCTGTCATAAAGTAAACGAAAAAGCGATAGGCCCCTCTTACCAGGATGTTGCCAACAAATACACCGCCAATGATGCAACAATCGCTGACCTGGCTGGTAAAATTATTAAAGGCGGTAGCGGCGTTTGGGGTGAAGTTCCGATGACCCCGCATCCCCAGGTGTCTGAAGACGATGCAAAAACTATGGTGAAATACATTTTATCACTCAAAACCAACTAGAATGATTCAAAAAATGCTGGTTGGCCTGGCTCTGATTGGTATGGGTGCCTGCTCAAGCTCAAAAGAACTGGTTTCCGACAATACTCTTTCCAAAAAGGAAAAGAAAGAAGGATGGCAGTTACTGTTTGATGGTACAACTACCAATGGCTGGCATACCTATGGTCAACAAAAAGTGGGTGATGCATGGAAAGTGGAAAATGGAACCATCTACCTGGATGCCAGCAACAAAGCAGGCTGGCAAACAAACGGTGGAGGTGATATCGTTACCAATGAGGAATTTGAAAATTACCACTTCAAAGTGGAATGGAAAATTGCTCCGAATGGTAATAGCGGAATCATCTTTAATATCAAAGATGACCGTTCCAAATACAAACATGTATGGTATACCGGCATGGAAATGCAGGTGCTGGACAACAACGGTCACCCGGATGCAAAAATCCGTAAACACCGGGCAGGTGATTTATATGACCTGATCGAGTCCTCAGTTGAAACCGTAAAGCCGGTAGGCGAATGGAACCTGGCAGAAATCATCCAGAACAATGGCCAGCTGGAATTGAAATTAAACGGCACTACTGTTGTGAAAACCACGCTCTGGGATGAAGCCTGGAAAAACCTGGTAGCCAACAGCAAATTCAAGGGAACGCCTGATTTTGGTGTATTCCGTTCCGGTCATATAGCACTTCAGGACCACGGTGATAATGTCTGGTATAAAAACATTAAGATTCGTAAACTCTGATAAAAAAATGCTCCACCCGGAGCATTTTTTTTCCCATTCAATTGATTCAACATGAAAGCAATCCTTCTCTGGACGATGAGCCCGCTTCTCCTGCTGGTTTCGTTGCTGAACCTGCCATCCGGACAGCCGGTAGCAAAGCAGTCAGCAGAACCGTCCATTCTCGTTTTTTCCGCAACCCGTGGATTCAGGCATGCCTCCATTCCGGATGGTATTAAAGCTATCGGAACAATCGCTGCAAAAAACAAATGGACAATGGTGGCAACTGAAGATAGTTCAGTGTTTAGTCCTGAGCAGCTTGGCAAATTCAGCGCCATCGTTTTATTAAATACTACTGGCAATGTATTTGGGCCCAAAGAAGAAGCAGCCCTGCAGCAATATGTTCGGGCGGGTGGCGGTGTGGTTGGAGTACATGCTGCTGCCGACTGTGAGTACGACTGGCCCTGGTATAATCAGTTGATAGGTGGTTATTTTGAATCGCACCCAGCTATTCAGTCCGCCACTCTGATTGTAAAAGAAAGACATTCCACTACTGCTCATCTGGGATCCAGCTGGCTGCATAAAGATGAATGGTATAATTACAAATCCGTTTCACCGGCCATCAAAGTGCTGCTGGAACTGGATGAAAAATCCTATCAGGGAGGGAAAATGGGCGCCAGCCACCCTATTGCCTGGTACCAGGAATTTGACGGTGGCCGTTTATTTTATACCGGCCTTGGCCATACCAGTGAAGCCTATCAGGATGAGAAATTCCTGATGCATGTAACAGAAGGTATTCGCTGGGCGATGAAGAAGAAGTGAGACGTGAAACGTGAGATGTGAGACGAAGGAAGAACTCTCACGTCTCACTTTTCACATCTCACATCTCACGTTTCACTTATATCAGGCTTGCCTTGATATAGCTAATACTTTGCTGCACACTCTTCAAATGATCAGGAACATAATTATTTTCCTGCTCAACAAAGAAATGTTTCATTCCGGATGTTTTGGCGGCTTTGAAAATACGTTTCCAGTCAATCGTACCATTGCCGATTTCTGTATTCTGGGCCCGGTTGGTCTTGTCCATATCTTTGACATGCCACATCGGAACACGGCCTTTCAGATTGGAGAATAACTGCACCGGATCTAGTCCGGCAAACACTACCCAGTATAAATCCAATTCCCATTTCACCAGATCTGCATCTGTTGAGCTGGTCATCACATCAAAACCGGTTTGTCCACCGTGACTGGCAAATTCAAAATCATGGTTGTGATAGGCCAGCTGAAGTCCGGCTTTTTTGCAGGCTTCTCCGGCGATATTCAATTTTGCTCCGATCTTTTTATAATCATCCAGACTGGATCTTTTATCGGGTGGCAGCCAGGGAATGGTAAGATAACTGCTCTTCATGGTAACCGCTGCCTGGATATGTTCATCGAGTTCAGCCTTTCCGGCATCATCATCGGAAAACAGGAACTTTACCGGCATATAATGGCCACTTGGTACCGATAGCCCCAGACCATTCATATAGCTTGCTAATTCGGCAACCGGAATGCCGAAAAACTTGCCGCCTCCAAAACCATACAGTTCCACTTCTTTATAACCAGCTGCTGCCACCTGCTGCAATACAGCCCGCGGATCTTTGGCAACCAGTTCTCTGAGAGTATAAAGCTGTATTCCAACCGCCCGGTTCTTTTTATCTGCGAGTAAAAAATCGGGCAAGAGCATCGCTGCAGGAGTAAGCAGGGAGGCTTGTTTCAAAAAGGTTCTCCTGGTAGACATAACCTGATATTTTTGGGTATTATTAGGGTTATGAATGTACGAAATAAGTGTTTCAGGTACACCATAAAAAAAACCGGTCTGCTTGCGGCAGACCGGTCTATGAAAAGGTAAGTTAGAATGTTAGATCCGGAAATGTGAGAATGCCTTGTTGGCTTCAGCCATACGATGCGTGTCTTCTTTTTTCTTGAAGGCACCACCTTCCCCTTTGCTGGCTGCAACGATTTCGTTTGCCAGTTTATCAGCCATGCTGCGACCGTTACGTTCGCGACTGAAACGGATCAGCCATTTAATGCTGAGGGAAATTTTTCTATCGGGACGAACCTCAGAAGGAATCTGGAAGGTAGCGCCACCGATACGACGGCTGCGAACTTCTACAGCTGGAGTTACGTTCGCGATTGCTCTTTTCCAGATTTCATAACCGTCTTCATTGGTGATCTTGCTCACCTTGTCAACCGCGTCATAAAAAATTTCAAAGGCTACGCTTTTTTTCCCTTGCCACATGATATTGTTGACAAAACGGGTAACCAGTTTATCATTATATCTGGCATCAGGCGCCAGAGGAAGTTTTTTGGCTTGTGCTTTACGCATCGGAGAACTATTTTAAATTATTTTTTACCAGTTTGTTTGTCTCTCTTCGTACCATATTTGGAACGGCTCTGCTTTCTGTCTTTCACACCGGCAGTATCAAGGCTACCACGAACAATGTGATAACGTACACCCGGCAAATCCTTCACACGACCACCACGGATCAGCACGATGGAGTGCTCCTGCAGGTTATGACCTTCACCCGGGATGTAGGCAATAACTTCCACTTTGTTGGTCAAACGAACTTTGGCTACCTTACGGAGAGCGGAGTTCGGTTTTTTAGGAGTTGTAGTGTACACACGGGTACATACGCCTCTGCGTTGAGGACAAGCATCCAGCGCTCTGGACTTGCTTTTTGCCTTGATGATTTCTCTACCTTTTCTTACTAATTGCTGAATTGTAGGCATTCTAACCTTATTTATTTGGGACGGCAAAGGTAGAATCCCTTGCCGAAAAAACAAAATTAAATTCTAAACTTTCCACATCCACTGGTGAAGATCCTCCGCCTTCCCTTCCCGGATGGCTGTCAGTCGTTCTTTTACGGCTTTGGCAACCGGACTGTTATCCACATTAAACGTCATCTGAAACTCCTTGTACTTCAACTCCTTAACCATCGCAATCACAGCGGCTGTACCAGTAC
Source organism: uncultured Flavihumibacter sp. (assembly GCA_964547405.1). Taxonomy (GTDB): domain Bacteria; phylum Bacteroidota; class Bacteroidia; order Chitinophagales; family Chitinophagaceae; genus Flavihumibacter. The sequence continues at coordinate 7,789 of CAZJNY010000089.1, read as the reverse complement.
CAAAAACTTCCTGCAACTGGCCCTTTCCATAGGCGGCCAGTAATTCATCAATATTAATGCGGCGTTCTTCCACCGGGAATCCCATCTCTTTTAATACCACCATTACACTATCGCGGGTTACTCCGTGCAATATGGTACCTTCTTCCAGAGAAGGTGTAATCGCAACCCCGTTAATGATAAAGAACACATTCATCATTCCCACTTCCTGCAGCCATTTGTGCTCAAACGCATCGGTCCAGAGAACCTGGTCGTAACCCTGCTTCTGGGCTTCCGTAACCGCCAGCATACTGCCTCCGTAATTCCCGGCATTTTTAGCAAAGCCAACACCACCTGGTGCGGCACGGGTGTAGTGCTCCTCCACAAGAATCTTCATGGGCGCAGCAAAATAGGGACCCGAGGGACTCAGAATAATCAGAAATTTATAGGTGGCGGAAGGGCGAACACCCAGCATGGAATCACTGGCGAACATAAAAGGACGGACATACAAAGAATGCTCCTTAATAGCAGGAATCCAGTTTTTGTCCAGCGCAATCAGTTTACGCATTCCTTCCATGAAGATCTCCTCCGGCACTTCCGGCATATTCATCCGGGCGGCAGAAGTGTTGAATCGTTTAAAATTGTCGAAAGGACGGAAAATAAACGCATTGCCTTCTTCATCCCGGTAGGCCTTGATACCTTCAAAAATGGCCTGTCCATAATGAAGGGCAGCCAGGGAAGGGTCCAGGCTCAGGGGCTGGTAAGGTTTGATCTCCACAGATTTCCATTCACCATCTGCATATTCCGCTTCCAGCATATGATCTGTAAAGATTCGGCCAAACGGGAGGTTTTCCAAAGGGGTATCACTCAGTCTGCTCCGGTCAACTTTCGTAACCGGTATATCAAATGCTGCAATCATATTTGGTACATTTGCTGCAAAGAAACAATGATTTTGCTGGGTGGCCAAACCATCCGGCCAAAATTACTAACAATTGTTAGTGAAAAAACGCCGCAAGCTTTCATGTCTTTAAACACTATTCGTCTTTCCCTGCACCAGATCACGGATTTATATCCGGAAAGCCTGGTTCTAACTGCAGATACAGTCAGGCAGCCGGAAGCTATTCAGCAGCAAGAGCCGCCTGCAATAGCTGAAAACCAGGAGACAACGATACCGCATCCGCCCAAACCCATTGAATACCTGGGAACCAATAACAGGAACGTTATTATACTGGTGGCTTATCCGGATACCGTTCATATTGCTGATACCGCCCTTGAATTCCTGAGTTCCGTGCTGAAAGCCTGTCAATTGACAGTTGCCGATGTGGCCATTGTCAATCTGGCCCGACAAAACCCCGGCATGGAACAGTTCCGCAAGGAGTTAGTACCGAAACTTGTTCTTTCCTTTGGACAGATCCCACCTGTTGCAGGATTTCCCCAGGAGCTTCCGGTCTTATCGCCACAGCTTGTACAGGGCATTTATTTTATGGCCGGACCAGCACTGGAAGAACTGAATCAGCAAACGGAGGCCATAAAACCACTTAAACGGCAACTATGGGAAGGCCTGAAAACCATGTTGGGCATCGCTTCCTGAAACTATAGATTATGGAATTAATATTTGCGACTAATAACCTCCACAAGATTGCTGAGATCCGACCATTACTACCATCTTCCATCCGTTTGAAAACACTTCGGGAGGCTGGCATTGAGCAGGATATTCCGGAACCATATGAAACACTGGAAGAAAATGCCCGCGAAAAATCAAGGGTCATTTATTCCCTGACCGGTTTGCCCTGTTTCAGTGAAGACACCGGGCTGGAGGTGGTGGCACTAAACGGAGCTCCGGGAGTTCATACCGCCCGGTTTGCCGGACCAACGGCCGGGGCAAAAGAGAATATCAGTAAACTTCTGCAGGAGCTTCAGCATGAAAATGACCGAAGGGCCCGGTTCAGAACCGTCATTTCCTTAATTTTAAACGGGAAGGAATACCAGTTCGAAGGAATCTGCGAAGGTCAAATCAGCAAAAATGCCAGCGGTAACCAGGGATTCGGATACGATCCGGTTTTCATTCCCGATGGCTCGGAGAACTGTTTCGCCGATATGTTGCTGGAAGAAAAACAACACTACAGTCACAGGCGAAAAGCCACCGACAAACTGGTGGATTTTTTATTATTGGAGGCAACCAAACTATGAACGATAGCGACTTAATCAAAGGAAGTATTGCAGGTGACTCCAAAATTCAGGAGGCCCTTTATCAGAAGTATGCACCGAAAATGTATGCGGTATGTCTCCGGTATGCGGGAAATAACGATGATGCACAGGATTTGCTGCAGGAAGGATTTATTAAAGTGTTCCGCAACCTTGAAAAATACCGGCATGAAGGGTCGTTTGAAGGGTGGATGCGCCGGATTTTTGTCAATACATCCATTGAACAATACCGTAGGAAAGTTCATCTGAACAGTATTTCAGAGCAGGAGGAACGAGGCATTGAAGATGCTTCGGTTTCCGTATTGGACCAACTCGCAGAAAGGGATATCATTCAATTGGTTCAGGAACTTTCTCCGGGCTATCGGGCAGTCTTCAACCTCTATGTAATTGAAGGGTACTCGCACAAGGAAATCGGGGAACTTTTATCAATAAGTGAAGGAACAAGTAAATCACAACTGGCCAGGGCAAAATCTATTTTGCAAAAAAAGGTTGCTGAATTTTTAGGTGAACAACGTAAACAAGCCAACCGATGAGGGATCCACTCAGTCATAAAATGAATCAATGGGAAGCCAGTCCTCCGGCCGGTGCCTGGGAGGTTATCTCCCGTGAGATGAATGAATGGAACGCTGAAAAAAGAGTATCGCGTAAACTGGAAAACTGGGAAGCAGCACCTCCACCCGGAACCTGGTCTGCTATCGCTGAACAAATTGCGGACCCGGCATCGAAACCAGCTTTTCAAAGAGGCGATGTACCCGTTCGAACACTTTTCCCTTACCTGATCAGATATGGCGCTGCCGCCGCTATCATTGGCGTTATCGCCTGGGTTCTTTGGTCCTCCCCTTTCCAGGGAGCGGGTGAAATGGCCACCTCCACCATACCCTTGACCAGCAACAAGCAGGAAACCAGTCCCGCAACACCTGATCCATCCAATGCCGTTGCTGCAACAGCCGGCCCCGAATATGTTGAGGTACCAGCGCCGAACCAGGAAGAATATTTAGTGAGGGCAGAAAAAAATCGCTATCCGAGAGAGCCGGAATATGCCCGGGTAAAATCCAACCGGCAACCCGTGGAACTGTCGGCATCCAACTGGCAGCAGCAACTGGTCAGCCAGTTTTTGAACCCTGCCCTGAAAAAACTACCCGTACAGCAAACAGATACCCGTTATATCCGGATTGCCTCCAACAATGGAAACCCTATCCGTTTATCTGCCAAGTATGCGCCGGTTTACCACCAGCTAACCTATTCCCGTGACAATGCCAGCAGCCTGTATTCAATAGAACAGCAATTGCTGAAATCATCCTACATTCCTGACCCGGGAAATCTCTTTGATATCTTACAATTGAAGGAACTGCTGGAGGAACAATAAATTTTCAGGTAGATGTCCCGTAACAAACTCATAATGCCATCCGGATTTTCCTTTGCAACCCGGATTCCTGTTCGCATAACAGATATCAATTATGGAGGTCATGTTGGAAATGACACCCTGCTCAGTATTATCCATGAGGCAAGAATGCAGTTCCTGCGAAAAGCAGGTTATTCAGAACTGAATTTCGGAGGTGCCGGCCTGATCATGAGTGATGTTACGATTGAATTCAAACTGGAGCTATTTTATGGAGAAGAGGTGGAAGCCAGGGTACAAGCAACAGAATTCACCAGGGTTGGATTCAGCCTTTATTACCAGCTCCTGAAAACAGTTGCCGGCGAAAGCAGGGTTATCGCCAATGCAAAAACAGGAATGGTCTGTTACGATTACACCAACAAAAAAGTTACTGGAATAACTGCTGAAGCAAAAGAGAAATTAGAGCAGTTGTAAACTATCCGGCATTCCATATTTTCCATCCTTCTTCCGCCTGTATCAGCAGCATATCATGCCCGTTTTCGGTTATAGCTCCCCGTTGCTTTCCATTTTTCAGAAACAGGGTTTCTGCCGGATTGTAAACTAGGTCATACAGATAGTGATCAGGACCCAGCAGGGTATAGTCCAGGGGCGGGCAGCTATCAACATCCGGATACATGCCCAGCGGAGTGGTATTAATCCATAAGCGGGCAGCTTGCTGAAGTTCCGTATTCAGTTGATCGTAACTGATAATACCTGCTGCGGGGTCTGCTTTTCTGCTTACAACGGTGAAGGGTATACGAAGTTTATCCAGCACAAACTGTACTGCTTTGGATGCGCCGCCTGTGCCCAGCACCAAAGCCTGGTTGTGCCCGGGTTTCAGTGATTTCAACAATGATTTTTCAAAACCCAGTACATCCGTATTGAATCCCTCCAGTTTTCCGTTCCGGATCCGGATACAATTGCAGGCGCCGGTTTTTCTCACCACCTCCGACACACTGTCAAGGAAGGGCAATACAGCTTCTTTGTAAGGGATGGTAACATTAATCCCTTCGAGAGAAGGATGTTGCCGGAGTAATTCCGGGAACGCTTCGATCGAAGGGATCGGAAAGTTTTCATATGTCGCCGCAATTTTTTCCTGCCCGAACTTCTCTGTAAAGTAGGCTTTGGAAAATGAATGGCTTAATGGAAAGCCAATTAAACCAAAATTGCGCATCAGGCCATTTCTTTATTCAGGAACAGATGGAAGGTATCACCTCTGAGTCCCACCCGCATGGCTTCCAGTGAAATCATTTCTGACGGCGCAATATTTCCGAGGTTTACATTACAGCCGATCAGTTCAATAAAATACAATTGCTGGGCTTTCTGCGGAGCTTCCCAAATGATTTTTTCTTCAGGAATCTGGGTCAGGATTTCCTGTACCAGACCTTCCCGTACTTCACCGCTGCCGCGATAGATACCCACATTGCCAGCCTCTCTTGCTTCCGCGATAACATAGGTGGAACCAGCTTCCAGTTCAGCCCGCATGAGTTCAATCCATTTATAAGGGGGGATGATATGTGCGGCATCCTTACTTCCCACTTCACTCAGAACGGTTCCGTGTTTGGTCAGCTTTTCAATATAACCGCATTTTTCCGCATGGGGAATGGTGATGGAACCATCACTGACTTCCATATAATCCACTGCGAAATCTTTACAAACGGAAATAAAATCTTCGAATTGATTACGGATCAGAAAGGCTTCAAACAAGGTGCCGCCAAAATAGACAGGTATACCAAAGGATTTATATACGGCTATCTTTTCTCTCAGATTGGGAGTTACAAAAGATGTTCCGAATCCAAACTTCACGATGTCTACATGCGGATGTGCTACGCTGAGAAAGTTTTTTGCTTCTTCGATACTCAGACCCTTATCCATTACCATAGTAATTCCGCTCTTACGGGGTTTGGCAACCCGCTCCGGAATCTGCGATAGGTTAAAATTCATTTACACTTTTTTTGGGATAGAAACCGCGCAAAAATAGGAAACCGTAGCCACATTATGCTTTTCCGGTTTTTCTATGGCGCGCAATCAGGTCCACCACCAGTTGATTTTGAAGGATGGTGGGGTTGAGGGCAACAAATTCTTTTAGTTGACGGGGCGCTTTCTGCAGCCCTCTTTCGAGGTAAAGCAGGCCTTCCCTGGATTTGCCGAGGGCAAAAAGTATGGCACTTTTATAATAGATAAAAACCGGCTTCCCTTCGGTATGTTCCAGCGCAGCCATTACCTGTTCCAGTGCTTCTTCATGAAACCTGTTCAGGTAAAGGCACCGGACCAGCGCTTCCCAACCCTGAACACTTTTGGGTTTGGCCCGAACAACGTTGGAAAAATAAAATATGGCATCTTTCACTTCCCCTAGCTGCACTTTGCATTCTCCCATGGCCAGATTGAATTCCGGAACAGATTTATGGATCTGCATGGCCGTTTCCAGTTGCTTCACGGCCTGGTTCCATTGTTCCTCATTGATATAGGTACAGGCAATTTTATAATATAACTTACTGTCATCTGGATTCAGGTGAACGGCCTTACGGTAGTAAATTCTTGCTTGTGCATAATTTTTGAGCTTGTCATAACAATGGCCGATGGCTTCAAAAATCACATCTTCCGGGCGGGAAAGCTCCAGTACTTTTTCCAGCACTTCTATGGCGTCTCTGAATTTCCGGAGCCGTATATAGGCATCGCCCATATTCCGGTATGCATAATCGAATTTCTCATCAATAGTAATTGCATACTGATACGCATCAATCGCCTTTTCATACAATTTCAGTCCCTGATAGGCGGCAGCCAGGTTAAACCAGGCCAGTTCATTGTAGGGATAATCTTCCAGAATCCACTGGTGCAATTTGATGCTTTCTTCATTCCGACCGGTAAAATCAGTCCAGAAGCAAATTTTGTAAAGCGCCTCTTCATTGGTTGGCTCCTGCTCAAGGATAAGTTTCAGGCAGTCAAATATCTTTTCGAACTCCTCGTAATCATCGTATACATCTGCCAATTCAAACAGTAATTCAATTCTCTCTTCTCCTTCAAATTCATGAAGGGCGGTTTCCAGCAGGTGGATGGCATTTTCCTGTTCATCCAGCGCCAGGTAAGCATCTGTCCGCAAAATATACAATTCAATATTCCGGCTATCGAGTAATTCGGCCAGGTCAAGTACATCGAGGGCGTCCCGGTATTTGCGGGTCGCTATCAGGATATCTGCCTTTCTGAAAAGCAGGGCCGCTGAGTAGGGAAACTGTTCAACCCCAAGATCACAGGCTTCCTGTGCCTGCATCAAATCTTCCTTATCATCAAAGTAATTAATGATCTTTTCGAAGGATTCCTCATCGAGAAAGCTGCTCGAACGGCCGGATTTCCTGTCGTTGTACAACCTCAATAATTCCTCCATATCCTCTTTATCCTGTCGAAAGGGGTATTCTTTCATGAATGTTGGGTTAATCCAATTTAACGTAAACCAAAAAAAATTCCAAGTTTTATGTAACAAATTTTATAAACACACGTTAGATATATATTAAAGTTTGTGACCAACGGTTAGGTATTTACCAAATCTTTTATCTATTTTTGTACAAATATGTTGTTAAACCTCCATACAAGAATCTCTAAACACCGCCTTAAACTGTTGGTGGCTGCTCTTTTCCTGAGCATTACCGGTTTGGCTGGAGCCAGTATGGGTGGTGAAAAAAAGGCAAAAAAAGCGGCTAAAGCAACGGAAGAATTTATTCCTATCCGGACTACCGCGGGCTTTACATTGAAGGCTGGTCCCAGTTACAAAGGCAGTTTAGGATTTACCAGTTCAAAATCTGCGAATGGTAAACTTTCTATCAACACGCTGGTAACCTACCAAAAAGGAAATACTACTTATATCATGCCTTACAACAGCAGGATCAATGTAGCCAAAACCAGCAACTGTAACTCCAGCACTCAAATGCTGAATCTGAAAGTTCGCATCCACAAGTAATCGCACCTGTAGATTACACTATCCCCCTGTTTCTCCATTTTCCCTGTTTTTCCTGATCCCAGGATTGATTTTCTTTATTCCTCTGTTTCTCCTGATTCCATGAATCAATAGCTACATTCCAGCCCGTCTATCCCCCTTCTCCCTTTCTCCTTTCTCACATCTCACATCTCACTTCTCACTTTTCACTTTTCACCTTCTTTCACCTCTCACCTCTCACCTTTCACCTAATTCCTCCTCCCCTTCTTGCTTTCCTCATAACTCATCTCCCTATACCCCGC
>CAZJNY010000088.1:11865-13894 GCA_964547405.1 uncultured Flavihumibacter sp. | reverse complement strand
CAATAACCTAATATGAGATTACTACGTTTATCCATTGCAGTTATCCAGCCGGTTTCATTGGTATCCAGGGAATAGGAATGGATAGATTCAACAGGTTTTTGCCCATTTTCGAATAGCACTGCTGCTCCATTTGACTGTACAGAGGTATCCGGATTCAAAAAAGGGGCTGCTATAGTTGGATGCTGCACCAGGTTACAGGGCCTGAAAACACCGGAGGTATTTTTTATTGTTTCAGATACCGTACATACCGGAGCCGTTGCCGATAAATTCACTTCCCGTGTAATCTCCAACTGGTCAATTTCGCTAGTGGAAGCCATAGACAATTGAAGAGGCTGGCTATTGATTAATTTCCAGGTTTGCAGACTGAGATCCCCATGTTTAACGGCCTGATTATTTTTTTCTCCGGCACTCGGATCTCCCCACCGGGGTGTACAGATAAAATGTCCTTCAAAACTGGCTTCCGGAGTTTCCGGACGAGGAAATGTAAAGTTCAACGGATTAATTGCTGAACTGCAATGTGTAAGTGATAGCAGGGATCCACCTACTTCATCATAGCAAAGGGATAGGAACCTGTTCTGCAGGATCCACTCCCTTTTAGCGTATGATGTTGAATTAACCAAAGCCCTCGTTATTAAAAAGATGAGCGGAACGGAACCGCCGGAAATCCATCAGTATTCTGAAAATTGGTAACCGGATAATTAGTGAACGCATACCGGACGGCAACCGGATTTTTTACTTCTTTGCAAACCAGTAAAAGCTGGTTGTTGCGGATTATTGCCTCGGCTGGAAAAAATTCTTTGTTCTTTCCTGCCACAAAAAAATGCCTGGGTGGCTGTCCGTCATTTGTTCCCAATCCGGAACCAATACTTTCTTTCCTGAACGAAACTACCAGCGTGTCTTTATGTGTTGCTACAGATTCGAATTCCGGTCCTTTATACACCAGACCGGTCATACCGTAATTTTTTGCCAGTGCAATCTGTGCCAGCCGATAGCCAACCTCCTGCTTATTTCTTGGATGAATATCATTGGGATCAGCTATGTCCATGGTTACCACCATTTCTGTTGCCGGTGTAGTTGCACGCACTGCCGCCTGCGCTTCCCTGAGTTCAGCATACTCAAATGCCAGCGGATTGTTTTCCTGCCAGTTATAAGGCGCTACCTGTACATAATAAAAAGGAAGCATGCCCTGTTTGAATAGAGCCCGCCAATTTCCAATCATGGTGCTTAGCAGCCGGGTGTAAATCGCTCCGTCTTTCCGGTTAGACTCTCCCTGGTACCAAAGGAACCCGGATAATGAAACATGCCGCAATGGATAAATCATGGCATTATAAAGAAGCGTTGGCCTTGCCACTTTATCAAAGGTTACCGTTGCGTCCAAAACTTCTTTGGAACGGGTACTGGTGTCATATGGATACAGGTATTTTGTATGTAAGTTTTTATCTGCCTGTAAACTATCTCTGGAAGTCCAGGCTTCAGCTGTTGAAGCACCAATACTGCTCACTACCAGCCCAACCGGAATTCGTTTCTGCAGATAAAGATCTCTCGCAAAAAAATAAGCCACCGCGCTGAAATCCGAAACTGTTTGAGGTGAACAGATAGTCCATTGCCCCTTTCCATAACGTATAGGTGTAGCCGAGAAATTAGTCTCCAGATCAAACAACCTGATTTCCGGATAAAAAGCATTTGCGATTTCCTGCTGATAATGCATGGTTCCCAAGAGCCAGGGCAGAAATGGTTTGAGTTGCATATCCATATTGGACTGACCGCTGCAAAACCAGACATCCCCTATAAGTATATTCGTCAGTACTAATTCAGTCTCTTTGGATTTAATACGGATGGCATTTGAAATGGCTTTCCCTGGTATCGCTGCTGGTACGGGAATACTGATTTCCCAATGCCCATTCAGATCAGCCGTATCAGTTTTCCAGCCTCCTGACCAGTCTGCCTGTACTTCAAGAATGGTACCCGGAGCTGCATCACCCCATACCACCAGTGGTTTGTTCTGCTGCACCACCATATTGGATTGAAG
>CAZJNY010000088.1:1048-11765 GCA_964547405.1 uncultured Flavihumibacter sp. | reverse complement strand
AAAAAGTTGGGCGAATCTTTCAGGTCATCACTAACATCATAAATATTGATGATCGGTCCAAAGGGCCCATTGGGCGAAGTTCCCAGGCGGATGCCTACTTTGTTACTGATTCCTTCGCGCTGAAATACCATAATATAACGGCCATCCTCAAGTGTAGTTACGCTCAATTCATTGGAAGCATTGGTGGCGATTGGCTGTACCGAATTGGCATCAGCTACCCATTCTGTTCCATTCCAGAATCTCCATAGATCAAAGGATTCTATATCGGCTGGCTGAACCCTTGCCACCATCACCTGTTTATTCTGTCCTTTACATCCATAGATATACACATATCCATCAGGATTAACTGCACCCGCCTCCTTGGTGTTCACCAATATGCCGGCACCAAAACTTCCGACAGAATCAACCGCGCGATTTAACAAGAAAGGAATATCCACCTGCCGTTTTCCAGGAAACGGCGGTTGCTCTCCGGCAGGAATTATAATCATGGTATTGCCCATCTCCTTAAATCCAAATACAGGTTGGTTGGGTATATTCTGAATCCGATATCCAAACAGATAGATATTGTTATTTTTTGCCGTGTTTACAAAACCATCTCCCAGCCAGTAATACTCGCCAGCCGATGTTGCAGGTGTTTGTGGTAGGAATAAAGCTGCGGGTTTCCCCTGGCTGTCTTTATCCCAATGAAAACGGATAGCGCTGCTATCGGGCTTACCACCCTGTAGTATACCAATCGAATTATTGATCATGCTAAAACCCGGCTGAAGTGAGTCCCCAATAATTTCACCGAGCATGGTATCACTGAACCAGATCAGGGCTTCCTCTTTTTCGGCTGCTCCCGGTGCTTCATTACCACTCCGAACCAATGCAAAAATTCCATCTCCACCAAACCATCCGGATTTCCGCTTAAACAAATTACTCCATTCAGGAGCTGCTTCAGCAGTGAAGCGGATTGTATCAATATTGGTATTTATGGGGATGGCAGTTTCAGCAGGTTTGGAATTACAACTGCCAATCAAACAGGCAAGTCCTATAATATATGATGGTTTCATACGCATTTTTTAAATAGAAAAATCAGGGTGCAGGTTCAAATGTGCTGATAAACACTTCTTTATCTGTAAGTCCGAATATGGTCAGGTCGATCAGTTGTTCCAATACCAGCCGGTCACTTGAAAGAGAACGTACCGTATAGGTTTCTGTAGTACGATTGCTCGGATCAAAGAGCGATGAATAAACCTGGGTAAATGTTTTTTCATCCTCACTTAATTCCCATCTTTCAAATACATTAAACCCATCAAAGGTGCAGGCTTCTGCTCCGAAATTTACGGTGTAGGTGCTGTCGGCTCTCCAGATGAAAATATTATCCTTTTCACAGTCTTTCATATCCTCAACAGCGGGACTAACGGATGTCCACATACGACTTTTCAATACCCACCTGCGACTGTAAATAGTCTGTTGTCCGGATGTGGTGGTATATACCGTCAGGTCTTTTTCCGCAGCTAATCCTTTGCTGTCTTCAAAACGAAAATTGACACCCACTAACTGGTCAACCTCATCGTCTTGCAGCTGATAGGAAAAATGGTACTCATAATTGTCCTCACCCACACTTACCGGTTCTGCTGTTATGGTGCCGGTACCTCCAAAACTATTATCCTTCTGCAGATTAACCGTTTTGTACATCGTTACGGTACCTGCACCATTCGGTGCATAAATCGACAACGTTGCTTCAACAGTTCTTCCGGATTTTCCTGATACATTATCCGGACTCAATTTTAATACAGGCTGATTCGGATTGCCTTTTTCTTTTTCACAACCTGATAAGGTGAAGATGCCAAGCAGGCAAATTGCAAGGATGAAAGAATATGACCGCATAATCGTTTATTTAAAAAATTGTAATTCAGTTTAGTTTTTAGGTTTCCAGAGGTCCTGAATTTCTTCAAGCGTTTTTCCTTTTGTTTCCGGTACCATCCGCCAGATGAACAGAAAGGCAAGAATGGACATAATCATATAGATCCAGAAAGTGTACGCACTGCCAATTGACTCAAGTAACATTGGGAAGGTCTGTGATACGATGTATACAGAAAGCCAGAGAAAAAAGATAGCTACTCCCATTGCCCTTCCCCGAATAGAGTTGGGAAAAATTTCCGCCACTACCACAAATGTTAATGGCCCCAGAGAGATGGCGAAAAAGGAAATATACAGCAGTATTCCGCCTAACACCCAATATCCGGTAGTCGCCTGCTGGTAAAAGGCAGCTCCAACAAAAGCCAGACAGACTGCCATGCCGGCTGATCCGATGAGGAGTAGTTTTTTTCTTCCCAGGCGGTCCACATACCGGATTGCTACCAGTGTCATCAATACATTGATACCACCCACCCAAATGGTTTGCATCAAGGCAGATGAACTTCCATCACCTGTTGCCTTAAAAATTTCGGGAGCATAGTACATGATTACATTAATCCCGGTTACCTGGCTGAAGATGGATAAGAATATTCCGATAATCAACGCGGTTCTCAAACCCGGACGCAGCAATTCAGAAAAGGTTCCCTGTTTTTCGGAAAGGGAAGATTTGATGGCTTTCACTTCTTCCGTAGCACCGGTTTTACCATTTACTTTTTCCAGAATATCCGTTGCTTTGTCCCACTGGTTTTGCGCAGCCAGCCAACGCGGACTTTCAGGTGCACGCAACAGCAGCAGTATAAAAACAATAGAAGGAAGCAGCCCTGATCCGAACATCCAGCGCCATCCGGTATCCACATTCCATTGATGATCGTGCATTCCCGCAATGGCTGCATTTACAAAATAAATCAACAGAATACCTATTACGATACCCAATTGATAGATGGAAATCAGTCTGCCTCTGATGGAAGCAGGCGCAATTTCTGAAATGTACATGGGCGACAGAATAGATGCGATACCGATACCAATACCTCCGATCATTCTGAAGAAGATGAACATATTCAGACTTAACGGTATCATAATACCAACAGAAGAGATGGCAAATGCCCAGGCTGATATCATGAGCACTTTTCGTCTTCCCAGTTTATCACTCAGGCCACCGGCGATCATCGCACCAATCATACAACCGATAAGCGCACAGGATGCTGCCCATCCGGTCATTGCTGCGCTGAGCTGATACTTTTCTTCAATATAACCAATAGCGCCAGCTACAACTGCCGTATCATATCCGAACAGCAAACCGCCAATGGCTGCAACCAGCGTACATTGATAAATAAATCTGAGTTGTGCTTGCATAGGTTAATTAATTCTGTAATCAATCAGGTTTTCTTCCCGAACAAAAGCCTTTAACGTAGCACAGGTACTGCCTTCTGCAGATCCGTACGGCCGGATGGTATAAGCGCCAACAGAAGCTGGAACAATAAAGGTTTCCGCATAGTGAATGATGAAAGGTTCAAATGCGCCAGTCGGACTTTCAACAATCGCTTCCCTTCCTTCAATCAGGTTAATCACATTCACCACATTACCCGTATGATGATTCACTTTTTTGGAGAACCAGTGCCGGCGTGTTTCAATAAAAGATCCTTCATGAAGACCCGTACGCTCTTCTTTCCAGCCATCGCCTTCATTAATTGTTTCGAATTGATTGATGATATTGGCACGGGTCCATTCAGTTGTTCTATCCCACTGAATCGCGTTTTTACCATGCTCCAGTGAAATGGGACGTGGTTTACCATCGAGCCCCATTCTGCCCCAGTCCCACAGCTTAAATGTGAAAATATAAGGCGTGGCACTGATTTCAAGCACTACACTATTGGCACCGGAACAATGAATGGTACCAGCCGGTATCAGGATATGATCATGTTTCTGAATCGGCCATTTCTCCACATATTTATCTGCATCAAAAAAGCCGGATACTTCCTGCGCTGCTGCAAGATCCGTCAGCATTTCTGCAGGCTGGATATTTTCTTTCAACCCCAGGTAAACAAAAGAGTTTTCCTGCGCTTCCAGGAAATAATAACTTTCATCCTGCGTATATGGCATGCCAAATTTTTCGCGGATATATTCTTTCAGGGGATGTACCTGCAGACTCAGGTTACCACCTTCCATGGTATCAAGAAAATCAAAGCGGATAGGAAACTCAGCGCCAAATGCCTGTTCCACTTTAGGACCCAGTAAGGATGCTGTTTGGAAAAACACCAGGTTGATAGACGGCGTTTCAAATAATATATGATCAAACCGAATCAGCAAACTGTTTTCTTCCGGCACACAATCAAAGCCCCAGGCGAAATTTTTTTCATCCCGCTTCAGATCACAAACTTCTTTCAACCATTGTCCGCCCCAGGGTCCAGGATCGAAAAACGGCACTACCCGAAACGGACGATTTACCACCTGTTCCAATGCCTGCAGGAGAGCCGCACCTGTAACCATTTTGGGTTGATCAGGATGGGTGGTATCCAGCATATAATCACAGTTGCCAAGTAGTGTACGTTTTAACTTATCACAAACCCGCCAGTCTACAAAGAAGGCACGTTTGTATTGATAGGCAAAGGCATCTGTCTTATTATCTGTACCAAGATTGCTGATTTCATTTCTCCGGAACCGCAACTGAATTTCCCATCGTGGCATATCTGCATATACCAATAAATCATCATCCAGCGGAACAAGACTTGCTCCGGTTCCGTAAATAATGGTAATTGGAGCGGCATTGGTTCTCGCCGTTTCCGCAAGTGATTCCAATGCCCGGGCATCATAAAAATCTGCCATTGTTAGTGGGCTCAAATACCCAAAAACCGGATCATCCGTAACAAAAGGATAAACTTTCTTTTCCAGCTCTTCCGAAGGCAAGAGGGCAGTTGACACATCCACCAATACTGCTTCAGGAAAGATTAATTTCAACTGATCAATTACAGGCGCTACTAATACTCCATGATAGCACTCTAATTTCAGTACTAGCTGATTTTTAGAAAGGCTTTGTAATCTGCTGGTAAGTTCCTGGGCAATTTCATTCCATCCCATGGCTCCATTATAGCCATGGACTACTACTTCCGGAAACTTATCAAAATTCGAATTGTACAAGACGATTTATTTTAGTTAACTATAATTTTTATCAATAACCTTCGTTCTGTCCCAGATTGGGATTCAGATCCACTTCCCGCTGAGGCAAGGGGAATAAATAATTGCGGCTGGCAGGAGTTACACCAGGCTTAGCCAATGGAACAAGTTGCTCCAGCTTTCCGGTACGTACCAGATCAAACCAGCGATGCCCTTCAAATACCAGTTCCATACTGCGTTCTTTCAGAACGGCATCCCTGAACTGCTCCTGACTTAACCCTGTATAATCAGGAATTGCATTTACATAACTGGTACCATCATATCTTGCACGCTTGCGAACCTGGTTGATATAATCATGTGCAGTCTGCGAATTCCCCAATTCATTCTGAGCTTCCGCATACATCAGCAATACATCTGCATAACGGATTACCGGAAAATCATTGGAGGAGTTATTTCCCTGGGGCTCCATCTGGCGATCCCAGTATTTTTTGACATATGGACGAATGGTGAATGGTCCGTTGGCACCATTTATTTCAGTAATAAAGGTTACCGCTCTCCTGCGGTCATCCACATCAAACTGATTGTACAGGTACTCCGTTGGGAACTGCCATCCCTGCGCATTCTGAACACCTTCCGCACTTAAGGCAGTTGGTAACAAGCGAACATTGAACTGACCTACTTCCCAGAATACGATCGCACCTCCCGCATCACCGAAACCAACTGAGAAAATGGCTTCTTTACCACCACGGCTACTCAGTTTAAATACATCCGCAAAATCCTCCCACAGTTCATATTGTTCTGAGTCAATTACTTTCTTGGCATAGATGGATCCCTGTTCCCAATTTTTACGGGTCAGGAATACTTTTGAAAGTATCGCATTGGCAGCACCTGAAGTAGCACGTCCACGACCACTACCCGGATCGTAACTCAGCGGAAGAACCCCAGCCGCATCACTCAGATCCTGTTCGATTTGTGCATAGATCGCGTCTACGGAAGCTTTTTCCGGTAACAACGGATTGTTTTCTTCAATCAAGAGTGGCACCTGACCAAAGATGCGTACCAGATTAAAGTACATGAGTCCGCGCAGAAATTTTGCCTCTCCAACCAACCTGTTACGAAGCGTGGCATTCATTTCAATTCCGGGAATTCTTGCAATAGCAATATTGGCGAGGGTAATCGTTTTATAATGCATGCCCCAGATTTCCTCCATGGAAGGATTCTGAGGTGTATGCGAAAAACTGGAGATCTGATCAAAATTTGCCGCACCGAGCTGGTTGTTCAGCATTTCGTCAGAAGCCAATCCCATCATTACCCAAAAAGTACTGTGATAAACGCCTGCAGTATTTCCACCGAAAGCAAAATTATCTACCGAATTCAGGTATGCATAAATAGCATTTACAGCAGCAACCGCATCGGATTCGGTTTTATAAAAGTTAGTAATGGTAACCTGATTTTTGGGATCCTCTTCAAGGAATTTTTTACAGGAAACAATACTCATCATAGAGATGCTTATCAGAAGCAGGGTGATGATTTGTATGCGAAGTGATTTCATATTAAATAGCTTTAATCGTTTAGAAAGAAGCACTCAGTCCGATCTGGTACACTTTTGCCTGTGGATAACCACCCAGATCTAGTCCCAGTAGTGTGGTACTTTGTCCAAATGTGTTGGCTTCCGGATCATATCCTGAGTAATTGGTAAAGGTTAACAGGTTGGTACCACTGATGTATAACCGAAGATTCGTCATGCCGATTTTCGAAATCATGCCTGAGGACAGGTTGTAAGAAAGCGTCACATTTCGAAGTCTTATGTAGGAAGCATCTTCCACGATTGCAGAGGAAACAACGCCAACATCCAGACTTCCGGCTGATAAGGCACGGGGATATTTGTTACCCGGATTTTGAGGAGTCCAGCGGTTTAATCCGGCATCGGCCAAAACATTCTGCTGACCGTTGAAATTTAGCAGGTCGAGGTTGTTGAAATTGGCCATCTTATTACCTTCTGAACCTTGGAAGAAAAAGGACAGCTCGAAATTTTTATACGAAAGATTATTGCCTAATCCCCAGGTAAATTTCGGTTGTGCAGAACCAAGAATGGTACGGTCATTCGCATCAATTTTTCCGTCTTTGTTCTGATCAACATATCTGCGATCACCTGCACGGGCACGGGATGCCGGATTCGGTGCGCCTGCTTCCTGTCCAACTAAAACCGGACTGGATGCAGCTTCGGCATCGGACTGAAAAATACCATCAAACTGATAGCCATAGAAGGTTCCGATACTTACACCTTCACGTAACAGGATGGCATTCTGTAAAATCACATCCGTTTCACTGTTAAGATTGACAATTTTATTGCGGTTCAGTGAGAAATTGAGTGCAGATGTCCATTGCAGTTTTCCTTTCGTATTAATGGTACGCAGATCCAGATCTACACCCCAGTTATCGATATTGCCAATGTTCAACAGGGTGGTGGCAAAACCAGAGGACAACGGAATGGGGCTGGACAATAAAAGATCATTGGTTCTTTTCTTGTAATAATCAGCAGTGAATGTAATCCGGTTATTGAAAAGAGAAAGATCCATACCAAGGTCCAGTTGTCTGGTCGTTTCCCATTTCAGATTGCGATTCACAAAACTCAAAGGTTCACGTCCGGTAAAAACCTCGTAACTGTTGCCTGCATTAAATACTCCTTCTCCAAATGGTCCAACCAGCGCAAGCGACTGATAGGGAGGAATTGCCTGGTTTCCAATGATACCATAACTAACACGGAATTTCATATCACTGATGGCATCCACATTTTCCATGAATTTTTCATTGGACACACGCCAGGCAAATGCGCCGGATGGAAAGAAGCCGTATTTATTTCCTTCCGCAAATTTGGAAGAACCATCTACCCGGCCAGTCAACGTAAACAGGTATTTATCATCCAGTGTATAATTCACCCGACCCAGGTAAGAAACCATGCTCCATTCTGATTCACTATTGGCGGGCTTCTGCGGATTTAATGCAGCTCCTATATTATGATATCCGGTTCTGTTATCCGGAAAATCAAAGGCATAGACAAAGAGCTGTTCATTTTTAAATTGCTGCATGGTGTAACCCACAACAGCATTCAGGTTATGTCTGTTACCAAAATAGTTATTGTAAGAAAGGGTGTTTTCATTCAGCCAGGTATTTCCGATGGATTTACCAAGGGAAGCTTCTCCATTGCTTGCTTCGGTACGCTTCAGGAAATTAGGTCCAAAACTGTTTTCGCTGTTGGTATAGGCATCCAGACCAAAACTCGTTTTGAATGTCAGGTGTTTATTAAAAGCATATTGCGCATAGGCATTACCGAGGAATCGGGAAAGCGTTGTGGTAGAAGTATACTCTTTTGCCTCAGCAATTGGGTTGCCCAGGATTTTACCACGGTCATTTTCAAACGTATACCCGCCGTCGCGCGTTGAATCATAAACCTGCAATACCGGATTAAACAACAGTGCTGAAGTAACTACTCCCGGTACAATCTGTCCGCCATTGGTAAGTACTCCTGTACTGGATATTCTCGAATAAGTGATGGCAGTTCCAACAGTAAGTTTATCATTGACTTTCTGTTCAAGATTGGTACGGAAGGAATAGCGTTTAAAATCAGAGCTCTCAATGATCCCTTTCTGATCGAACATGGATCCGGAAACAGTGTATTTGGTTTTGTCGTTTCCTCCGGCAAAAGAAAGCTGATAATTACCCATAGGTGCATTTCTGAAAAGCTCCTCCTGCCAGTCAGTGCCCTTTCCAAGGTTTGGCGGATTCACGTACACCGGAATCTGATTGGCATTCAATCTTCCTTCATTTACAAAATCGGCATACTGCGCAGCGTTCAGCAATTTCAGTTTGTTGGTAACCTGCTGCCAGCCGCGATATGTTTCAAGTGTCAGAACTCCTTTACCGGAACGTCCTCTTTTAGTCGTGATCAGTACCACACCATTGGCACCACGTGCGCCGTACATCGCAGTAGCGGAGGCGTCTTTTAATATCTCGATGGATTCGATATCACTTGGGTTAATGGAAGAAAGTGGAGAGATGCGCGGACCTCTGGTTCCACCCACACTCAGGTCTGCACCATCACTGTTTACCAGCATCCCGTCAATTACATAGAGAGGTTCGTTACCGGCATTGATGGAACTGGTACCCCGAATCCGGATAGAGGTTTCCGCACCCGGTTTACCGGAGATTTGCGTAACCTGAACACCGGCTGCACGGCCCTGTAATTGCTGATCCAGGCTGGTTGCCGGAATTGCTTTCAGCTCATCTGCCCGAACCGAAACAACGGAACCAGTCAGGTCGCTTTTTTTGGCGGTACCATAACCGATTACTACCACATTACTTAGTTCACCCGGATTTTCGGTAAGCCTGATTTCCATGGGCCCGGCTTCAACCGGAACTTCCCTGGTGATATAGCCTACAAATGATATTACGAGGATATTTTTTCCAGGTACAATAGGAACTGAAAATTTACCCTCCGCATTGGTAGTAACCGTGTTAGCATCGTCTTTCAGCCCTACACTAGCTCCCTGCAAGGGCATACCGGAGACGGTTCGAACAGTGCCCGATATGGATCTTCCCGCATCCTGGGCAATAGCAGCGGAAACTAGTAGAAGCAAGGCCATACCAAGAGCGGTCAGCCGTGAGATAAGTGCAATCTTTCTCATTTAGCAAGCATTAATCGTTATTAATCGTTGTTCGTTATGTTCGTATGTCTGTACATATTAACCGACAAAATCTGGCAGCATTTTATCCGCCATCAATTATCGGGCAATATCTATCGTATAAGTGAACCGGTCAGCCCGGTAATAGCCAAGATTGTATTCAAAGGGCCGGTCGCCGGGATCACAAACCACCCGTTTCCTGAACAGTATGGGATCTCCCGGTTTTACATTCAGCAGCTTGCTGATCTTCGTATCAGCCAATATGGCGCTGATGCCTTCCCTCGATAAAGCCGCCACTATATGGTGTTTTTTCTCCAGGGTTTCATAAAGAGGTTTGGAAAAATCATCGTCTGCCGTGAGCCCTGTGCGCGGATGGAAATAGGAAACGAAATGCACCACCGGACCGGATTCAGGACCTTTAACACGTTCCATTTTCAGGACTTTTATCCCTTCCCCAATATTAAACAATTGCTGGATTTCCTTATCTGGCAACACCATACTGACTTTGATGCTATAATTCTTGAAAACCATGCCCTTTTCATCCATTTCATGGGTGAAACTGGTCCATTTATTCAGGTGGGTGCTGATATTATTTTTGGCAACCTTGGTCCCGACTCCTTTTTTACGGATCAACAGCCGTTCATATACCAATTTGTTGGTAGCCTGACGAACGGTGCTACGGGAAATCCCCAGCCGTTTGGCAATATGGATCTCATTGGGTAACAACTTTCCATTCTGGTACTCCGGCTGATCAATCAGCTTACGTAACATTTCTTCTACCTGAACATGCAGGGGCAAAGAACTGGTATGGTCAATCGCAAAATCCATTTAGATGTCTATATGTTCGTACATACCAAATGTAATAAACTTACAATTCCTTCCAAATTTTATTTTCCTGAGCAGAAAATCCGCGCCAGATCATACCAAAACAATCATTTACTCTCCTGAATACGGATCTTTAATTTTCTTATTCTGATAGATAATATCCCCAAACACAACTTTACAGGATTCACCAGTTGGGG
>CAZJNY010000088.1:0-1038 GCA_964547405.1 uncultured Flavihumibacter sp. | reverse complement strand
GTTGGGGATTGTGCCAACAAACCAAGTTGGAGAGGTATCGTTGCATTAAATTGAAAATGCCGAACCAGCAGCCATTTTTTATTATCCACCGAATAATAAAGCGTGATAACATTATCAGCTTTGGCTATTCTGAAATATACCTTGTCTGATTTCAATTCCACCGAATTGCAGTCGTCTGATATATTTTTTGTAACAACTGAAACCACTCTGTTTGCTCCGGTATAATCCTTTTCAAAACAGAATTTGACCCAATTCAAACTATCCTGCTTCACTACAATTGCTCCTGCATCCCATTTATTTGCAAATGCATGGTTGATGGAAGTACTGAAAACAAAATCAGTATCCGGACGAAATAGCAGTTTGGGGGCGTTGTCCGTATTATAGGTTACGTTCGGATCCCTAAACATATCTGTTTTAGGCCCGGCAATGATCATTACTGTATTGTCACTGATTTCATAGTGAAGTGGTTTATTTTCCCAATAAAGCGGGAATGGTATATTTTTTTGTGAAATCATTTTTTCAGCTTGAGCAAAAGATTCAGGAAGACAGGTAATAAAGCAGATTCCACACCATAGTATATATCGTTTGAGCCAGGTCATCAGTATATTAAAATGCATTCATTGGTAAAGGGCTGTCAGAAATAGCAGCGGCTTCATTATCCTCATACAATTTAATCATTTCCGCCAGTTCTTTTTTCATCTGTCTGGTAAGCTTCTCATAGCCTGGCTTACCATAGAGGTTGTTCATTTCAGAAGGGTCGGTTTGCAGATCATAGAGCTCCCAGGCTTCTATTCGCTTATAAAACCGGATCAGTTTATACCTGCCATTGCTGATTCCAAAATGTGGAGATACTGAATGTTCTCCATTTTCATAATAATGATAATAGAGATTTTTGCGCCCTTTATAATTCGACTCTTTAAGTAAGGGAAGCAGGGATTGTCCCTGTAGTTTTTCAGTTGATTTTACCCCGGCCAGTTCCAGCATCGTAGGTGCCAGATCCAGGTTCATCACCAGGCTGCTATCCACCCGCCCGGGCTG
>CAZJNY010000087.1:0-13905 GCA_964547405.1 uncultured Flavihumibacter sp. | reverse complement strand
ACTGAACTTTTTGGTGAATCCAATCAGAAATTAAACATTGCGCCTGGTAAAAAAGTAAAGCTGTCTTTTCCGGCAAATATCTTAAATAATGGCATGGTTCCATTGGTTCAGGATTTATGGTATTTTGATGAAACCATTGGTTTATGGAAACAGGAAGGAAAAGCATATTTATCGGGTACGGTCTATATCGCAGAAGTTAGTCATTTTTCATATTGGTTAATCGGATCAACAGATCCGCTAATAACTTACAGAGCCAGGATTTTAACGGGAAGTGGTCAGCCTATGAAAGCTGGTAGACACGTAGAATTGAAATTGGATTCCATTGGATACTCACTTAAGCTTCCTATAGATGAAAATGGCTATGTAAACGGATATGCCCCTTTGGGAAAAAAAATCCGATTTGAGTTACATGGGCCAGGTGATCCTGTTATTGCCCGCAAAATCGGCCCCTTTTCAGAAAATGTGGATGAAGGGGATCTTCGATTCGAAAAATTTGAGAACTATCAGATTGAATTGAAAGGAAAGGTTACAGATTGCAATGGTGAACCTGTCCAAAATGGGAAACTTTTCGTAAAAGATCCATGGTATCAATATGGTACTTATATGATACCAATTCAGAATGGCACTTATACTTATTCCTTTTATCGCAGCCAGCAGGATACTGGAAAATATCGTTTTCATGCTATTAATTCCATTTCTGGTGACCAGGAAGTAGTTCTAAACTCCATGCCTAGAAATAGTTCAACACTTGTTACTGATATTCAAATTTGTTATCCACAGATTGCGCCTTATTTGGAAGTAACAATCGAAGAAAGAACAGTCAGATTTGAACCTCCTATGGATACGCTGCTATTTAGAGGGGATTACTATAATCCATATATCCGTTGTGTAAAAAAAGGAGGGAAGGATAAATTGCTATTTTCAATGAGTCAATTACCTCAAAATCAGAATACAATAAAGGGTGACTTTTTGCAATTATGGTTAGAAAATTTTGGAAAATTCAGGAATGATACATATTACAGAGAGCATTCTCTCATTATGGAAGAATATGGTGAACCTTTTGAAGCTGTAAAAGGAAGTTTTAACAGTTCGGTTTATGAATGGAATATATACACTGAAAGTTATATAGAACGAAGAGCTTATGTGAGGTTTCATTTCATTCGGGGGGTCAATTAACCTTACCATATCGATTTACCCTGGTAGAAATCAAGCACCCGGGTCCGGAACACATATTCGTATTTAGCGATGATCAGGTTGATATTTGCCCGGTCCAGGTTGTTTTTGGCGGTTAGGTATTCTACGGAATTCAATACACCTTCCGTAAACCGGGCTTCCGCAGTACGGAAGGATTCCTGAAAGGCTTCTACCTGTTGCAGCAAGGTTTTATACCGGTTATAGGTCGCATTCATATTCAGATGGGCTTGTTCCACCTGCTGCTGCAGCCGGATGCGGGTGTTTTTTTCAACCAGGTCTGCATTTTTTAGTTGAATTTTTGCGCGGTCAATCCGGTTCCTGGTTTGCATGGAATTCAGCAGGGGGATCCGCAGGGCCAGGTTGATATTTGTTCCATAGTTATTTTTAAACTGATCGCCATAAGTGATCTTTTGCATATCAAACTGGTCGCGCATGCTCAGCACCGGATTTTGCGTACCGTTAATCTGAACATAATCTCCGGTTGGTGTTTCAACCGTACGTAAAAATTGAGCTGTACGGGCGGCACTTGAGTAATTCGTATAAAGTCCACCATTCAGGCTCAGTGTTGGCCAGAGCTGACTTCTCCAGGCTTTGATACCTTTTTCCGCGCTTTCTGTACGCAGTCTTGCTGCTTTAACTGCTGCCAGTTGATTGATGGCTGTCTGGTAAATGGCTGCTGCATCACCCTCATAGGCCTGTAGAAAATCTTCCGGACGGATTGGCTCCAGTTGCAGGGCAGGATCGTAAGGGATATTCATCCACTGGCAAAGGGTTAAACGTGCCGCGTCCAATTGGTTTTGCGTGTTTACCATATTGAGTTCATCATTGGCCAGCTGGCCTTTCAGGTCAAAATACTGCGCAGGAGGCACTGCCCCTTCCTTGTGCAGGATCTCCAGCCGTTCAACCTGCTTGCGGCTCAATACTGCCTGCAACCGGATTTGTTCCAGCAAATCAGCAGTGCTTAACACCAGCAGGTAGGCATTCATCAGGTTCAGGCTGAGATTGTCTTTCGCCTGTTGTATTTCTTCTTTTCCCGCGGCCAGGGCCAGGCGTTGCTGGCTGATGGCATGTTGTGTGGAAAGGCCATTAAATAAAACAATTCCTGCATTTACGCCATAATTCGCATAATCTATTTTCTGATTGAGATAACTGTTGGTAAAGGGGTCGATGCTTCTTCCCTGGTTGGAACCATGTTCTACAATTCCATTGACTTGTGGCAGCATGTTTTGCCTGGACTGCCGGTAATCAATACCCGAAGTTGCTGCCAGCAATTCAGCCTGTTTCAATTCCAGGTTATTGGCGAATGCAAGATCCAGGCATTCTTTGAGGGAGAGCTGGCGGCTGCTATCTGACTGCGCCATCAGCCTGGTACCTGCAAATTGCAGGACCAGACAAATTGCGCATATGCATAGGAGGTAGGTTCTATTCTTCTTCATAAAAAAGGTCGCTTATCTGTTGTGTTCAATTCTTCCATCCAGTAAATGAATGATGCGGTTACCGTAACCGGCATTTTTTTCAGAATGGGTTACCTGGATAATCGTTACTCCGTCTTCCTTGTTCAATTGGGTGAAAATGTCCATGATTTCTTCTCCCTGTTTGCTGTTCAGGTTGCCTGTTGGTTCATCCGCCAGAATGAGTTTCGGTTTGGCGATCAGGGCTCTTGCAATACCTACCAGTTGTTGCTGACCTCCGGAAAGTTGGGCCGGAAACAAATCCTTTTTTCCAACGATATTGAAACGGTCCAGCATATCGGCTACCAGGGCTTTGCGCTCAGCCGATTTGGTATCCTGGTAAAGGAGGGGTGTTTCAATGTTTTCATATACGGTTAATTCATCAATTAGGTGATAAGCCTGGAAAACAAATCCGATATGTTGTTTATACAATTGTGAACGTTGTTTTTCTTTCAGGCTGTGGACTGGCTGGTCGTTGAAAAAATAGGCTCCTTCATCGGCTGAATCCAACATACCAATTACATTCAGCAGGGTGGATTTTCCCGAGCCTGATGGGCCCATGATGGATACAAACTCTCCTTCATTAAAATGGAGGTTAATGTCTTTCAGCAGAAAGATCCGGTTATTACCCTGGTTTACCCATTTGGAAATATGCTCCAGTTTGATCATGATTCGTCGGTTGATTTAACTGAATAGATAAAATGAAATATTGTGCCAATTCTATAAAAATATGATAATCAGTATGATGTGGAGTTTATTGAATTGGCAACTGTCCGGTAATGATACAATCATTGTTCGTTATTCAGACTTCAGCGCATCAATCGGATTGGCGATGGCGGTTTTGATGGTTTGAATGCTGATGGTGGCAAGTGCAATACCTAACGCAACTACCACTGCAATGGGTAATAACCACCAGGGGATGGTGATTCTATAGGCAAAATTTTCCAGCCAGTGTTGCATGGCCCACCAGGCAAGAGGGCAGGCGAAAAGGCCGGCAATCAATACCAGTTTGATGAAATCACGCGACAACAAAGTGGTAATATCGGGAATGCCCGCACCCAGTACCTTACGGATGCCAATTTCTTTTCGGCGCGATTGAATGGAATAATTGGTTAATCCGAACAATCCCAGACAGGCTATCAGGATTGCCCAAACAGCGGCAGTGGTAAAAAGGGTCCCGTATTTTGTTTCTGTCTGGTATTGCCGGTTGAATTGTTCATCTGCGAAGGAGTACTCGAATGGATTATTGGGAAAGTTTTCGCGGTAGGTTGTTTCCAGTTGCTTTAATTGTTGCCGGGTATTTCCAGGCGCCAGCCGGATGGAATAAAATACATTATTGTTTTGCGGATAAAAAATTATTGGATCAATGGCTTGCTGTAAACCCGTATGGTGATAATTTTTAACTACCCCGATTACCTGTAAGGTACGTTCATCCCATGTCACCCTTTTTGAAAGCGCCTCTTCCGGTGATGTAAATCCCAATTCTTCAATTGCCCGTTCGTTCATCAAAACCCTGTCATTTTCATTCCATTCTACAGCTGTTTCAGCAGATGTGAAATTCCTGCCTGCTACTAATGGTATCCGAAAAGTAGGGAGGTATCGGTGATCAATAACCGAAAAGGCGAAAGATTTTTGTTTAACGGATTCAAGAGAACCCGGTTGGGAAAATCCTGCCGTACGAAAATTGTAATAGGAACCTGGAACGGACCCCGTGACAGTAAAATCCTGAACCTGGGGATTGGATTCAATAGCCTGCAAAAAACTCGTTTTTCTTGCCGCATAACTACTGTCTCTGCCAATCGAGGGGCCTTTCAGCAGCACAATTTTTTCGATATTCATACCCAGATCGCTGTTTTGCATAAATCGCAACTGCTGATAAATAACAAAAGTGGATAAGACCAGTCCGATGGATATGGCAAACTGGGTAACTACCAGTAATTTTCGGATCGCTGTTCCTTTTCCAGATTTTGCCAGCCTGTTTTTTAAAACGGCCAGGGGTTGTAGACGGGTAATTACAAGAGCGGTATACCATCCGGAGAGCAGTATTCCGGCAATAAAGGTGAGGGTGCCGATCAGCGTACTGCTATTCCACCGGATGGATGTCAGAGATAGCTGCTTTTGTATAATCGAATTGAAAAATGGCTGAATCAGATAAACCAGGAGCAGGGCCAGTGAAAACGCCAGCAGGTTGATCGTAATGGATTCGGTAAGGTAGAGCCGAACCAGCGCAGCCCGGCTGGCACCGATGATTTTACGGATTCCTATTTCATGCGCTCTTTTGATGGCATGGGCTGTTGCCAGGTTCACATAATTAAACCAGGCCATACACAGAATCAGAATGGCCACCAGTCCCAATACATAGATATAGCGGAGATTGCCATAGGTAGGATATCTGTCATCAAAGCCGGAGGGCAGGTGCATATGACGAAGGGCCTGTAAATGAAGGAGAGTGCCATCCAGTTCCGGAATCCTGGATTGCCGAACCGAATTGAGTTGCCTTTCTATTGCGGCAGGAGTATTTCCGGGTACTATTTTGACCATCGTCTGAATGTACTGGGAAGAGAGGTTATTAATGGACGCCCAGCCATTTCCATTCAGATAGGAGGGAGCAGCAAGAGTAGCCAGTGAAAATACCATATCATAGTTGATGTCGGAATTTTCCGGAATGGTATAAATGCCTGAAACCTTAAAGCTTCCTTCACCAAACTGGTTGTACAGAAGCAGGGTTTGACCCAGTGGATTCTGATTGGGAAAATATTTGGCTGCTGCAGCAGCGGATAAAAAAACAGTGAACGGCTCGTGCAGAGCGGACGCATTACCTGCAGTAACAGGAAAGCTGAAAAACTGAAAGAAGTTACCATCAACATATCCAATTGCGGATTCCCGAAAGGGGGCTGCTTCCGGATTATTCACTTTCACTACACCCTGTGCAATTCCCGATTCATACCGGCAATACGATGCAATGGCCGGTATTTTTTCTTTAATAAGCGGACCGATGCCGGGCTCCATTTCCGGCCAATAGGAACCCTCCGTATTGCTGTAAACCAACCGATACATACTGGCCTCCTCCTCGTGAAAAAGGTTATAGCTTTTTTCCGTTGAGATAAACTCAAGGATGAGCAGAAAGGCCGCAGTTCCCAGTGCTATTCCTGCAATATTCAGCACACTATAAACCTTATTACGTGTTAGATGGCGGAAAGCCAGGATCAGGTTTGTGCGCAGCATAGGAACAGGTTTTTGAAATTATTCGGTTTTAAGGCTTTTGACAGGGTTAACAAGGGCAGCAGACAGTGCTTTATAGCCCACGGTAATCCAGGCAATGACCAGGCTGATAACAACCGCAATCAGAAAAATCCACCAGCCAATTTCAATTCGGAATACAAAATTCTGGAGCCATCCATTCATCAGGTACCAGGCAACCGGTGCGGCTATTGCAAACGCAATAAGAATTAAAAAGGTAAACTCTTTTGAAAATAACACAACAATATTGGCAACGGATGCTCCCAGCACTTTACGAATGCCGACTTCTTTCGTTTTCTGCACGGCCATAAATGAGATCAGTCCATATAAACCCAGACAGGATATTACAATGGCCAATGCGGCAAATACTTTATAGAGCCTGCTGAGTCGTTCTTCCTGCCGGTAAAAATTATTGATGGTTTCATCCAGAAAACTCGCATTGAATGCATACTCGGGATAAAATTTGTTCCATACCTGTTCAATTTTGCTCATGGCCTGTCCGGGATTTTTTGTTTCCAGCCGGATATTGGTTTGTGCCATATATAATCCGAGTTTGCCGCGGGCATGAAACAGAACGGTGGGCTTGATGGATTCCCGGAGTGAATTGTTTTTAAAATCTTCTACCACTCCCACAATGGGAAACCATTCGGCCTGGCCAACGCGGATTGTTTTACCAATTGCTTCAGCGGGAGTTTTTAACCCCAGTTTCTGTACCATGGTTTCATTGATCACGACTTTCTGTACTGAATCCTCCGAGCGGTAAAATTCTCCCGCAGCCATTTTTAACCCGAATGTTTCAGCATATGCACCATCAGCCATCTTGATATGGGTGTCGAAAGGAAGATCTTCATTGCGGTGATCAAATGCAAAATTCATTGTCCAGTTATTATCGCTGGAAGGAGCATCCATGGAAAAAGATACTTTTTTTACTTCGGAAAGTTGTTGGAGCGCTGCTCTGAATCCTGTTTGGCGAACAATATTGATACTATCCATACTACCGGGCACCAGCAGGGTGGATTCTTTGTTAAATCCAAGGTCCGCCTGACGTATATAATTCATTTGAGAAACTGCAATGATGGTGGCAATTACCAGTAACTGGGAAAACGCGAACTGCAGCACTACCAGAATTCTTCGAAGGGAGAGTCCGGCTATTGTATGCGCATGGATTTTATTTTTTATTGCTTCCACCGGATTGAATCTGCTTAACACAAGTGCGGGATAAAAACCGGATAGCAGAACTGTTGCCACTACAGTCAATAGTAAAAAGGCAACCAGGTTCGGCTGGAATAGCGGGAGTCTTTCCTGAATATCAGTTATGTATTTGAGGTAAGGCAGGGTTAGCCAGGTAATGACCAAAGCAACCAGCAGGGCAAGCAACACCAATAAAAAAGTTTCTGTCATCAGTTGTATGCGCAACTGGGATCTTGTACTTCCCATTACTTTCCGAATGCCGATTTCCTTACTTCTTTTTACGGCCATGGCAGTAGAGAGGTTAATAAAGTTGATACAGGCCATCAGCAGTATCAGCAATCCGATTAGCTGTAATGTTCTCAGGGAAGCCTTACTGCTTATATGTGTACCATTATTTCCAAACCTGGTATCAAAATGGATTTCATTCAACGGCAATAAAAAATGGGAAACTTTGCCTACCGCTTCCGGGCGGTAATATTTTTTTACGAAGTCGGCAAACCGGGCATCGACCTGAGCGGGTGTAACCGACGCTGGTAAAAGCGCATATACCTGGTGGTTAGAGGTGGAAAATCCCCAGGACTCTTTATTGTCTTCATATCCCCAGAGATTCAGGTTGGCTTCCAGTGTAGCATAGGAGGGCAGTAGCTGGAAATTAAAATCCGTGTTGGCAGGTGGGTCAGTAAAGACGCCAGCAACCTGTAAGCGGATCTTGTTTTCAAATAAAAGGGATTGCCCCATCGCTTTCTCCGGAGATCCAAAATAGTTGACGGCTTTGGAATGGGAAATGGCTACCATCCCGGGATTGTTCAATATTTCAGGACTGCCTTTCTCCCAGTTCATGGTAAAGAATTCGGCAATTCCCGGATCCACAAAAAACACACCCTGATTTTCCAGGAATTTGTTATTGGAGGACTGATTGTTCTCATCCAGGACGGTGAATTGAGCACCACTGGCAGTAAAGAGTTCCGTAAACCGCAACCCAGGAAAATCATTGACAAGTGCTTTTTTAGCAGGCAGTGCAATGCCTCCATAAAATTCCTCATGACCTTCACTCACTTCTTTTTTTACCACCTGGTAAATATTGCCGGCATTTGCATGATAGGTATCATAACTGTATTCATGCCTTACCACCAGAAAGATGATAATACAGGCCGACAGGGCAATTGCCAGTCCGCATAGATTCAGTACCGTATTGGTTCCATACCTTCTGAGTGTTCGGATCGCCAACAATAAAGTAGATCGTAACATGGCAATTTATTATTCTGATTTTAAACTTTTTACCGGGTTGGATACAGCTGCCTTAATGGCCTGGATACTGGTTGTGAGCACGGCAATCAGCATACTAAGTAATCCTGTCAGTACAAATACCCATCCATCAATATTGGTTTGATAGGCATATGATTTCAACCAATGGTTCATGAGCATCCAGGCAACTGGACTGGCAACCAGGAATGAAATCAGGACGAGTTTGAGAAAATCTTTTGATAGTAAGGTGGTAATGGAAACAACGGACGCACCAAGCACTTTTCGAATACCAATTTCTTTAAAACGGGTAGCGGCCATATAAGTTGCCAGTCCGAATAATCCCATACAGGATATAAAAATGGTAAGTCCGGCAAACAGCGCCGCCAGTGAACCCATTTTTTTCTCTTCTTCAAATTTAGAAGCATAGGCCTGGTCTACGAACGTATAATCAAACGGATAACTGGGATTGAATTTTTTGAAAATCTGTTCTGCTTTTTTGAGATTATCACTTACTGAATTGGCTGCATTTAATCGAAAGTGAATGACATTAAACCATCCATTTGCCCCCTGAATAAACATGGGCTGTGTTTTGGCAAAAGGGGAGTGGAGAATAAAGTCTTTTATAACGCCAACCACAGTCCAGTTGCGGCCATTGTCCGAAACTGTTTGCCCAATCGGATCATCAAAACCCATTGCCAGTACAGCGGATTCATTTAATAAAACCGCTGAAGAATCTGTGGGATATGCTGCCAGATCAAAATCTCTTCCTTTGACCAGTTCCAGTCCGGCAGTGGTTACAAACTTTTGATCAGCACAGAAGCGATCAAAAAGTGTCCGGTCATCCGGTTGTTTGCCTTTCCAGGAAATACCCCAGGTATTGCTCCATCCTTCGGTCAGTGGCGCACTGGTTTTGGTAACTGAAGTGGCAATGCCGGAAGAAAGTAATTCATTTTTTATCAGGTCATAATTTTTTTCGGCGGAACCTGTCATGAAATAATACAGGAGTTGATCTTTGTTATATCCGTTATTTCTGTTTTGTGCGTGGTTGATTTGTTTTTTTATCACAAGCGTACAGATGATCAGGACGATGGCAAATGTAAACTGTAATACAACCAGGACTTTCCTGGGATTGATGGCTGCCTGTGATTTTCTGAAGGTTCCTTTCAGCACTTTGGTGGGCTGAAATCCTGACAGAAAAAATGCAGGATAACTACCGGCAATCAGGCCCGTTAAGAGAATAAAACCCATCCATAAACTCCAGGCAATCGGGTTGCTATAGTTGATCTGTACCAGTTTACCGGTGAATGTGTTAAACGCGGGTAAAGTGAGCTGCACAATAATCAATGAAAGCAGTCCGGCGAAAAATGCAATCAGAATGGATTCCCCGAGAAATTGGCCCATCAGGTTAAAGCGTCTGGCACCAATCACTTTTCGGATACCTACTTCCTTCGCCCGCTGTTCACTTTTAGCAGTGCTGAGATTCATGAAATTAATGCAGGCAATCAGGAGAATAATCGCGCCAACTATACTGAATATGCGGATGTATTCAATCATACCACCTTCTTCTTTTCCTTCCGTGAAGCTGGAATAGAGCCGCCAGCGTTCAATAGGGTACAAAAAAAATCCTCCGGTTGGATCATCACGGTCATATTTTTTTCGAAAGCCTGCCAGTTTTGCGTTGGCTGTTTCTGCTTTTGCTGCTGGTTTGAGTAACGCGTAGGTGCGGGTTGAGTTATTCCCCCAGTAATCATCGTCCCAACCCTGTGCCCGCAGGAAGGCCCAGGGCATCAGGCATTCAAATTGAAAGCGTGAGTTATTGGGTGGGTCTTGTACTACAGCGGTTACCGTTAACTGATATTTTTCATTTAATTCGATTGTCTGTCCGATTGGATTATCTGTTCCAAAAAGTTTGGCTGCAGTGGATTGTGTCAATACTACGCCGGAAGGGTTCATCAGTGCGTTCTCAGCATCTCCTTTTATTACGGGGAAACTGAAAATATGGAGAAAGGTGGAATCTACAATTGTCGCCTTCATCATAATCGTCTTTTCTCCAAAACGGGTGAGGTAGTTATCCGCCCAATTCACCCTGGTGGTAGCTTCAACTTCAGGAATATCTGATTGTAATGCTTTCGCTAGAATTTTTGGAGTGGTATTCCAGCAGGATACTTTTCCATTAAAGGAACCTTTGTTCCAGGCTTCGTATATGCGCTCTTTTTTCTCATGAAACCGGTCATAACTGATTTCATGACTTATCCAGAGAAAGATCAAAATAGCAGAAGCCATGCCTACGGCCAGCCCAAGTATGTTAATTGCAGAGAAGCCTTTATACTTTACCAGGTTTCGAAAAGCGATTTTCAGGTAATTAAAAAACATAGTAATGGTTTATTCTGAGCGTAAACTTTTGATTGGATTGGTGATGGCTGATTTCAGTGCCTGTCCGCCAACAGTTAAAAGAGCGATCAGTGCAGCAAGAAATCCTGCCAGCAGGAAGATCCACCAGCCGGGTGTAATTTTAAAGGCAAAATTTTCCAGCCATTTATGCATGGCGTACCAGGCCAGCGGAAAAGCAATGATGGCTGCAATACCCACCAGTTTCAGAAAATCCCGGGTCAGCAGGCTCACAATATGTTGAACAGAGGCCCCCAATACTTTCCGTACTCCGATTTCTTTGGTTCGCTGCTCTGCCATAAAGGCTGCAAGGCCGAATAAACCAAGGCAGGCAATCAGGATAGTCAGGATGGAAAAACTCAATGCAAGCTGACCTACCCGCTGCTCCGCCGCATACATACGCGAAAACGATTCATCCAGAAAGCTATATTGAAAAGGCATTCCAGGGGCCATTTGATTCCATTTACTTTCTACCTGGGCAAGCAGGGTTTTTATCTGGCTGGTGCTGACTTTGAAAGCCAGGGAATAATCTGCAGGTCTGAGCCAGAATGCAACAGGCCCAATCTGTTGTGTCATGGATTCAAAATGAAAGTTTTTCACCACACCAACAATGGTAAATGGTGTAGTTTCGGCCCCGTTATTTCCTGCATACAATTTTTTGCCAACCGGGTTTTCCAATCCCATCAGGGCAGCGGTTGTTTCATTGATAATGATGGCTGAAGAATCGGTTCCGTATTCCTTAGAGAAATTCCTGCCGAATTTCATTTCCATACCAAGTAATGGAATGTAGTTTTCATCGATTCCCCAGATTTGCATATTCAATCCGGAACTGGATGTTATGGCTGCCTGAGTGGAGAACGTGCGATCGTTTCTGGAGCTTTCAGAAACCGGCAAAAATCCACTGGCTGTAGACCCGGATACTCCAGGCAGTTTCAGTAGTTCATTTCTGAAACCATCCTTTTGCGCACCCAATGCATAGGTATTATTAATTACCAGCAACTGGTCTTTATTGAAACCAAGATCTCTGGTCTGGATATAATTGAGCTGACGATAAATAACAATAGTGCCCACAATCAGAAAGATGGATGTAACAAATTGAATCACCACCAGCGTGCTTCTCAAGGTTCCTTTACTGTTCCCTGAACTGAATCTGGATTTCAATACCAGCAAGGGTTGGAAGGATGACAGGAAAAAGGCCGGATAGGTACCGGCCAGTAGTCCCACTAAAAATGGAAGTACCAGATAAAGACTGATAAAAGCCGGACTCAAAAGATCTTCGATAACAAATTGTTTACCGGCAAGTGAATTAAAGAAGGAAAGAAGTAAGACGGCTGCCAGTACTGCAATAGCTAAGGAAACATAGGCGAGCAGTGTTGATTCTGTCAGAAACTGCCGGATTAGTGTGCCTTTGCCAGACCCAAGCACTTTCCGTATGCCAACCTCACGGGCACGGTTAGCTGATCTTGCGGTTGCCAGGTTCATAAAATTGATACAGGCGATCAGCAGGACAAAGAGAGCTACTGCAGAAAAAATGTAAACATATTGGATATTACCATTTACTGCCAGTTCTGGAAACCGGTTGGAATGAAGGTGTATATCGGTCAGCGCAATTAAGCTGTATTGAAGTTTATTGCCGGACTGCTCAAAATCTTCCATGCTTTTAATCTGTATTTCCTGTTGTGCTACCGGCAATACATGTCGCATGATATATCCCGGGAATTTTGCTTCCAGGCTGGCCGGATTGGTGCCTTTTTTAAGCAGCAGATAGGTCTGAAAATTATGGCTCAGGATTTGTCCAAACTGATAACCGCAGTTTTCCATGGCAAACAAAAAATCCGGGCGATAATGAGATTGTTTGGGTACATCTTCCATTACTCCGGTAATCTTGTAGAGCGTCGATCCGTTTTCATTGGTTTCAAGGTTTTTCCCGACTACATCTGTAGTTCCAAAATATTTTTCAGCCATTGAGCGGGAGAGGACTACTGTGTTGGGTTCATCCAATGCAGTTTTTAAATCTCCGGCCACCGCTTTTGCGGAAAAAACATCGAAATAAGTGGAGTCGGCATGTGCTACATTAGCTTCATTTAAAAACGTTGATCCCTTTTTGATCATTTTGGCACCTGAGCTATTATAAATCCGGGTATACTCTTCGATTTCGGGATAGTCTTTTTTTACCAATTCTCCCATGGGATCAGATGTTACCGCCAGATTCAATTCCGTACCTCCCATTATAATATCTGAATTGATCCGATAGATACGATCAGCATTTTCATGGTATCGGTCATACCCCAGTTCATTGGAAACATAGAGCATGATGAGGAGAAAGCAGGTTAGTCCCGCTGCAAGTCCCACAATATTCAGCGTGGTGAAAAATTTATTCTTCAACAGGCTGCGGTATGCAATTTTCCAATGATTGTTTGACATGAATTCAAATTTATTGAGGCTGAAAACGGAACTATGTTAGACCATGATGTTTTCCATTACTGTTTGTCCATCCAGCATACGTACTATCCGATGACTGTAACGGGCATCGTGTTCAGAGTGCGTAACCATGATAATAGTAGTGCCCTGTTCATTCAGATCGGTTAGCAATTGCATCACTTCATTACCATTGGAGGAATCGAGGTTTCCCGTCGGTTCATCCGCAAGAATCAGTTTGGGATTGTTCACCACCGCTCTGGCCACGGCAACCCGTTGCTGTTGTCCGCCTGATAATTGCTGCGGATAGTGATTGCGGCGATGCATGATGACCATTTTGTCCAGCACGTCTTCTACAATCTTTTTTCGTTCGGCAGGTTTTACTCCGGTATAGATCAGGGGCAATTCCACGTTTTCATACACTGTCAGTTCATCGATCAGGTTAAAACTCTGGAATACAAACCCGATATTATGTTTTCTCAGGTCGGCCCGTTTGCGTTCATTGAATCCGGCAACTTCAATGCCGTTGAAAAGAAAGGAGCCTGCATCCGGGTCATCCAGCAAGCCCAGTATATTCAGCAAAGTAGACTTTCCACAACCCGAAGGACCCATGATGGCTACAAATTCTCCTTCCTTTACATCCAGGGAAAGTTTGTTTAAGGCTACCGTTTCCACTTCTTCAGTGCGGTAAATTTTTTCGAGATTACTGATCTTGATCATACAGGGGATGATTTATTAAATGGTTGTGAGAATGTAAAGAGGGGAGGACTCTTCCAGC
>CAZJNY010000086.1:0-13908 GCA_964547405.1 uncultured Flavihumibacter sp. | reverse complement strand
GAATCAATTCTTTTCCAGCTGGCTCCATAATCATCGCTGCGATAGAGCATGGGCGACAAATCATTCATTTTATATCTCGTGCAGGCGATATAAACCGTTGCAGGATTGTGTGGCGATACTTCAATACTGTTCACCAGGCATTCCGGCAAACCGGCTGGCGTTACATTTTTCCAGTTGGCACCACCATCTCTTGATACATACACAAGTCCGTCGTCACTGCCGGTCCAGATTACCTGTCCGTCTGTGGAAATGGACACATACGCGATCGTTCCATAATTCTCACCGCCCGCTCCTTCATTGGTATAGGGTATTCCACTCTTACCCATTTTGGTGGTATCATTTCGGGTCAGATCCGGAGAAATAACAGTCCAGGTTTTACCAAGGTTGGAGGTCTTAAACAGGCGATTGCCTGCATGATAAAAACTTCCGCCATCGG
Source organism: uncultured Flavihumibacter sp. (assembly GCA_964547405.1). Taxonomy (GTDB): domain Bacteria; phylum Bacteroidota; class Bacteroidia; order Chitinophagales; family Chitinophagaceae; genus Flavihumibacter. The sequence continues at coordinate 13,472 of CAZJNY010000086.1, read as the reverse complement.
CCTTCGACCAAACAATGGGCGCATTCCAGTTAAACCGATATTTCATCCGCTTGGGCATAATACTCTGGTATTGCAGCGGCACTACCATCACCCCTTTCCCTTCATTGATTTTCTGATTTAATAATTCGACGGTTCCCTGGTAACTACCTCCCATGACATAAGTCGGCTGATCCGGATCAAACGCCAGGAAGGCACTTTCTCCTCCGGCAGAATAAAACCAGTTGCGCTCTCCGATATTTCCACCCCATAGATTACGACTCTCAATTACGAGCGAAGTATTATCCTGCTGTCCGGCATAAATGCGATAGGGAAACTGATTGTCCACATTGATCCGGTAGAGTTGTGCGGTGGGTTGATTATCAAGCGGACTGAAACTTTTACCTCCATTGAAGCTGATAGATGCTCCACCATCATCCGCCATCACAAAATTGGAAGGGTTGGAGGGATTGAACCATAATTGATGGTAATCGCCATGGGCGGTATGTAAATTATGCCACGACTTACCACCGTCAATGCTTTTAATCCACTCTGCCCCCAGCACATGCACTTCATTTTCATTCTGTGGATTCACCGCCAGCTCAATATAATACCAGGCACGGGTCGTTAACCGGTGATCCTTACTGACACGGTTAAACGAAGCACCGGCGTCTTCAGATACAAACAAGCCACCCAGCTCTTTTTCGGTATCGCTTTCAATAAGTGCATATACCTTAGACGGATTGCTGCGCGATACTTCAATCGCCATCTTACCCAATGCAGCCGGTATTCCCTGGTCCAGTTTGTTCCAGGTTAACCCGCCATCAGTCGATTTATACAAGCCACTGCCCGGGCCACCACTTTTTACCTCCCAGGGCAGTCGATGATGCTCCCACATGGCAGCATAGAGGATCCGCGGATTGGTCATATCCATGCTCAGATCCGAACATCCGGTACTGCTGTTAACGTAGAGAATCTTTTTCCAGGTGGCACCGCCATCATCGCTTCTGTAAATACCACGCTCTTCAGACGGACCATTCAGCGCTCCCTGCACGGCCACATATACCAGGTCGGCATTTTTGGGATGGATCCGGATAGCAGCGATCTGGCGGCTCTCCGGTAACCCGATTTTTTTCCAGGTAACACCCGCATCCGTGCTTTTGTAAACGCCATCACCATAAGAGGTCATCACACCACGGGGCGCATGTTCACCCATACCCACGTACACTACATTGGGATCGGACTCTGCCACTGCTACAGCGCCAACTGAACCTGTTCCGAAATAACCATCGGAAATATTCTGCCAGCTGATACCTGCATCGGTGGTTTTCCAGAGTCCCCCACCGGTGGTGCCCATATAATAGGTCTTATCGTTTCCGGGAACTCCACAGGTGGCAACCGATCGCCCGCCCCGAAAGGGTCCGATGTTCCGGAATTTCACCGTCCGGAAGCGTTCCTCCAGGGAAACCGGGGTTGCGGATGGAGCTGCCGCGGTAGCGCGCGCTGTTTTTTTCTTCGTTTGTGCCTGGCCGGTAATTGCACCCAGCGCCAGGGTCAGTAACAGTAATTTTCTCATGGTTAGATGTCAGACACCTAAACTACATATTCCTGCGATACTGACCACCAACTTCGTATAAAGCATGCGTAATTTGTCCGAGTGAACAGTATTTCACCGTTTCCATTAACTCCTCAAAAAGGTTCCCGTTGGCCACCGCCACTTCTTTTAGTCGTTTTAAGGCCGGATCCGCTTTGTTTTCATTCCGTTTCCAGAAGGCCTGCAATTGCTGGATCTGTTGTTCTTTTTCCTCCCGGGTACTCCGGATCACTTCTCCCGGAATGACCGTTGGGGAACCTTTTTTATTCAGAAAACTATTTACCCCGATGATCGGCAATTCACCTGTATGCTTCAGGGTTTCATAATGCAGACTTTCTTCCTGGATCTTATTGCGCTGGTACATGCGTTCCATGGCACCCAATACGCCCCCTCTTTCGGAAATGCGGTCGAACTCGGTCAACACCGCTTCTTCCACGAGATCTGTCATTTCCTCAATGAGGAAGGATCCCTGGATAAAATTCTCTGTTTTCGCCGATCCCAGTTCACGATTGATAATAAGCTGGATGGCCATCGCGCGGCGCACACTTTCCTCTGTTGGCGTAGTAATCGCTTCATCATAGGCATTTGTATGCAGGGAGTTACAGTTGTCATAAATAGCATACAGGGCCTGCAGTGTAGTCCGGATATCATTAAAATCAATCTCCTGCGCGTGCAGTGATCGGCCGGAGGTCTGAATATGATATTTTAATTTCTGGCTGCGGTCATTGCCTTTGTATTTTTCCTTCATGGCCTTGGCCCAGATCCGTCGCGCTACCCGGCCAATCACACTGTATTCCGGATCCATGCCATTACTGAAAAAGAAACTCAGATTGGGAGCGAAATCATCAATATGCATACCTCTGCTGAGGTAATATTCAACATAGGTGAATCCATTCGCCAGCGTGAAGGCCAACTGGGTAATCGGGTTGGCACCTGCTTCCGCGATATGATAGCCACTGATGCTGACACTATAAAAATTCCGAACCTTCTGTTTGATGAAATACTCCTGCACATCTCCCATCAGTTTCAACGCAAATTCAGTTGAGAAAATACAGGTATTCTGCGCCTGGTCTTCTTTAAGGATATCTGCCTGTACCGTTCCCCGAACCTGGCTCAGCGCTTCCGCTTTCAATTGATTATAGGTTTCAATTGGAAGTACTTCCTCCGCACTGAGTCCCAGTAATGCGAGCCCCAATCCATTATTTCCATCTGGTAAACGTTCCGGTGAGGAAGGATTGTAATAGATCGGCTTCTGCAGGTGCTGGTATTTTTTCTCCAATACGGGTTTGATCCACTGCTCATATCCGCCATTGGCAGAGATCCATTTTTCTGCAACCTGGTCGATCGCCGCATTCATGAAGAAAGCAAGTAGTATCGGAGCCGGACCATTAATCGTCATACTCACTGAAGTACGCGGATCACAGAGATCAAAGCCACTGTATAATTTTTTTGCATCATCTACCGTGGCGATACTTACTCCGCTATTGCCGATTTTTCCATAAATATCAGGGCGTACGGCCGGGTCCTCACCGTAAAGGGTAACCGAATCAAAAGCGGTAGACAATCGTTTGGCAGGTTGTTCCTGTGATACATAATGGAAGCGTTTGTTTGTACGCTCCGGGCCACCTTCTCCTGCGAACATTCGGGTTGGATCTTCGCCCTGGCGTTTCAATTCAAACACACCGGCAGTATACGGGAAATATCCCGGCAGGTTTTCCTGTAATTGCCAGCGAAGAATATCACCCCAATCCTGGTAACGGGGCAATACCACTTTTTTGATTTTGGTTCCGCTCAACGACAGACTGGTCAATGGCTGACGAATCACCTTGTCTCTAACCTGGTATTCAAAAAAATCCTTGTTGTAGGCATCCACCAACCCTTTCCAGTTGTCGAGGAGTTTTTTGCAATCAGGATGCAGGGCTTCTTCGTATTTTTTCCGAAGCGATTGTAGTTCTGAAACGCTATCAAGCCCTGGTTCCTGCATCACTCCTGCTAACTGATACAGTTTGCTCGCAATGGCGCGTTGCGCCTCTACCCATTGATTGTAGGCGCGGTTGGATTCAGCGATTTCTGCCAGGTACCGAACCCGTTTCGGCGGTATCACCATGGATTGCTGAACGGTATCACGGTGAGGAGTAGCCGCTTTTTCTTCTCCCAGGGAAACACCTGTTTTCTGCTTTACCACCTGCACCAGTTTCTCAAAGAGTTCATTCACGCCGGCATCATTGAACTGCGCGGCGATGGTTCCTACCACAGGAACTTCTTCATCTTTAGCGCTAAAGAGCTGGTGATTACGTTTGTATTGTTTACGCACATCATGCAGGGCATCGAGCGCGCCATTTTTATCAAATTTGTTGATAGCGATCAGGTCGGCATAATCCAGCATGTTGATTTTTTCCAATTGTGATGCAGCCCCGTATTCGGGTGTCATCACATAGAGGCTTAAATCGCAATAATCCAGGATGGATGCATCTGACTGGCCTACACCGGCACTTTCCAATATGACCCAGTCAAATCCGGCTTCTTTGACAATATCGATCGCATCCTGAACCGATGCACTTAATGCCACATTATCATCTCTTGTAGCCAGTGATCGCATATAGGCCCGTGGCGATGAAATGCTGTTCATGCGGATGCGATCTCCCAGCAAAGCACCCCCTGTTTTTTTCTTTGAAGGGTCTACGGAAATAACCGCAATGGTTTTGTCTTCATAGCGGTTTAAAAAACGTCTTACCAATTCATCCGTAACAGAAGATTTCCCGGCGCCTCCCGTTCCTGTAATCCCAATCACCGGAGCACCGCCCTCCTCCTTTCCTCCCTCTTCCTTTCCTCCATCTTCCATGCCTTCCTCCGCTCTTGTTATCTTCCGTGCAATGACCCTTACATCCTTCACTTCGCCCAGTCCCATTGGCTTGGAATAGTTGGTTCCATTCAATGAAAACCGGCACTGATTGAGCACATCTTCAATCATCCCTTCCAGTCCCATTTTCCGGCCATCATCCGGTGAATAAATCCGGGTGATACCATATTGGTGCAATTCCCGGATTTCTTCCGGCAGGATGGTACCGCCCCCGCCGCCAAATATTTTTATATGTCCGCATTCATTCTGATCCAGCAGGTCTTTCATGTATTTGAAAAACTCCACATGTCCGCCCTGGTAACTGGTAATCGCGATCCCCTGCACATCCTCCTCAATAGCTGCCTCCACAATCTCATGTACCGAACGGTTATGCCCCAGGTGAATGATCTCCGCTCCTTTCGCCTGCAGTATACGCCGCATGATATTAATCGCCGCATCATGTCCGTCAAATAAAGCCGCCGCCGTTACGATCCTCACTTTGGGTTCCTGTTGTTTACTCATAAAACAAGCATTGTCAATTGATTGCCAAAGTTACAACGCCAGGCCCAATTACGAACACCCGTTAGCTTTACCCGACCGGTGCCACCCGACCGGTGCCACCGGTCGGGTGAGATTTCAAAAAAATTCCTATATTGGAGTCGTGAAAAAACTAGCTGCCATACTCCTGACGGGTATGCTCCTCTATAATGTAGTGGGGTATCGGGCGGTTTTTTCCTGGCTGGAACAGCATTCTTACCAATCACTTAACCAGCAGATTGATAATAAAAACTACGAAGAAGAAAGCCTGATCACAATCAAACTTCCTATCGATCAGCTTCCTTATTATACCAACTCTCCCATTTTTGAACGCACCAATGGAACGGTTACCGTAAACGGCACCACCTATCAATATGTGGAGCGCCGTATATATAACGATTCCCTGGAGATGCGATGTCTTGCCAACCCATTGGCAACAACGTTGACGAATGCCAGAGACCTGTTTTTCCAGTTAGTGAATGATGTACAGGAAGCACCCGGTAAAGCCAATTCACCCGCCAAGCCGATGCTCGCTTTAAAGAATGTTTTTTCCGATTATACCCAAACGGAATCAATTACCTTTTTTGAACCGGTTTTCTCAACCCGTTCAACTTCCTATAACCTGTACCAATTAAAAGATTGCATGTACAGTAAAGCTCCCCAGGAGCAACCTCCCGATGCTGTTGTGACGGTTTAAATCTTTTCAATTTAGCTGCAGCGCACGCATCATAGCGCCCTGCAGTTTGAACACATCACAGCAATCATAACCAAAATGACGAATCGTATTTTCAAGAATACGATAGTTGCAGCCAGCCTGCTTTTCGGCAGCCTGCAATCTATCGCACAAACTGCTTTTGACGGCTTCACCATGACTAAAGGAGAGCTTTGCCTGGTAGCTGATTATGGCCAGATGACCTGGACCGAATATTGGGAAGGGAAAAGGCTCCGCGAGAATCTTAATATCGGAAAATTTACTTCGCAGCAATTCATGCCAATGATTGGCTATGGCATTACTGACAAAATCGCCGTATTCGCTACCGTACCACATATTTCCAACAGCTCGGATGCTGGCTACATGGCCCATCTGAAAGGATGGCAGGATCTCCAGATGGAAGCTAAAATCCAGCTTAGTAAATCAAGGGTTTGGAAAGGAACCCTGCTCACCTTCGGCACTGTAGGATTTTCCACCCCCGTAAGCGACTATATTCCTGATTTTTTACCGTACTCAATCGGACTGGGAGCCAGCACCGCACAGGCCCGTGTAATTGGGCACTATAAACTGGATAAGGGCTGGTTTGCCACCGTACAAACCGGATACATAGCTAAAGGGAAAATTAAAGTAGACCGGGAAACCTATTATTCCGGCGACCAGTATTACAGCAATGAAATGGCTGTTCCCGATGTTTGGGATGGCAGCATCCGTGCCGGTTTTGACAACAAACGCCTGCGCCTTGGTGTCCAGTACAACTGGTCAATAGCTACCAGCGGAAGCGATATCCGCCGCAATGATATGCCTTACCCTTCTAACCGGATGAACAGGGAGTCCGTTGCCTTAACCGGTCTGTTCTGGATTCCCGGAATCAAAGGTTTGGCCATTAACGCCATGGCAGACCAGACCATCGCCGGAAGGAATATGGGCAAATCCTTTGGATGGATGGCCGGACTCCAATATGTTTTCAAACCTTTCCAAAAAAAGCAACAATGACCAGATATATAATTTCCGCAGCAGCACTGCTCCTGTTCGCAGCCTGCAATAAAGATATCTCACAGCGATCCTTACCCGATTTTGAACCCGCATCCATTGAATCATCTGGTGGCAACTGGAAACCCATCCTGCTGAATGCACCTGCCGATATTGTCATTGCTGCGCCGCTTGATCCTTCGAGTGCTGCCTACCAGCAGGAATTGTCAGACATAATTGACCTTCAAAGTAATATCAGCTCAGCCGATAAAAAACTGATTGAAAAGTGGAAAAACAGTGGCGTCATCCGCTGGAATGAAACCGCCCGCAAACTGGTAGCCATCTACAATATTCCTCCGGAAGCAAATCCGGATGGCACTTATCCCGCGCCCAATGCACAAAATCCCGGCGTTTATCCAAAATTCCCGTTCGCCAATCCGCCGTATGCAAGTCGCGCTTATGCCTACCTGCAGGTTGCACTATACGACGCACTGGTAACTACCTGGCATTATAAATTTCAATATAACCGCCTGTCTCCGGCGGCGAACAACGCATCAATCAAAGCCCTGGAACCCATACAGGAAACCCTTCCTTCTTACCCTTCTGAAGATGCTGTAGTTGCAGATGTTGCCTACCGTCTTCTGAAAGTCATGTTCCCCAACGATTCCGTTATGCTGGATCAGCAAAGAACGGAACAAAAAAGAGCCAAAATGCTTTCTGGTGTAGCCTCTTCTTCAGATATACTTGCCGGAGAAGCAATTGCTGCACAGGTAGCTGCAACTACGCTTGCCCGTTATCGTACGGATGGTATGGGTCAGGCTGGCGGAAACCCAACCCTTTGGAAAGAATTGCAGGATGCAGCCGTAGCACGCGGACTTACCATCCCCTGGAAAAGTCTGGAAATTCCGGCAAGACCCGGTATGCTTCCGCTTTTTGGAAATGTGAAGCAATTTTTAATTACTACCGCTCAAAGAGATTCTTTACGCCCGCCTCCACCGCCTGCTATTGGTTCACCAGAATTTAAAACAGCCCTGGCGGAAGTTAAAAAAATGAGTGAAGTCAAATCCGGTGAAGTATGGCGGATTGCACAGCTTTGGAGCGATGGCGCCGCTACCTATACACCCCCCGGTCACTGGAATGAAATTGCCTGTGAAGCAATCGCCGAAGCAAAATTCAGCGAACTTCGCACAGCCCGCGCCCTTGCCCTGATGAATATGGCCATCTTTGATGCCGGAGTAAGCTGCTGGGATGCCAAGACCTATTACTGGTATCCGCGTCCCTCACAGGTAGACCCATCTATCAAAACCATTGGCCTTCCCAACTTCCCGTCCTATACCTCCGGCCACTCTACTTTCTCTGCCGCAGCAGCCACTGTGCTGGGATATATTTTCCCTGAAAAAGCAGCAGAATACAGAGCCATGTCACTGGAAGCCGCAGAGTCAAGAATTTATGGTGGTATCCATTACAGGTTTGATTCCGAAGCCGGAACTGCCTGTGGTGAAGCCATTGGAAGCTTTGCTGTAAAAAAAGGACAGGCAGACGGATCAAACTAGAAACAAATGAATGGTAAATATGAAGAATCAGAATTGTATGATTAGCTGGAAACGACCCAATCTGAAATGGGTAGCTGTGCTGCCTTTATCCGTATTAGTTTTAACCGGATGCGGAACCAAAAAAGATTATGCAAAAACAATGCATGATCCCGTCCTCTTCAGCAAAACGGTAAAAAAACTGAACGATGTAGTGCTGGAAAACAATTTTCCACCCATGATCGCTACCAGGAATTACGCCTATGCTACCATCGCTGCCTATGAAATTGTGTCGGCTGGTGATCCGGCTAATTATCAATCGCTTTACCAGCAAATCAAACATATGCCGGCAATGCCGGCAGCAGGCGATACCAGCAAGATAGATTTTCCACTTGCTGCCCTGCTGGCATTTACCAAAGTCGGAAATGCCGTTACATTCCCGGAAGGAAGCCTGATGGATTACTACGGGGAACTTTTGAATATGGCAGACAGCGTTGGAATGCCATCGGAAAAAATATCCGGCAGCATCGCTTATTCTGACACCATAGTCGCAACCATAATGGCCTGGTCAAAAAAGGATAATTATGCAGAAACCCGAAGCGCTACCCGATTTACTGTAAACGAAGAACCAGGCCGGTATGTTCCTACCCCACCTATGTATGCGCAGGCGGTAGAACCACACTGGATGGAAATCAGAACTTTCGTACTTGATAGTGCTTCTATTTGCCGGGCCATGGTGCCTCCCAAATTTGACCCCACCAACAAAAACAGTGCTTTTTATAAGGCAATGATGGAGGTAAAACAAATTGGAGACAGCCTTACCGACGAACAAAAACACATCGCTGATTTCTGGGACGATAATCCATTCAAGATGAATGTTACCGGTCACGTAATGTTTGCCACCAAAAAGTTTTCACCTCCTGGTCACTGGATGAATATAGTGGGGATTGCCGCTAAAAAAGCTGGCGCCGACTTTAATACTACCGTTACCGGATATGCGAAAACAGCGATTGCGCTCTTTGATGGTTTCATCAGCTGCTGGGAAGGCAAATACATGTACAATTATATCCGTCCGGAAACCGTCATTAATCAATTGGTGGATCCGGAATGGCGGCCGTATATTCAAACGCCTCCCTTCCCCTCCTTCCCAAGTGGACATGCAACAGCTTCTGCTGCTGCCGCAGAATCCATGACCAGTGTTTTTGGAGACAACCTGGCCTTCACAGATACCTCTCTGCTGGAATTCGGAATCGCCAACCGGGAAATAAAATCATTCCGGCAGGCTTCTGCCGAAGCAGCTATGAGCCGGCTTTACGGAGGTATTCATTTTCGCTTCGATAACGATCTCGGTATTGAGTCCGGGAAACGCGTTGGTGAACTTGTTGTTCAGCGACTCACTATGAAAAAAAATTAAGCAACAACCAAGACTAAAAATCATGAAAAAAATCATTCTTTCTTCCATTGCATTATTTACCATTACGGCCAATGTCAACGCTCAGGGCTGCGTGGCCATCCGTGGCGGTGGCTCCAGTTGTAATATCAGTGGCCAACAAATTGAAGCCGGGTCCTGGCAATTCAACATGGGCTATCGCTACTTCAAATCCTTCCGCCATTATAAAGGCCGGGATGAACAGGAAGAACGCCTGAAAGATAAAACTGAAGTAATTAACTGGCAGCACCTGCTGGATTTATCTGTAAGCAAACAATTGAATAGCCGCTGGTCTGTACTCGTTGGGCTTCCCATCGGCATGAACAAACGCTCCTCGCTCTATGAACATGGTCGTACAGAAAGGCATAACACCCGTTCCTTTGGTATCGGAGACATGCGCATTATGGCCTATCGCTGGATGATTGACCCCGCCAAACACAGTAAAGGAAATTTCCAGCTGGGCGCCGGGCTAAAACTACCCACCGGAGATTATGGCTATGAAGATTTTTTTGAAAACGTTGGCCCAAATGGAAATGGTGAAATGAGACCTGTAGATCAGTCCATACAATTGGGAGATGGAGGAACCGGCCTGGCAGTTGAGCTTAATAGCTTTTATAATTTCTCCCCTTTGGCAGGATTATATGGCAACTTCTATTATCTCTCCAATCCCCGTGAACAAAATGGCACACGTACTTACCGCGAAACCCTTAGTGCAGTACTGGCCAACGAATCCATCATGAGTGTGGCCGATCAATACATGGCCAGAATTGGATTTCAATACAATTTTATTGGAACCCTCAAAGGACTCTCAGGAAGTGTTGGAGGACGAATTGAAGGAATTCCTGTCAAGGATATCCTGGGAGGGAGTAAGTATTTCCGCCGTCCCGGTTATGTAGTTTCCGTTGAACCCGGACTCGTTTACCAGCAGAAAAAATCGCTCTTCTTTCTGACAGTGCCCGTAGCATTGGAAAGAAACCGTACCCGCAGCGTAACGGATAAAGAAGCAACCATCACCAGCGGCACCTACCGCCATGGCGATGCGGCTTTTGCTGATTACGCCATCAACATCGGCTATGCAATCAGGTTTTAATAGTTTTTTTTGGTTTTACAGTTGAGTTACAAAAGCTGGGCGTGATGCGAACATCACGCCCCTTTTTTTTCTCAGAGTACAGATAAAAAATCTTCTTAAATATGTTAACAAGAATGATGCCTTGCATGGAATATTCCCGAATTTGTGGAAATCATTTACCGGATCATGAAGTTTCACCACCTGCGAATTTGTTGTTTCGCCCTCTTTTTACTGACCTTCTTTTGGCTGAATGAATCCCTGGCCCAGGAGAAAAAAACGCCTGCCGATAACTTCCCAAAAAGCTGGATCGGCAAATGGAAGGGGAACCTTTCCTGGTTCCAGGGCCTGCAGGAGCGGCAGGGAGTACCCATGGAATTGCATATTCTTCCGGCAGACAGCACAGATCAGTACACCTGGAGAATTATTTACGGAACAACGGGCAAGGACAACCGGCCCTATTTATTAAAACCTTTTAATAAAGAAAGAGGCCATTGGCTGATTGATGAACAGAATAGTATTGTGCTGGATCAGTTCCTGCTCGGCAACCGTTTTTGCGGAACATTTACAGTAGATGGAAATACCATTATGAACTGTTATGAACTTACAGGCAACAACCTATTGGTGGAATTTTACAATTTTCAGGAACAACCCATTGTGATAACCGGAGGTGGTGATAGCATACCCAAGGTCAAAACCTACGGCATGCGCAGCCACCAGCGTGCCATCCTCAAAAAATTCTGATCCTCTACCCGTCGGGTACCCGACGGTTACCCGACGGGTGTGGGTTCCAGCCAGGCGCCGTTTTCTTTGAGTAAAACGATCAGTTCATCAACTGCCACTTCACTGCTGACATTGCGTTTAACTACTTCTTTGCCCTTATACAGCGTAATCTTGCCAGGCCCACTGCCTACATAGCCAAAATCAGCATCCGCCATTTCACCCGGACCATTTACAATGCATCCCATTATGGCAATTTTCACCCCCTTTAAATGATTGGTGACTGCCCGGATTTTTGCCGTGGTTTCCTGCAAATCAAACAAGGTGCGTCCGCAACTTGGACAGGATATATATTCTGTTTTGGAAATCCGCGTTCTGGTGGCCTGCAGAATTGAAAAAGCGGTATTGTTCATGAACTGGTACACATTCGATACCGGCAGATAGGTGCGGCCACTTACCTGCACATTCGTAAGGGGTTCCTTTGAAGAAATTCCCAGACAAATACCATCCCCCATTCCTTCCAGAAATAAGGCACCGGTTTCTGCAGCAAAATGAATCAGGTGTTCATCAACGGTAGTCCATTTGCTGTCGGCAATCAGGATCACCGGATGCTGAATCTGCCTGTTTAACAACTCCATCATCATACGCCGTACAGATTGCATGGCATTGCGATTAGTACTGCTCAAACAAAACACTACTGTTTTATCCCGGGCCAATTCATCCAGCCAGGTAAAATCATTCAACGGACTGGCATCATTGAAACAATCGATCATCACAAAATTCATCAACTCACTCTTCCACTCAGCACTCACAAAACCACTATCCTGGTAAATTGGAAAATACTTCGACTTATCAGGAGCTTCCATCCAGGTAGCCGGATAACAAATTACTTTTAAGGTTCCCGGCAAGGCAAAATCTAGCAACTGGTGACCAGTAAAAATAAAATCCGCAGCCGCATCACTGATGGCCCATTTATCAGTAACAGCATCATAGGTATACCCGATAGCTACCAGGTCGGCAGGCTGGATATTTTGTATACTACTCATATCCGCAACCACCACCGGAACCTGTTTACCACCTATTACATCAATCTGAAAACTTTCCCGGCGTTTGTATTCAAAAGGATTATAGCCCAGTGAACCTGTTTTGATTTCGGGCACCAGGCCCTGTGTTGCTGCCGGCAACTCACTGTCATCCCGGTATCTTTTCACCAGATCACGGCAAACCGGCACTTCAAACTCCGGATCTTCGGTTAATGATACCCGTATGGTATCGCCGATTCCATCTTCCAGCAAGGTACCAATTCCTATAGCAGATTTTATACGACCATCTTCGCCATCGCCTGCTTCTGTTACACCCAGGTGCAAGGGATAAATCTCTCCGAATTCTGCTTCCATGGTTTGAATCAGCAGCCGGTACGCCTGCACCATTACCAGGGGATTGGAGGACTTCATGCTCAGCACGATGTTATGGTAATTTTCATCCCTGGAGATCCTCAGAAATTCCATGGCACTTTCCACCATACCTATAGGCGTATCTCCGTATCGGCTCATGATCCGGTCACTCAGAGAACCATGATTGGTACCAATGCGCATTGCAGTACCATACTCTTTGCAAATCTTTACGAGCGGGGTAAACCGATCGCGGATCCGTTCAATTTCTTCCGAATACTCGGCATCCGTATAATCGATCTGTTCGAATTTCTTTTTATCAACATAATTGCCCGGGTTCACGCGTACCTTCTCCACAATCCGGGCAGCAATTTCTGCTGCATTGGGTGTGAAATGAATATCTGCTACAAGTGGTGTGGTGTACCCCTGCCTGCGTAAGGCCTCTTTAATCAGTAACAATTGTTCCGCTTCCTTTTTGCTGGGAGCAGTTATCCGCACCAGTTCCGCACCGGCTTCAATACAACGAATCGATTGGGCAACCGTAGCGGCCACATCCATGGTATCCGTAGTGGTCATGGTCTGGATCCGGATAGGATGACCGTTCCCAAGCAACAGATCCCCAATCCGAACCTCTTTTGTAATCAGTCTTTTGTATCCTGTCAGCGATTCGCTGTATAATTCCATTGGTGCGATTTTAGTCAAAGATAACA
>CAZJNY010000085.1:0-13982 GCA_964547405.1 uncultured Flavihumibacter sp. | reverse complement strand
ACAGTGCATCCAACCAACAATGAGAGTATTAATTTCTTCATATGAGTAGTTTATTTAAACTGCCGCAAAAATAAACCCTCCTGCTTAAACTTGGAAATTATTTATTATTGGTAGGCACCTATTGGTCAACTGGTTTCTTTTTTCCAAGCACTTCCACTTTAACTTTGGTAAGTCCCCTGGAATAAAACCCCAGCTTTTTAGCAGCCGCAGCTGAGAGATCCACTACCCTGGCATTTGCATGGTGCAGGCGATCATTGACTTTCACGATAACTGTCCGTTTGTTTCGTTTGTTGGTCACTTTTATCCAGGTTCCAAATGGAAGTCCATTGTGCGCTGCCGTTAGTTTAAGAGAATCATACCGTTCTCCGCTGGCCGTTAAACGGCCCTGAAATTTACGGGCATAATAACTGGCTACTCCGTTTTGAACTGAATCGAGATTGACGACCCGTTTTTTTTGTGGGACTTTAGTAGAGTCCTGCGCTTTTGCAGCTTCTGCTGTAAGTAGTAAAAGCATTCCCAGCAGGGGAAATACAGTTTTTATAGTCATGGATTTATCGGTTTGGAAGCAAAATACCTTTCCTTCAGGCGTTTGTCTTCCTCGTAAATATCGGGAAAAAACTGAATATCTCCCTCCACTCCTGCTGCTGTTATGTACCGGATATAAATAGGAACATGCGGAAAATCGCCAATTGTCTTTTTCTCCTGTCGCAGAATCAGTGCCCGGATAGTATCCGGGTGATAGCGGATTTCATTGTTCCGGACCAGAAAATGCGAGAGATCCTCCCATTTCTGAACGCGGACACAACCATGGCTGAGCGCCCTGGTTTCCCTGGAAAAAAGTCCGCGTGCATTGGTGTCATGCAGGTACACGCTGTATTTGTTCCTGAAATTAAATTTCATTACCCCCAAACTATTATCATCACCCTGGCGCTGCCTGAGCAGGTAGGGGAAACTGTTTCTGGAAACCTTCGACCAGTCGATGGTTTCGGGTGCAATTACACTGTCGTTTCTGTCAACAACCATCAGGTTTTCTTTGGCCAGATACCCGATGTCCTTTCTGATTTTGGGCAGCATTTCCTTAAAAATGATACTATAGGGCACTGTCCATTGCGGGTAGGTAATAAAATTGGTGATGGAGCTGTTCAATACCGGTGTAGGCGTCTTTGGAGTACCAATGATTATTTTTGATTTCAGGGCAATGGTATCATAATCCATTACTTCGAGCTGATAAGCCGGAAGGTTTACCCAAACATAGGTTTCCGGCATGGTATCGGGCAGTTGCCGGTAACGGTCCAGGTTTAATGCAATAGTGTTGAAATAGTCCCAGTCGGTCGTATTCAGACTGGCAACAGTTAATTGCGCTACAAAGCCGGTTGTAACGATGCCTTTGGATGCCTGGTATTTTTTCACCGCCCGGGCATAAACAAGGGAATCATCTCCCGCTACCCAGCTGCTGTCCAGCAACCCCATCCCTTTTAACTTGCGTGCTACCTGCTGAACAAATGCCATTGAATCAGCCGTTGGATAGGTTATCTGTTCTACCGGTTGAAATTTGGCTTTGGCTAAAAAGCCAGCCAGTCCCTGCTTTAACTCGTGGTATTTTTTATGCCTGGGCTCCAGCCTGCCAAGGATCGTTTGTACCTGACCGTTACGATAAAGTGAACCCAGCAGCGTTAATTTTTCTTCCTCTGTAAATGCCGAATCTTTCCGGATGGTAATACTATCCCGGTTCAGGTGCCCATATTTCAGGTGATGCGCCATTTTCCAGCAGGCATCTGTCAGCAGGAGGTCAGCGCGGGCCCAGAGTGCGGCGTTTTTTCTGCTAACAGAATCAAGAATGATTTTATTCCGGATTTCAAGCAGGAGGCGATGGTGATAATCGGAAGGAAATAAACCATAAGATTTCGCCTGGCTGATGGCAAAAAACAGGCTGTCACCTGCCGGTTTCCAGCGATCTCCTTCACTCCAGACAGGATGATATCCATTGTTCTCATAAAATTGCTGCAACAATGCATACTCCGATAACAGAATGCTGTCTTTCAGGTATCCATTACGGTTAGCCAGAAAGCGGACGAGTTCATGAATCTGTTCGCTGACCACCATCGGAACTTCTTCGTTTTTGTCCACCAGTACCACTTCCTCCGGTGCGGAAGAGTTGAAACAGCCGGTCAGCACACTGAATAACCAAACAATTCCAATGCTACGAAGTTTATTTCTCATATAGACTGTTCTACCCTCTGCCCTAAATATAGTATTTATGAAAGGACCCGGGAAATTTGTCCGGTCTGAATCATCAGATCTGCCAGTACAAAAGCCGTAACGGCTTCCAGAACTACCGGCACACGAAGTGCAATGCAGAGATCATGTCTTCCTTTTACCGAAAAACTTTCCTGTTCCCCGCTTTCCCAATTGAGTGTAAGCTGCTCTTTTGGCGTGGAGGACGTTGGCTTGATGGCGATTCGGAAGACCAGTTCATTTCCATTGGTGATGCCGCCAACTATTCCACCGGCATGATTGGTACGGGTTTTTCCGGAATTGTTTTCAATGGGATCATTGTGTTCTACACCAAACATACGCGCCGCCGCAAAGCCGGTTCCAAATTCAATTCCCCGAACTGCGGGAATCGCGAAAACGGCATGACTTATTACAGATTCCACCGAATCAAAAAAAGGTTCGCCCAAACCGATTGGCAGGCCACTGACCCGGCACTCTACGATTCCTCCAATGGAATCTTTGGCATCAATCGCTTTCTGCAGGCCTTTTTCAAGATCTGTTTCACCCCCGATTTCGAGGATGGTTGCTTTAACTTCGATAGCTCCCAGCATTTTTTTGGCAATCACCCCTGCTGCCACCAGGCCAACAGTAAGTCGTCCGCTGAAATGCCCGCCACCCCGAAAATCTTCAAAGCCGCCGAATTTTTCATGGGCAACAAAATCTGCATGTCCGGGTCTGGGAACCGCCCGCTGTTTTTCATAATCGCCCGAACGGGTATTTTTATTTTCAAACAGTATGGTCATAGGCGCACCTGTAGCCTTCCCATTAAACAAACCGGTTTGAAAAATCGGCAGATCATCTTCCTTACGGGGGGTAGTGCCTTTTTGCGTGCCCCCTTTGCGGCGTTCGATATCAACCAGAAAATCTTCCGGAGCTATGGGCAGGCCGGATGGCACTCCGTCAAGAATCACACCTACAGCCGGGCCATGTGATTCCCCAACAATGGATACCCGAAAATTTCGTCCGAATGAATTCATGCTTCTTGTTTTAGTTTAGCTCCCAGTGAACGGATATGTTCATAAAAATCGGGATAGGATTTATTGATCGCGTCGGCTTTTGCAATGGTTGTATTGCCTTCTGCTTTCAACGCAGCTACTGCGCAAGCCATGGCGATACGGTGATCGTGGTGCGAATGAACGCTGGCACCCCGGAGGCCATTGCCTCCTTTAATCAGCATTAAATCGTCCTGCAGTTCGATGGTGAGTCCCATTTTTCCGAACTCTTCCTGCAGGGTCAGGGCACGATTGCTTTCTTTGTGAGTAAGTCTTCCGACCCCTTCGATTACTGTAGTGCCATCACAATAGGCCGCTAATGCCACCAATGGAGGAAACAAATCCGGACAGTCAGTCGCATTGAAATGAAATGCTTTCATTGGCAAAGGACGAACCGTTATCTGTTCCGGCTCAATGCTGATGCCGGCACCACAACTCATCAGGGCTTCCAGAATTGCTTTATCTGCCTGTGTTGAGAAAACATCCAGCCCTTTGATGATGGTATTTCCGGCAATTGCTGCCGCAACCAGTAAAAATGCGCCACCACTCCAGTCTCCTTCTACCGTATAGGTTCGGGTACCGGTTACCGTTGGTCTGTTGCCGGAAAAACGGAAACTCTCATAATTGTTGTTGACGGGCACTTCCAATCCAAAATCCTGCATCACTTTCAGTGTAAGGTCAACATAGGGCTTGCTTTTAAGATTGGTGACCTGAACCGACACATCCTTTGCTCCGGATGCCGCATACGCAAGCAATATACCGGTCAGAAACTGTGAGCTCAGGGAGCCATCAATAGTAATATTTCCAGGTTGCAGCGGTCCCTTCACTACCAAAGGAAGTTTTCCATTGCTGGATTGTACATCTACCTGTAACTGCGGCAATACTTCATCAAAAAAATCCATCGGACGGGTAACCAGACTGCCTTCCCCCGTGATGGTAATAGCCGTTTCATTGAGGGCTACGAGCGGAGTAAACATCCGGATCCCTAAACCACTTTCACCACAATGTACACTGGAGGAACGGGCATGTATACCCGAAGAACGGATGATAAGCTCATTTTCTTTTTGCTCGATTTCTGCACCCAATGCCTGGATGACACCCAACGCTGCTTTATCATCATTTGATTTTCCCGGATTGCGGATAATACTGGTACCTCCGGCTGCTATAGCAGCAGCACAGGCCCGTTGCATGGAGCTTTTGGAAGCAGGTGCCCAAATTTCACCCTGTATGGAAGAAGGTTCAACCGTAACTACCATTATTCTGAATTAAATCTGTTCAATTAATTGTTTAACCTGCGAAAGTGGAAGCGTGTGAATCACTCCTTTTCCGATTTTCTCCAGCAGGATATAATGAAGATTGGCGCGTTCTCTTTTTTTGTCGTGTTTCAGTACATCAAACACCTTGCTGCGATCGAAATCCGCATAGGTGGGTAATCCGTATTGTTCGATTACGTTCACCAGTGCTTCTGCCTGCCTGAAGCCGAGTAAGGCTTCTGAAAGATGCGCTGCATAGGTCATGCCGATTGCAACAGCCTGGCCATGCGACAACTCATATTGGTTCTCCAGGGCATGCCCAAGGGTATGGCCGAAGTTCAACAGCTTGCGATCTCCCTGTTCCGTTTCATCCAGCTGTACCACTTTGGTTTTCAGCAACGCATTCCGGCGTACCAGTGCAGCGATGGCAGATTTCTTTTTCTGGTACCAGGCGGCATCCTGTTCTTTCAATTCACGAAACATGGCGGCATCCTTGATGGCTGCATGTTTGATAATTTCCGCAAAGCCATTCTGCCATTCTGCTACCGGAAGTGATTGCAGCAAGCTGGTATCGAAAAACAAAAAAGAAGGCTGCCGGATGGTACCAACGAGATTTTTATAGACATCTACATCCACCCCGTTTTTTCCACCGATGGATGCATCCACCATGGCCAGCAGGCTGGTAGGAACAAAACCGGTTCGGATACCACGCATATAGATCGCACCTACATAACCGGCGAGGTCTGTAATGACGCCACCTCCCAAACCGATCAGTGTAGTCTTACGATCCGCCTCCATTTCAATGAGTGAATCGATTACCGTGTCGGCTGTTTGCTGAATCTTATAGGCTTCGCCAGCTTTGATCACAATGGTATTCCAGCCCTTCAATTTTGATTTACAGGCTTCAAATACATGCTCATCGGTGAGGATAATACTATGTGCTTTGTCGGCAACATTTTTCAGTCCGGATAAACCGGCACCAAAATAGTATTCGGTGATGGTTTGTCCGATCCGGATTTTTTTTATTTCCATGCCGCCCTGCTTAGCTGTTCATGATTTTATTCTGGTGATTGATGGACTCCATATGCACCGCATCAAAATAACGGGTGATGAATTCCTTGCTCAGTCCCAGTTTATCTCCTTTAAGGAAAGCACGATCCAGGATTTCATTCCAGCGATTGGTCTGAAGAATGGTGATGCTGTTATTCTTTTTATAGGTACCAATCTGTTCTGCAACTTTCATCCGCTGACCCAGTATCTGCATAAGCTCATCATCCAGGTGATTGATTTGCTGACGTAATTTCTCCAGCGCAGCATGATAGGCTTCTGAGTCTACATCTTCTTTTCTCCAGGCGATGCTGTTCAGCATTTCAGCGAGGCGTTCCGGTGTAACCTGTTGCTTGGCATCACTCCAGGCATTGTCCGGATCGATATGACTTTCGATGATCATTCCATCATAATCCAGATCAACAGCTTTCTGCATTACATCAAGCAGGATATCCCGGCGACCGCAGATATGAGAAGGATCATTGATCATCATCATTTCAGGGAATCGGCGTTTCATTTCAATGGCCAGATGCCACATAGGCGCATTCCGGAATTCTGTATTTCCATAGGAAGAGAAACCGCGGTGAATCAATCCGATCTGACTGATACCGGCTTTGGCAACACGCTCTACAGCTCCCAGCCAAAGTTCAAGATCAGGGTTGATGGGGTTTTTAATAAGAACCGGTACATCCACCCCTTTCAGGGCATCTGCCACTTCCTGAACACTGAATGGGTTCACCGTGGTACGGGCACCGATCCATAACACATCCACATCAAAATGAAGGGCATCTTCCACCTGCTTGGCGGTAGCTACTTCCACAGCAACCGGAATACCCGTAATTTTTTTGGCCTGCTGTAACCAGGGGAGACCTTTGGTACCAATACCTTCGAAAGAACCGGGACGTGTACGTGGTTTCCAGATACCGGCGCGCATAATATCTACCTTTCCGGTAGCGGCCAGTTGTTGTGCTGTCTGTAGCACCTGTTCTTCAGTTTCTGCGCTGCAGGGACCAGCGATAATCAACGGGCGCTTGGCCCATGCCTCCTGTGTTACTTGTTTCATTGTTTTGTTGTCGGTTGCTTGCATAAAATTACAGTATTTAAAAAGTTTAGTTTTTTATTGTTTAAATCCTCCATCTTCCTTTCCTAACGTCTCACATCTCACGTCTCACGTCTCACTTTATTATCCTGCTAATTCTGTTCGCGTTCTGAATCAGTTCCTGCAGGTATTCATAATTTTCTTTTTCCAGGCAGGCTTTGAATTTGCGCAACTGGGATATATGTTCATTAAGTACATCCAGCACATTTTCCCGGTTCTGCATAAAGATGGGAACCCACATGGAGGGATTGGACTTCGCCAGCCGGACAGTACTTTCAAAACCACCACTCGCCAGTTCAAAAATCGCCTGGTCTTCTCTTTCTTTTTCCAGAACCGTATTCGCCAGGGCGAAGGACGTAATATGAGAAATATGACTCACATAGGCTGCGTGCAGGTCATGATCGTGTGCGTTCATTTCCAGCAGATGCATGCCAATTTTATGATAGGCGGATCTGACCCAGGCTACTGCGTCATCATCACTTTCAGTCGTATTGCATAGTACGACGGCTTTGTTTTCAAATGCATGTTTAACGGCTGCGGCAGGGCCGCTATACTCGGTACCCCACATCGGATGGGTGGCAACATACCTGCCCCTCATGGGATGATCTTTAACCGCGTCAATTAACTGTTCTTTGGTAGAGCCTGCATCCAGTACGATCTGGTGGCTCACCCGATTGAGCACATCCGGAAGCAACCCAGTCATTTTATCAACCGGTATGCAAAGGATGATCACATCTGACTGATCAATAGCCTGCTCCAACGGCAGGATCTCATCCACCAGTCCGAGTTCCAGTGCTTTTGCAGCATGTTCCGGATTGGCATCCACGCCAACAATTCCGGCCGCCATTCCTTTTTCATTCAACTGCAAGGCCAGCGATCCGCCAATCAGACCAATCCCAACTATTGCAATTCGTTTTCGTTCCATGCTATTTTCAACTTTTCATTTTATTATTTCATCTCCCTTCCTCCGGAATTTTACCGATCGGGAAAGATCCAACACCGGTCAAACCTGCTCCCTTTCCCGACCGGCAAAATTCACTTTCCTAATCCGTTCCATCGCTTCCTGCAATTTTTCTTCCGGACTGCAAAGGCTCACCCGAATAAAACCATTACCGGCCGAACCGAAAATACCACCTGGAGTAATGAATACATTGGCACCATAGAGAATGGCGTCACTCATTTCAAAGCCATCCTTGTACTGTTCAGGAATTTTCGCCCAAACAAACATGCCCACCTGGCGGGGATTATAGACAGCCTTCAGGGAATCCAGCAATTCAAACACCAGTTTCCTGCGACGGGCATATACTTCATTTACTGATGCATACCAGTCGGCTCCTAACTGAAGGGCTTTCGCTGCAGCCAGCTGTGCCGGCAGAAACATGCCACTATCCATATTACTTTTAAACCGGATCACTTCATCAATGCGTTCTTTCGCACCTGCCAGCAAACCAATTCGCCAGCCCGCCATATTCTGACTTTTACTCAGCGAGTTCAGTTCCACCACCACTTCCATCGCGCCAGGCACTGCAAGCAAACTGGCTGGTTCATCATTCAGGATAAAACTATAGGGGTTATCGTGACAGATCAGGATATTATTTTTTTTCGCAAACGCAATCAGCTTATTATAAAACCCTGCAGACGGTACCTGACCCGTAGGCATATGCGGATAATTCACCCACATCAGTTTTACCCTGCTTAAATCTGTTTTATCCAATGCATCCAGATCCGGCTCCCAGTTCAGCGATTCTACCAGTTCATAAGAAACCGGAACACCACCTGCCAGTTTTACAGCACTGCTGTAGGTAGGATAACCCGGATTTGGAATCAATGCCTGATCCCCTTCGTCGAGATAAGTCATACAGATATGCATGATGCCTTCCTTGCTGCCAATCAACGGCAGTATTTCCGTATCCGGGTTCAGGGTAACTCCGTACCAGGTTGCATACCAGTCGGCGATGGCTTTCCGCAACACAGGAGAACCTTTATAATTCTGGTAGGCATGCACATTCGGTTTCGCTGCTTCCTCCTGCAGGGTTTTGATCACATCGGGATGTGGCGGCAAATCCGGACTTCCGATACCCAGGTTGATAATCGCTTTCCCTTCCTTATTAAGCGAATCGATTTCACGGAGTTTCTGAGAAAAATAATATTCACCAATTCCATTCAACCGGCTGGCTGTTTTTAGCTGCATCATTGCTTACCATTTTTATAGATTCCATAAACCTGCAGACTTACGGTCAGCGGTTCGATTTCATTCATTACCTGCCGGAATTGTTCCAGGCTGTCGAATTCCATATCTGCATGAAAACTGTATTGCCAGTCGCTGCCCGGAATCGGAAAACTTTGCAACTTACTCAGGTTGATGCCGCCCTCAGCAATACGCGTCAGCACTTTTGCCAGGCTACCCCTGGAATGATCGGTATGAAAATTAACCGATGCTTTATTGGCATCCGGAATTTCTTCCGCTGTATCCTTTCGCTTGAGAATAAGGAAACGGGTATAATTGTTTTTCATCGTATGGATATTCGGCGCCAATACTTCCAGCTCAAACAGATCCGCTGCCAGCTTACTCGCAATGGCTGCGGCATGCTTGTGATGTTTCTGATGAATGTGTTTGGCACTGAGTGCGGTATCTTCCGTTTCTACCAGTTTCCAATTGTATTTTTCGAGGTAGTCGATGCATTGCAGAATGGCCATCGGGTGGGAATGCACTTCGCGGATATCTTCCAGTTGTACACCGGGATTCACGAGCAGGTTCTGCCGGATCTGAAGATACACTTCCCCTACCACCTGCAGGTTGCTTTTCTGTAAAAGGTTGTAATTGGGAAGAATGCTGCCAGCGATGGAGTTTTCGATGGCCATTACGCCACCTTCGCTTTCCTTTTTATTGGCAGCGATTTTCACCACTTCCCGAAAGGTATCGCAGGGAATTACTTCAACCTGCCTGCCGAAAAATTGCTGGGCTGCCACCTGGTGGAAGCTTCCTTCATAACCTTGTATTGATACTCTTGTTGCCATAAAAAACAAGAGTCCCGGGCTTTCGCCGGGACTCTTTATGTTTAGTTTAAGTGATCTTAGTTCGTTGATCTAACACAAAGCATCGCCGGCCTTCTGCCTGTAAAAAAGTAGAAGTAAAAATAAAATCGGCCAAATGCACTTGTTCTGATCATGGAGTAAAAATATACAATGATTGAATACAAGAAAAAAGTTTTTTACATACGAATGTTAGTTAAGTATGCTTATTGGAGCCGTTTCATTTGCTGGTCATCCATTTTTCGAAACAAATGGAAGGGTTTGAAGGTACGCCAGTTATCAAGCTCGACCAGTTCAATGATACGCTGCAATTTGGCTTTCCGGAAATCGTATTGGGTTTGTTCCGGCATATTGAGTAAAACCGCCCAGCCATTTTCGTCCACCATTTCTTCATACCATTCTTCATAATAATCGCGATCACCGGAATGATAATTGAGTACATTCTCTGCAATGAAAATAAACTTGTGAATACCAACTTCCTGAAACTTGTCGATGACCTCCCTTTTGAGTTGCATGATATCATTTTCAATGGCATCATTCCATTCTCCCAATAGTTCAATAATTACGTACTGCTCTTCA
The DNA here is from genome assembly GCA_964547405.1 of uncultured Flavihumibacter sp. Classification (GTDB taxonomy): domain Bacteria; phylum Bacteroidota; class Bacteroidia; order Chitinophagales; family Chitinophagaceae; genus Flavihumibacter. Next base: position 3,705 of record CAZJNY010000085.1, on the reverse strand, counting down.
TAGTCCGCCAGGATCACTTTCAAATAAAGTGTGCGGGATCCAAATTCATCCCATTGCGGATGGATATAGAAGTTATAGATGGTTTGTGAATACTCAAACTCGGAATAAACGCGCCCGTAAAAAGGTGATCGCTCATCTTCTTCACTCACATAAATATGGCGCCAGTTGTAAAATGGTTCTATTTCGTGCACCCCGGCAAGTTACAAAGATCTCCAGAAACTGATCATGCGGGATGCGTGGATCTCCAGGCATCTACGGCCTTTTTAACACTACCATATTTCAGTAGCAGGTTTTTTGCATTTTCATAATCATCCAGCTGCAATTGTTGTAAGACCATATTGGTGCCTCTGTCTACCAGCTTTTCATTGCTTAGCTGCATATTCACCATTTTATTATCTTCTACCCTTCCGATCTGAATCATCACGGTAGTGGAGATCATATTAAGCACCAGTTTTTGAGCGGTTCCGCTTTTCATCCTGGTAGAGCCTGTAACAAATTCTGGACCCACTACTACTTCAATGGGAAAATCCGCTTCCGCGCTTACAGGAGAATGAGGATTACAGGAAACCGAACCTGTCAGAATACCATTTTCGCGGCATTTTTTCAGAGCTCCGATTACATAGGGAGTGGTTCCGCTGGCCGCAATTCCGACCACAATATCCTTTTCGTTGATCGCATGATTTTTAAGGTCTTCCCAACCCTGATCCAGGCTATCTTCTGCATTTTCAACAGCTTTCTGAATGGCTTTTTCGCCCCCAGCAATCAAACCGATCACCAATCCATAAGGCATGCCATAGGTGGGAGGAATTTCACTTGCATCCAGAATACCCAGCCGTCCGCTGGTACCGGCGCCGATATAAAATAAACGACCGCCTGCTAACATATTATCCGTAATGGCTGCTGCCAGTTTTTCAATTTGCGGGATGGCTTTTGCAACAGCAAGCGGCACTTCCTGATCTTCCTTATTGATATAGTGTAAAATTTCCGACACCTCCATTTTCTCCAGGTGACGATACCGGCTCTCCTGCTCGGTTACTTTAACAAATTCAGGCATATGCTTGCGTTGATCGTGAAATTATTTATGATACTGAATCAGGCCTTCAATCGGATGTTGAAGAATTTTCCCCAATTCGAGTTCATAAGAAGAACAAAGGTCGGAAACCACATCGCGGAAACCAAATGCTACCCCACCTACAAAATGAATGGGATGCGTCCAGCTTTCCCTGTATTTGATAACATGCTGAAAGAAAAAATCATTGATTCCGTCTTCAATAATATTTTCGATCATATAATGTCCGCGGTTTTCTGCCAGGAAGAGGGCAAAACCTGCCAGGAATCTGTTGGGTAGCGGATGTTTATAAACCCGGTCCAGGATATCCACATCCTTCATTTTGAATTTATCTTCAAACCGGTAGGTCAGTTCTTCATCAAATGTTTTGTACAGGTAATACTGAATCACTTTTTTTCCGAGGTAGGCGCCACTGCCTTCATCACCTAGCACATATCCCAAACCCGGACTGTTTTTTACTATTTTTTTACCGTCATAATAACAGGAATTACTACCGGTTCCGAGAATGCAGGCGATTCCTTTATCATGCTGGCAAACCGCGCGGGCAGCTCCCATCAAATCATGATTGACCTCTACCGGCTGGTCCGGAAATACCTTTTTAATGGCTTTCTGAACCATTTTCCGGTTGGCCGGATTTTTACAGCCTGTGCCATAATAATAGATCGCCTCCAGTTTAAAGCGACTGATCTGGGGGTATACATCCCGCCGGATCAACTCCTCAATTTGGTCAATTGTTAAGAAATAAGGACTAATGCCCAGGGTGAAAACCGTTTTTTTAACCTTTCCTTTATCCACTACACACCATTCACATTTGGTCGCACCACTGTCTGCTAGTAATATGGCCATGAATTCACTTTAATGCTGGAACGAAAATAAAACTATGTTGGCATACTGTCTGCAATAATATGAAGAGCAGCTCCCTGCATTTCAGTAATTTGCACCTTTAGATTGTACTATGAAGCAAGGAAAAAAAGTTCAGGTCTGGCTACCCCTGCTCTTCGCGGTGGTAATGATCATTGGTATGGTGGTAGGATATAAACTGCGGGATAATACGCAGGTAGCCAGCAATGTTTTTAAGTTCGACACCAAGAGATCTCCTCTTCAGGAGGTGCTCGACCTGGTGATGTTGAAATATGTGGATAAAGTGGATGTGGATACGCTGGGAAATGCGGCCATTCAGGATATGCTGACCAAACTGGATCCCCACAGCAATTTTATTCCGGCACAACACCTGGAAGCACTGACGGAAGATCTGCAGGGTAATTTCCAGGGCATAGGCATTGAATTTCAGCTTTTCCGCGATACCGTGAATGTAGTGAATGTGGTGCCTGGCGGTCCCAGTGAAAAAGCAGGTTTGCAGGTGGGTGATAAATTTCTGAAAGTTGGTGACACCACGGTAACCGGCGGTATCAGTTCCGATCGCATCAAAGAATTGCTGCGGGGCCCGGGTGGATCAAAGGTAACCACCACCCTGCTCCGTAACGGTCAACCAATGGAGGTAACCATTACCAGGGGCACAATCCCTCTGCCTTCCCTGGATGCCGCCTATATCCTGGAACCAGGCACTGGATACATGCGGATCAGTAAATTTTCTGAAACTACTTATGAGGAATTCATGGCGGGCCTGGAAAAATTGCTGGGGCAAGGCATGAAATCGCTGATTCTTGACCTTCGCGGCAATGGGGGTGGAATATTAGGAGAAGCGATTGATATGGCAGACGAATTTCTCGACGGAGATAAACTAATCGTATATACCGAGGGTAACAGCATGAAAAGGCAGGAGTACCGGGCTCGCCGGAACGGTTTATTTGAGCAGGGGAAGCTAATTCTGCTAATGGATGAACAGGCGGCTTCCGCCAGTGAAGTATTGGCCGGTGCGTTGCAGGATTGGGATCGGGCTACCATCATTGGTCGCCGCAGTTTTGGCAAAGGCCTGGTTCAGGAGCAGTATCAGCTAAGCGATGGCTCTGCGCTGCGCTTAACGGTTGCCCGGTATTATAGTCCCAGCGGACGCAGCATACAAAAACCTTATGACAAAGGCATTGAAGACTACCAGGATGATCTGCACAAGCGATTTGAAAACGGGGAAATGAACAGTGCCGACAGCATCCATGCCGCCAATGGCAAAGCCTACAAAACGAGTAAAGGCAAAACCGTTTATGGTGGTGGTGGTATAGTTCCGGATATATTTGTTGGTGCAGATACTACCCTTTTATCCAGCTCTGTAACTGCGCTCTACCGCAACAATACCATTGGGAATTTCACCTATCTCTATTATGTCCGCAACCGCAATGCGGTAGACAGTTATAAGAATCCAGCTACCTATAATGAGGCAATCCGTTTTACGGAAAATGACTGGCAGAGCCTGAAAAAAATGGCGGAACAGGACAGTGTTAAAGTGGGTGATTTTACACCGGATGACAGAAATTTCCTGGCTGAACGCATGAAAGCGCTGGTAGCCCGTTATCGCTGGAGAAGTGAGGGATATTTCCAGGTATTGAATGCCGGTGATGAAGTGGTAAGGAAGGCGATGAAGGAGGTGAAAGGTGAAAAGTGAAAGGTGAAAGAGGGTGAAACGTGAGGTGTGAGATGTGAGAAGTGAAATGGGGGGCGAAGCAAAACCACATGGTTCTATT
>CAZJNY010000084.1:0-14020 GCA_964547405.1 uncultured Flavihumibacter sp. | reverse complement strand
ATTACAAAGGCAGCAGAATCACTGGCTAATTCCCGGGAGAAATCTCTTCCTTCTTTGATCTCCCACTGAATTGCTTTTCCATAATCAAAGGTTACTGAGTTATTAGGAAAGTCGATAGCCAGGTTGGGATCTTTCCCTTCCCAGTCAAAGCCACCATTGGTATTCCATACATCGGTAAGCGGACTCTGAGAAGCAGCCATTTCTTCAATGGCTCCTGCCTGAATGAGCTCCTGCTTCACCACGTCAAAATGTTTTCTCACTTCAGGTTCGAGATCTAGACTGATCAATCCTGTTTTGGTATATCCAATCGGCCGGTTTTTCGCATATTGAATTTGCTGATAAACAATGATGGTTCCGATAATCAGCATAACCGAAACAGTAAACTGAACCACTACCAACACTTTTCTGGGCATGGAAGCAAAACGCCCCAGGCGAAAGGTTCCTTTCAGCACTTTTAAAGGCTGGAAAGAAGAAAGAAAAAGTGCCGGGTAACTTCCGGCCAATAAACCGGTTATCAAAATAAAACCAATACTGAAGAACCAAAAGAATCCATCAGACCAGGGCAACGTAATCTTTTTTCCGGCTACTTCATTGAAGGCGGGAAGACATAACTGGACTAATCCAATACACAATACAAAGGCGATTAGTACAATCAGGTAAGATTCTGCAAAAAACTGAACGATCAATTGCCAGCGCATAGACCCGATAGTTTTCCGAATGCCCACTTCTTTGGATCGTTTTTCACTTCTTGCCGTACTGAGGTTCATGAAATTGATACAGGCCAGCAGCAATACAAAAATGCCGATGATACTGAACAACCAGACGTACTGAATATTACCACCGGTGTTTATTCCATCCTTGAATTCATTAAAAAGATTCCATTTGCTCATGGGTTGCAGAAAAACTACCCATTGGTACCTCTTAGCTTCCTCATTTATATTATCCAGTTTTGCGTTTTTGATTTTTGCAGAAACTTTTTCGAGGTCTGCATTATCTGCCAGCTGCGCAAAGGTCTGACTGAAATTGCTATCCCACGGATCATTCATTTGTTTCACCCAGGGATTATCAATCAGCCATAGTTCCCAGGGCATTATTACTTTCAGGTTCCGAAAGCTTGTATTATCCGGCAGGTCTTTATATACGCCGGTTACTTTCACATCAAAATTTCGGTTCAGCTTAATTGTTTTATTGATGGGATCGGTTGTGCCAAATACGGAGTTCGCTACGGATTCAGACAACATGATTGAGTAGGGGTCTTTCAAACCGGCAACAGACCCTTTTACCATTTGAAGGGAGAACATGGTTGGTCCATCCGGTTCCATAAACATACCCTCCGATTTGATATGTTTATCACCCAGACTCAGCAATTGATTTCCCGGCCAGGAAGTTTGTACCACGTATTTAAAATCGCTGCCGTATTTCGCCCGTAATTCGGGTGCCATTATAGCCGGATTGGCAACCTGTGTGCCTATTTTTCCATTGAAATTCGCATGTTGCATGACCTGTGTAATGCGGTCATAATTGGCATGATACCTATTGAATGTGAGTTCATCGTGTACCCACAAACCGATCATCATTGCTACCGCCATTCCAACTGCCAGTCCGCCAATATTAATAGCACTGTATCCCTTACTTTTCATCAGGTTGCGCCAGGCAAGTTTGAAATAATTCTTAATCATGATAAGTTGATTGTAGTGTAGGTGGATGTACTCCCGATGGGAATTGATCGGATATTGTGCCAATTCTGTTAAGCAATGATTTTCAAACAAATAGCTCTTACTTATCGAGTTGCTTTATCCGCAAATGATACAGATAATGTTCGTTTTTGATACAGTTCTCAACTTTCCTTTATTTTTAATCCATGCTGCATCAGTTCCCCTTTTACCTGGCATTTATTGTCGTGATCCTATTGCTTATTATGCTGGCCAATAAATGGAAAATCGCCTACCCCGTTTTATTGGTACTAGCCGGTTTATTGATCAGCTTTATTCCATCTGTTCCGGTACTCCACATTGATCCGGAATTAATCTTTATCATCTTTCTCCCCCCGCTCCTTTATGAAGCTGCCTGGTCGATATCCTGGAAAGAATTCTGGAAATGGCGAAGGATCATTACCAGTTTTGCTTTTGTAGTGGTATTCATTACAGCGATTGGCGTAGCAATTATTGCCAACCATTTCATACCAGGATTTTCATTGGCACTTGGCTTTCTGTTGGGAGGAATTGTTTCTCCTCCGGATGCTGTCAGTGCCGGTGCAATTTTGAAATTTGTAAAGGTTCCAAAGAGAATGGCATCGATACTCGAAGGAGAAAGTTTATTGAATGATGCCTCCTCGCTGATAATTTTTCGTTTTGCCATGATTGCCGTGGCAACCGGTCAGTTTGTTTGGTATAAGGCGGCGCTCAATTTTGGATGGATGGTGATAGCTGGCATCGGGGTTGGACTCGCAATTGGCTGGGTATTCAAAAAGGCACACCAGGTATTACCAACCGATGCCAATATGGATATTGCGTTAACGCTGATTGCGCCCTATGTGATGTATATCGTAGCGGAAGAAATCCATTGTTCCGGAGTACTGGCTGTGGTATGCGGTGGATTGTATCTTTCCAGAAACCGGTACCGGTTCTTAAGCAGCACAGCAAGATTACAGGCAATGAATGTATGGCAAAGCCTGGTATTTATTTTAAATGGTCTGGTGTTCTTTTTAATCGGACTGGATCTGCCTGAAATCAGTGCGGGACTGGAAGGCGTCAGTTTGTCTGCCGCTATTGGGTATGGATTACTGATTGCCGGCGTATTGGTTGTTGCCAGAATTATTTCATCTTATGGAGCTGTGCTGGTAACCCTGGTGGCCCGCAATTTTATTTCGGTTGCCGATAACCGTCATCCTGGATGGAAAGCTCCGGTATTATTGGGCTGGACAGGCATGCGGGGGGTAGTATCGCTGGCGGCAGCCTTATCGATACCTGTTCAATTAGCGGATGGTACTGCCTTTCCCCAGCGCAATCTGATACTGTTTATCACTTTTGTAGTAATACTGTCCACATTGGTTGTACAGGGCCTGACCCTGCCATACCTGATTCGTAAACTTTCCTTTCCGGTATTTGATGATTACCTGTCGGAAGAAGAAACTACGGCCTACCTGAGTCAGCAAATAAATGAAAAATCACGGTTATATATAGCCGAAAAATTCAATGATCTTCCGGAGAAGGAATTGCTGTTTACTAAATTGCTGAACAAAGAATATTTCCAGACAGAAAACTTTAAACCGGCCTATCTGGATTTATTGAACCAACAGCGAAACTGGCTGATTGAAATTGATCATGCCTCGCCGGAAATTGATGAAGAACTGATCCGGGAACAACTTCACCTGCTCGATATTGAAGAAGAACGGTTGAAAAATTCCTGATTATCATTTTACATGCAGCGTAATCTCCTCTTCTTTTTTAAGAAAATCAGCAGCTACCGGTTGTATGGTTCCGGCTGAAAGCAGGGCCGTATCGGGCACTATTTTAATGGGTTCAATGCAGGACAGATGTTTTTCCCGGAAAGGTTTATTGTAACGCAGGTTGTAAGCGGAAATCACCGACCACCTGGAGCTGGCAGAGTTGTTGGCATCCGACCGGTGCAGAATATTGCTGTGAAAGAATAATACATCACCAGGTTTCAGTTCACAATAAACCAGTTCGCACTGCTTTGCCGCTTCCTCAACAAAATCCATATCCGCACCCTGTTGTTCACCCACGAAATTGTGTTCGAACCGCTGCATTTTATGTGAACCTTTTAAGACCTGTAAACAGCCATTTTCTTTGTTGGCTTCGGTCAGTGCCACCATCACCGATATCATCGCTTCCGGATACAGAAACCCATTTTTGTACCAGTAACCGTAATCCTGGTGCCATTCCCAGGCGCCTCCGGTCAACGGCTGCTTCTGCATTACTTTGGAATGAAAATGGCATACCTCAGCAGGATCCGAATGGAGTAATTCTCCCACCGCATACACCAGTTTTTCAGATCTCGACATCAATCCGAATGGATCCTCTCCAGGTGTAAACCAGAGTGTCAGTTTGGTATCTTTTCCGGTGGTATCCCGAAAATCCATCGAGTTGGAGGTGATGGATTCATCCGATGCCGTATTGTATAAGAGGCTTGTTTCAGCTGGTGAAAACATCGCTTTACGTACCAGGTAGCCATCCCGCTGATAAGCCGCCGCTTCTTCATCCGTCAGTATTTTTTTCATAATGGAGGTTTTGATTATTCGTTCGCTGCGATTTCTTTTTGAATGATAGCTCCTGTTTTTTTGTCTTTCAGGATCAGTTTGATTACACCGTTTGGTACTATTTCTTTTTTTACCAGGTCATACTGTTCATTATAGGAACTGGTTGTTTTATCTGTTGCAACTGCCTCCTCACCCCTCCAGTCATCCAGCACTACCGGCTCCCATTTTTTGGTTTGAGCAGATAAAAACGCAGCATCCAGTATGGCATTCACCACATATCCGTCATAAAATGTTTCCATTGGCGCCCGCTTCTCTTCCAGTGCATCAAACATATCAGTAAACATATGCGGATAGCCCAATTCATGTGCCTCATCCCCTACCGGAAATAACCAGCCTGCCTGTTGTTCCGCTTTTTCGGCTATATATCCCTGTTTGTTATTGGCTAGATACATCTCAAAACCGGTACGTAAAAAACTGTTTAACCAGATCGAACCTTCCGTACCCATGACCTCATCGCGCAGGTCCATCCCTCCCCGGAATGTCCAGCTAACTTCAAACTGTCCGATTGCTCCATTGGCATATTTTACCAGGCCGATGGCATGATCCTCTGCGTCTATCGGATGAACCTGTGTATCTGACCAGCACATCACTTCAACCGGCCTGACCTGTTTCCCAATGAGGTTTCTGCCGATTTCCACACAGTGGCAGGCCAGGTCAATGATGGCACCTCCTCCAGAAAGTTCCTTATTAAAGAACCAATCGCTGTGCGGACCCGGATGCGCTTCCCGCGATTTTGTCCATAATACCTTGCCAATCGCTCCATTCGCAACTGCTTCTATGGATTTCAGCATTTTGGGTGTATAACAGAGATCCTCCAGGTAGCCTGCGAATACTCCTGCCTTCTCCACACAGTCGAGCATGAACTTGGCTTCCTGCGCGGTTCTGCCCAATGGCTTGGTACAGAGTATCGGTTTACCGGCCTGTGCCGCTAATTCTACGGCCCTTGCGTGCAGGTGGTTGGGCAATGCGATTAGTACTACCTCTGTATCAGGATGGTTAATGGCCGCTTCCATTTCAGTAGTTGCATGGGGCAGTTGGTAATCGCGGGCAAATTGCTCTGCTGTTTGCTGCGACCTGGAATAAACGAGGTGGATCCTGTCCTTCCTTCTTTGGGAATGAAGCGCAGTAGCGTAAAATCTGGCAATAAATCCGGCACCAAGCATGGCAATTTTCATAAGCTCAAAGCATTCGTTTTACATAGTTAAACTTTATTCAAATAAACGGAATGCGGTTTTTTGATCTTTACCTAAACTATATTAGCAGAATATTGTAGAATAGAGGTCAATTTTTCTCAAAATATGTTAGGTACGCGTCCCATTGTTCAAAAATTGCCATTGGCCAGTGAAACTTCCTTCATTGCCAAAACCTTTCGTACGCCTTATTTTGAAACGCCCTGGCACCAGCATGTGGAATATGAAATTGCCTTATTCAAAGAGGGACATGGAATGTGTTTTGTTGGCAATTATGTTGGGGAATTTAAAGAAGGAGATATTTTTCTGATCGGCTCCAATGTGCCGCATGCGTTTTACAAAGCAGAGGGACTGGAACTGGCCAGTTCCATGGTAGTGCAGTTCCGGGAAGATTTCTGGGGCAAAGATTTTCTTCGCATTCCGGAAAACCAACTGATTAGAAATTTACTGGATGGATCCATGCAGGGCATTCAGTTAAGCGGATCCGGAATGAAAAAATTAGCCAGCCTGCTCAATCAGCTGGAATCAGATCAGGGCATTGGCCGATTGGTTACCCTGCTGCAATGTCTGAAACTGATGGAGGAATCCTGTGAAAAAACCGTTCTCTCCACCCAGCAGCAATTTACCCGGAACGACAAATACAAACAGCGACTGGATGATGTGTTTGATTTTACCATCCGCAATTTTCAGCAACGGATCAGTCTGGATGAAGTGGCGTCCATCGCACATATGACAGTAACCGCTTTCTGCCGCTACTTCAAAAAATCAACCCAGAAATCCTATGTGCAGTTTCTTACAGAAGTAAGAATCGGTTATGCCTGCCAGCAATTACAGGGCACCGATAAAACCATTCTTGAAATCAGTTACGATAGCGGTTTCAATTCCCCGGTGAATTTCAATAAACAATTTTACAAGTTAAAAAATACCACACCCCGAGATTTCAGATCCAGCTTCCTCAAGCAGCTGGGCAAATAGGATTGTTCCTATTGAAGGCTTACATCCAGGTAAACAGAATGTCTTCCATAACTTTCATAGAAAGGTTTGAATGCCACACCGTCTATAGTGAATTCCAACTGACGGGGATCGCCTTTTATCGACTGACTGATATCTTTTGCATTCAGTGTAATTTTTCTCCAGTCTTTTCTTGGCTCCGGTTCCTGCGCGGCCAATAGCACCGGACCATAAAACAGGCTGGCAATATTCTGCTGATCCATTACCGGGTCCAGGTGAAACTGGAATGGCATTTTCAACTCGATGGTATCGCCCTCTTTCCAGGTTCTGCTGAGTTTTAAATAGCTTCCGGGTTGGGCTTTTACCTGCTGTGTTTTACCATTGATTTTCACCATAAATCCTTTTGTGGCCCATCCCGGTACGCGAACATAGAGATCAAATTTTCCATTGCCCCTTACCGTTAGTTTGGTCTGATCTTCCCTTGGAAAACTGGTTTGTTGTTCCACTTGTATATTTCTTTCAGTCCAGTTGAGCGTGGAAGGAATGAAGAGATTCACATAGAGCGACTGATTATCGGTTGATTTCAAATAGATGGCCTGCTGTAATTTGGTATTGCTTTCAAGAGCGGTTCCATTGCAACAGGTGAAGCCAGTCATATTGGCATTGCCAAATTGTTTGATCGCGCCAGGATTAAGCGGTACATGATAGGTGTTGCCGGCACTGTTCTCCGCCACCGATGCGAGTATATGGTTGTAGAGGGCGCGTTCGTAATAATCCATATAACCAGCCTGCTGATCAAACATAAAAAGCTGATTGGTCAGTTTGAGCATGTTATAGGTGGCACAGGTTTCATTTTGTCCGCCTGCAGAAAATCCGTTTTCATAAATCGTTCCAGGCTGACTGATAAAACATTCTGCATTGGCAGGATTTCGCGCCCCGGCAACCCCTCCGATACTGTACATATAATCGTTGTAGGCTTTATACCAGAAATTATCCGCGATCTGGTAGTAGTCGGGATTTTGAGTGACAGCATACATTTCAATACTTCCAACAATTTGTGGAATATGCTGATTAGCATGTAAACCCCTAAACAGATCCACATTTTTCGCCAGCCCGTGAGAATGCCTGGAATCGCCATAAAACAGTTTGATATTGTCAAACAATCGGGCTGTCTGGAGGTGTTCCGGTTTGTTGGTGATGGTGTACATCCGGGCCATCACTTCATTCATACCACCATACTCTCCGGCTATATAGGTGTTCCAGATTTTAATCAGCGTATCGGTAGAAACTTTACTTAAGCGGGCATACACCCAGTCGCCCATACCACTTGCCACTTCCAATGCTTTTTTATTGCCACTCACTTCATACACATCCAGGAGCCCGGCCAGGATTTTATGCAACGTATAATAGGGAGCCCAAACCTGGTTGGGTTGTCCGCCATATTTTGCCCCCTGCTCCAGCATAATAAACTGATCCGGTGGATAGGCGCTGATAAAACCCCTGCCCCAATTCCAGTAATCAGTGCGGATGCCGTTATCACTAAGATCGGAATCGTATCCTGTTTTACCCGGACCAGGAGGAATGGCGGCAGGATCCGCAACGGCAGCACCACCGTTTTCCCTAGGTTTTCCGGATAATTGCGCTAATTCATAGAGTGCCTCCACCAGTTGATCCATCTTTTGGGCGAAGTTGGCCTGTAATGATTTGTCGTATCCAGAACCCGCATAAGCCTGTGCGATAGCAGTCAGGTAATGACCAGTTGTTTGGCCTCTTACCTTGGTATCCCTGCTGTCCCAGACGCCCAATGGTTTGGCTCCTTCAGGTTGTTGTTGTCCGAAAGCATGGCGGAACATAAAGAGAAACGAATTCGGATCTGTTTTAGCAAGCGTGGTTATAAATTTATCGCGGTTTTCAATGAACTTACTCGTTTGTCCATTGCTGTTAGTTTGTAAGGAAACCTGCTGCAGGTGAAAAGGTTGCAATTTTGCTACCGGTTTTTTTACTACCGGATTGTCTTTAACTGTTACTACGGCTTTTGGCTGCAGGCCGGATCCGGCAATACGGCCGGTAACGGTATAAGTGCCAGGTTGAAGTACTGCCGAATTATCAATGTCTGCCGGCCAGATCACTTTCACTTTCGGGCCCTTGATACCTTTTTTATATGTACCCTTCAGATAGGCTGGTAAACGGGGTAAATTTCCGATGCTGGTTTCTACCGCCACATCTTCCACTTTCAGCAGGTAGGCAGCATATAGCTGTGGGTGACCAGCAGGAAATTTTGGAAGTTCTTCTGCTTCTTTCCGCACATTTACGACACCATCATTCATACCTCTTTGTGCATTGTTGAAAATGCCTGCAATCTGGGCAGTACTCAGAGGAACGCGGTAAATGCGAAAATCATGCAGCAATGCATCCAGGTTACCGGAACCTGAATGGATGGATTTGCCAATAAAAACAGTATTGCTTTCGGTTGCCTCCTGTTCGGAAAGCTTTTGTAGTTCAGCAGGAATGGCTTTCCCCTCTCCCACCTGTTTGCCATTAACATAGGTTTGCAAGGTTTTGGACGCGATATCCGCTACAATCGTGAAATGTACCCATTTATGAAGTTCTATCGCGGGCGCCAGTTGCAAGGGCGCCACGGAAAAAAGAATGTTTTCTCCTTTCCCAAATCCCACCAGTACTTGTGCAGGGGCATTCGAGCGCAATTGAATCCAGCTGGATATACTAAAGGATTCCATGTCTTTTAATACATCTCCAGGAACTGAAACAAAAGCCTTGCTGCCGCCAGGTAGCGACAATACTTTTTCAAACCTGCGGTCATTGACAAATTGTACGGTACTGTCTGAAGAGCTGGCATGTAAATTATTCCTTGACCAGTCTCGGGTATCACCTTTGAAGATATATCTGGCAATCAGTCCGGTTTCACCAATACCATCCAAAATCTGATCGCCATTCTGTGCGAAGGTGATTGTGCCCAGGACAATTAAGAGTAGTGAGCAACAGGCCCGTAAGCAATAGTGTAACGCTTTCATTCAACTAAACTAGGAAGAACCGCTTAATTCGGTTGAACCAATTTTAGCCGATGCTCAAATGATTTTAACAGGGCCTGTTTCTCTGAATTCCTTTTCCAGAAACTGAAAGATTTTATCAAAATGCTGCAAAGGAGCCGCATGCCCGCCTTCCACACTCATGTGTTCCGCTGTAAATGCAAATTGATGCGCTTTCAGTCGTTTGATCATTTTATCACACATAATAGTAGAAGGACATATTTCATCCTGTTTCCCGGAAAGCAGTAAAACCGGACCTTTTATAGTTTCAACCCGGATCAGCGCTTTATTTTCAGCGATGGTATCGGTTAACATCGCTGAAAAGGCTCCCCGTAAATCACGTTTCAGCAAAAAAGGATAAGCCGCTTCATTAACGGGTACAAATGCAAGTTCTTTTTGCTGCCAGGTAAAGCTGGAAGTACTGAAATGAAGCGTATTACCCGGGAAAACGACATGGCTGGCAGAGATGGCAATCACACAATTGATTTGCGGATAATAACTGGCCAGCAGCAGTGCCAGGTCTGCTCCCCGCGAGCCGCCAATCAACGCAATTTTTATATCCCGTTCAGTTAATAAATGAGTGGCGTCTTCTATCACCTGGTACACATCTTCCAGCGCGATTTTTTCCAGCAATTTGGGCGAATGCGGAGTGTTGAAATATCCGATGGCTAAAAATGCATATCCTTTGTCGAGGAATTGATCGCGGGTTGCTTTCCAATGCCTGCTGGCCCATGCATTTCCTCCTTCCGACCCACCTAATCCTACAATCAACTGCTTACTGTTCCCCTTCCCTTTATAGAAAACGGCATCAATATTCTTTCCCCTCAAGGTATCCTGTGCATGGCTCCAGCTGGTTAAACTGATCATGAGCGCAAATAGCACCAATAACTTAATTTTCATCTGTGATGGTTGTTTGAAGCAAATCTCCAGGAATGCTTCAAGACTTTTTTTGCTCCAGATCAAATAATCATTTCTGGGCTCTTAATCTGCTTAAGGTAGATTGGGTTATACCCAGGTAGGAAGCAATCATGCCAAGCGGAATTCGATGATGTATATCCTGGTAGGCTGACAGGAAATTATCGTATTTCTCTTTGGCCGTAGAAAAACGCTGGATGGTTATCCGGTTCATCAGGTGTCCGAATACACTTCCCATCGATAAACGGGCATATCGTTCCATCTCCGGATATTTATCAAACAGGTAAACCAGGTCTTTTACATGAAGTGCAAATGTGAAGGTATCTTCTATGGCATCGATGGTATAAATATCCTTCGTCTGTTGAATAAAACTCTTGGGTGAATTGATCCATTCCCCTTCGGCTGAAAAGTATTCACTTATTTCAAGCCCATCTTTTACATAATAGGTCCTGGCCAGTCCTTTGAGCATAAAATAACTGCGGGTACAGATTTTTTCAGCAGGATGGATGATCTCCCCTTTTTTAAAGAACTGTGCGGAAACCCGGTCGAGCAAATCCTGCTTCAGCACCTCCTTTACAGGTATGTATTGATTGAAATGAACCAAAAATTGATCGAAATCAGCCGTCATAGAACTAGGTTTTCTGTTTATCTTCCCTTGTAAGATACTTAGCAATTTCAGAATGAATCTTTACAACCAATTATCAGCGAATAAACTTATTGCCATCATTCGGGGTGTTTCTCCCGATCAGGTATTGCCCATTGCAGAAGTATTGTATGAAGGAGGCATTCGCCTGCTGGAAGTCACCATGAATTCTGCTGAACCCCTGAAGGTCATAGAAGAGCTGGCAGCAAAACTGGGCGACCGGATTACAATTGGTGCCGGAACCGTGCTGGATTTACCTGCTGCGTCGGATGCTATTCATGCCGGAGCCCGATTTATTCTCTCTCCTGTTTGGGATGAAGAACTGATAGCGGAAACCAAAAAGTTGGAAGCGTTGAGTATTCCCGGTGCATTTACCGCTACAGAAATTTATCGTGCCTGGAAAGCCGGTGCCGACCTGGTGAAAGTTTTTCCGGCGCTCTCGCCTGCTTATATCAAAGACATTCGCGGACCCCTGCCACAGATTCCTTTAGTTCCTACCGGCGGCATTAACCTCGAAAATATAATTGAGTATGCAAAAGCTGGAGCTGTAGGCTTTGGGATCGGCAGTTCATTGGTTGCGGGCAATGTTGCAATAACAGATCAATACCTGGCTGCTTTGAAAGAAAAAGCCAGCAAATTCGTACAGGCTGTTCACTCTTAAATGCATTACATGAAGATCAGAAGTTATGAACTTTTTCAGGTGCCACCCCGTTGGCTGTTTTTGAAAATTGAAACCGATGAGGGCATTAACGGATGGGGAGAACCGGTGATTGAAGGCAAAGCTGCTACCGTTAAGGCCGCTGTTGATGAGTTAATGGAATATCTTATCGGTAAGGATCCCATGCAGATTGAAGATCATTGGAACCTGATGTACCGTGCAGGTTTTTATCGGGGAGGCCCGATTCTGATGAGTGCCATCGCCGGAATTGACCAGGCACTCTGGGACATCAAAGGAAAATTTTACAATGCTCCTGTTTATCAGTTACTGGGTGGAAAATGCCGCGATTCCATCAAAGTATATTCCTGGATTGGTGGTGATCGTCCGGCTGATACCGGGGCTGCTGCCAAAAAAATGATGGAGCAGGGATTTCAGGCGGTGAAGATGAATGCTACCGAAGAATTGCAATATGTAGATAGTTACGATAAAGTGGACCAGGCCATTGCGCGCATCGCTGCCATACGGGAAGCAACCGGACCAGCATTTGGAATTGGTGTGGATTTTCATGGCCGGGTGCACAAGCCAATGGCCAAACTACTGGCCAAAGAACTTGAGCCTTTTCGTCCCATGTTTATTGAAGAGCCGGTATTGCCGGAAAACAACGAAGACCTGAGAGAGATCGCTCAACACACATCGATTCCCATAGCAACAGGTGAACGGATGTTTTCCAAATGGCAGTTCAAATCGTTATTGAAAGATGGGTATGCGGACATCATTCAACCTGATTTATCACATGCCGGCGGCATTACGGAGTGTAAAAAAATTCTGTCCATGGCGGAAGCCTTTGATGTGGCCGCAGCACCGCATTGTCCGTTAGGTCCTATTGCTTTGGCTGCCTGCCTGCAGGTGGATGCCACCTGCCACAATGCGTTTATTCAGGAACAAAGTCTTGGTATTCATTATAACCAGGGCAGTGATTTACTCGATTACCTGGTGGATAAAACCGTATTTGAATACCAGGATGGATATGTGCAGATTCCCTCCAAACCCGGACTAGGAATTGAAATCAATGAAGAACAGGTGCGCAGGATGGCAGCAATCGGACATAACTGGCGGAACCCTGTTTGGCGGCATAGGGATGGCAGTATTGCAGAATGGTAAATCAGGCAGGCATGAATAATACCCGACCTACAAAGGTCCGCTACCAGGTACTGTTGCTGATCTTCGTAAATGTGGTGATCAACTACATGGATCGAAGCAATCTGGCAGTAGCCGCTTCCGCCATCGGAAAGGAATATGAATTTTCGTCGGTGCAGATGGGTTTGATCTTCTCAGCATTTAGCTGGACTTATCTGTTGTTTCAGATTCCCGGAGGAATATTAGTGAAACAGGTAACTCCGCGTCTATTGTACACCGTTAGTTTGATTAGCTGGTCGCTGGCAACGGTCTTTCAGGGCTTTGCCAAAGGATTTGCTTCTTTGTTTGGCTTACGCATGTTAACGGGAGTATTTGAAGCGCCGGCCTTTCCGATCAATAACCGGGTAGTGAGTAACTGGTTCCCGGATCAGGAACGGGCATCAGCGATTGCAGTGTATACATCCGGGCAGTTTCTGGGACTGGCATTTCTGATGCCGGTATTGTCCTGGATTCAGTTGCATACGGGCTGGAGAGGATTGTTTGTGGTGACCGGGTTGATCGGCGTGTTATGGGGACTGGTATGGTATATTTTTT
This sequence comes from uncultured Flavihumibacter sp., assembly GCA_964547405.1. Classification (GTDB taxonomy): domain Bacteria; phylum Bacteroidota; class Bacteroidia; order Chitinophagales; family Chitinophagaceae; genus Flavihumibacter. The sequence goes on along the minus strand of CAZJNY010000084.1, from coordinate 606 downwards.
ACCGCGATCCGCTGCAACATAAAAAAGTCAACAGTGCCGAACTGGATCATATTGAGAAAGGTGGAGGATTGCTGCATGAGCAGTCTGCAGTTGTTGAGGGTCGTTCAGGAAAGTTTACATGGGCGGATCTGCGGGAAGTGGTATCGCACCGGAAATTATGGGGCATTTATCTCGGACAGTTTACGGTAAATGGTGCCTTATGGTTTTTTCTCACCTGGTTTCCCAAATACCTGGTGGATTACCGCGGCTTGGATTTTATCAAATCAGGCTATTGGGCATCTGTTCCCTACCTGGCAGCTTTTTTGGGTGTATTGAGTTCAGGATTTCTCTCTGATTACCTGATCCGAAAAGGGGTATCGCCTGCGAAAGCACGCAAACGCCCCATCATTCTCGGGCTGCTTTTATCGGTATTTATTATTGGGGCAAATTATGTGGCGAGTCCGGGCTGGATCATTTTTTTCATGTCGCTGTCCTTTTTTGGAGTAGGCTTTGCATCCATCACCTGGGTATTTGTATCCACGCTGGCACCGAAGCACCTGATAGATGTAACAGGAGGTGTATTTAATTTTATCGGGCAGCTATCGGGCATAATAGTACCAGTGGTGA
>CAZJNY010000083.1:0-14023 GCA_964547405.1 uncultured Flavihumibacter sp. | reverse complement strand
GTAGTGGGATTAGGTGGTGTTGGTGGTATTTGCGCTGAAATGATCGCGAGATCCGGGGTTGGAAAGATGACAATTGTAGATGCTGATACGGTTGACCTCAGCAATGGCAACCGCCAGATTCCGGCCCTGCATTCCACTGCAGGCAAATTGAAAGCGGAAGTTATGGCAGAGCGTCTTCGGGATATCAACCCGGAACTGGACCTGACGGTTCTCCCAACTTATATGGAAAAAGAAAAAGCTGCGGAACTGGTTCAATCTGCCCCCTACGATTATATTGTGGATTGCATAGATACCCTGTCACCCAAAGTGATGCTGCTTAAAGCCTGTGTAGAAGCGGGAATTCCAGTGGTTAGTTCGCTGGGAGCAGGAGGGAAACTGGATCCCTCACAGGTTACCATCGCGCCACTGGAAGAATCCAAAGAATGTACGCTTGCCCGTTATGTGAGAAAGCGTTTGCACAAGCAAGGCATTTACAAAGGAATTACAGTGGTTTATTCCCCCGAAAAAATCGATCCGGAAAAAGTAATCGTAACAGAAAAAGCCTATCCCAAAAAATCACTGATTGGCACCATTTCCTATATGCCGGCGATTTTTGGTTGCCAATGCGCGAGCGTGGTTATTCGGGCACTGATACAACCTAAAAAGAAAGCTTAAAGGATTTTTGCTTTCAATTCTTCCAGGCTTACAATTCCCTGCTGTTGCCAAACCAGCTGCCCCTTCTTGTAGACAAAGAAATGTGGCAGGGCATCCACTTTGAGTTCTTTCATTAACTCCGTATGAACACCGGCATCAATTTGAGCCAGTTTGAATTGGGTTGGGAGATCCTGTTGTAATTGTTTTAATACCGGTTCCATCTTACGGCAGGGAGGACACCAGCTGGCTCCGGCATCTACCAAAACCACATCCGCAGAACGGATCAGGTTATCATACTCCACACTGCTCATTTGTTTGGTTGCCTCCTGTTGTTCAACCGGGAGTCCCTGTTTTTTCCAGGAATTAAATCCTCCTGCCATTTCCGTAACCTGGAAACCTTTTTTGCGCAAGGCTTTTGCCGCATCCGCACTTCTGACACCACTGGCGCAATAAATATAAATTGGCTTGGCTGGATCCAGGTGTTTGGTACGCTCTGCGAACTCCTGGCTATTCAGCCAATCTGCCTGCAATGCTCCTTTTATAAAACCACCTTTGAATTCTTCAGCAGTACGAACATCCAGCAATTGGTAACTCTTACCTTCCTGTAACAAAGCCTGGAATGCTGCAGGAGAAACAGATTTTCCGGATTGCCCATTCAGGTTGCAACTCCAGCAAATAGCAGCCAGCAAAAAAATAGATAGCCAGGTTTTCATGTGTGGTCCTTTTTTTCAGCTACAAAGTTAGTGATCCCTTTCAGCTCTTCAATCAAATGGTATACAATCGGACATCTGCCATAATGCATAAGTGTACTAAATATCCGATCGCGAAACCCATCCCTGTGCAATCCAGGAAATTCACGACATTCTCCAAACCGGTCTTCATACACCGTGCACTTATTTTCAAGCAGAAAATGACAGGGAATGGTATTGATGATCAACTGGCCGCCCATACTTTCTTCCAAATGAGAATCCTTTAACTCGGAAAGCGTACAGCCCATACGATCTGCCAGCGCATTGGCTTCCTGCCGGGTTACATTGATCATCAGGCTCCTGCAGCAATTGCCACAGGACGTACAATCAACTTTTGCCGAAATCCTGAAATTAAGTTCATGAACCAGACCATCAAGGTTACCATTATAAGCTCCCAGAAACCGTCTGAACTGCTCATTCTCCAATAACCGATCTTCAGCCTCCGTTGCAATAAACTCAAGGTCAATGGGGTAGTAGGAGGAATTATTCATCCTCCTCTTCCTCCCATTCTTCTTCTTCCTCTTCGTCGTAAAGAGACAAAACAGCGGAAGCACTTTCATAATCCAGTTCCTCCACAATTTCTTCAATCGGATCGGTTCTCTTTTTCCAGAAATCCTCCTCGATTTGTCCGAAACTCCGGAGCAGCATACACTTGTCTGTCAGTGCCAATACCGAGATCAATTCGATATCGGTATCTTTTTCGCCTCTCAGCAGGTAAAAATTACCTGGTTGTAAGTCAGCATAAGTTGCCATATAATTTGTTTTACGGGTCTCTACCTAATCCGGCTTATTCCTCCCCATCCTCATAATAGGCATCCTCACTGCTGTAATAGGCCGCTTGCCATTCTTTAATTTTCTCTTCCGACAATAACTCCAGGATCTCATGAATCGAATCCTGCTTTTTTCTCCATTCCGTTGTCTCTGTTTCCCCGAACCTGGTAATGAACAAACAATAATCGGTTTCCAGATTCACCTTGATTAGTGAAATGGGCCCCTCAGGCTGCTCCTGGATCAGGTAATAACAACTCGTCTCCAATAAGGAATAGTTATACATACGCTACAATTTTTCAACAATTAAACTAATATAACGGGTTGTAAATCAGAACTATCTGGGTTAGTAACGGGCCGTGTGGTTAAGGCTTTGCCGGGGTTAGTAGGGTGGCAGTTGAAGCTTGTTAACCGGTGCGGGAAGTCAAAAATAGGATTAATCCGGCAGCTCTGCAACGAGGTTTTTCATCTCTTTCAAATTTAATAAAGCATTAATTTATGCTCCTTGATTACCAATTAGTTACCTGTCAATAGGGGTTATCCACAGGGGTGCAGAAAGCCGGTGTGGCCAGATGGTGCTACTTTTTTATATTTGCCCGCTTCACCAGCATAGATCGCAAGACAGCTTTAAAACCGAAAGAACATGGCAGAACTCAATAAAAAAGGCGCGGAGTATACGGAAGATTCGATCAGAAGTCTCGACTGGCGGGAACATATTCGCCTTCGCCCGGGTATGTATATCGGTAAACTGGGAGATGGCAGCAGTGCGGATGACGGCGTATATGTATTGATCAAAGAAGTACTCGATAACTGTATCGATGAACACATGATGGGCTATGGAAAACAGATCGAAATAACGATTAAAGACCGGTCTGTTTTCGTTCGGGATTATGGTAGAGGAATTCCCCTTGGCAAGGTGGTGGATGTGGTGAGCAAGATCAACACAGGTGCCAAATACGACAGCAAAGCCTTTCAGAAAAGTGTGGGATTGAACGGGGTCGGTACCAAAGCAGTAAATGCACTGAGTACTTATTTCAAAGTAACCGCCTTCCGGGAAGGAAAAGAAAAAACAGCCGAATTTGAACGCGGAATTCTGACTAAAGAACATAAGGAAACCAGCTCCCAGCAGGCGAACGGCACCATGGTACAGTTTTTCCCGGATGATACCGTTTTCCGGAATTTTCATTTTCAGGAAGAATATATTGAAAACCTGCTCTGGAATTATTGCTACCTGAATGCCGGACTGGTGATCGTATTCAATGGTAAAAAATTTGTCAGCAAAAACGGATTGCTGGACCTGCTCCAGCGGAAGACGAATGAAGATGAATTAAGGTATCCGATCATTCACCTGAAGGGCGAGGATATTGAAGTAGCCATCTCCCACAACAGTGATTACGGAGAAGAATTATTCAGCTTTGTAAATGGACAGCATACCACTCAGGGCGGTACTCACCAGCAGGCTTTTCGCGAAGCCTATGTTAAGGTAATCCGCGATTTCTTCAAGAAAGATTATGAAGCGGCAGACATCCGGGCCAGTATCGTTGCAGCCGTAGCTGTACGAGTAGTGGAGCCGGTATTTGAATCACAAACCAAAACCAAACTTGGTTCCCAGTATGTTGAAGAGGGTGGTCAAAGCATGAAAAATTTTGTGCTGGAATTCCTGGCCAAAGAGCTGGACAATTTCCTGCATAAACATCCAACTACCGCGGATGCCCTGAAAAAGCGGATAGAACAAAGTGAGCGGGAACGGAAAGAATTGGCCGGCATTAAAAAACTGGCGAATGAACGCGCCAAAAAAGCCAACCTTCATAACAAAAAACTGCGCGATTGCCGCTATCATTATAACGAAGAACCCAGCGGAAAAGACAAGGAAGCAGTTGCTCTGAAACAACGCGAAAGCACCATCTTCATTACCGAGGGTGATTCGGCGAGCGGCTCTATCACCAAAGCCCGCAATGTAGAAACCCAGGCCGTTTTCAGCCTGCGGGGTAAACCGCTCAACTGCTATGGCCTTACCAAAAAAGTGGTGTATGAAAACGAAGAATTCAACCTGCTGCAACACGCCCTGAATGTGGAAGACGGCATTGAAAACCTTCGGTACAACAATATTGTCTTTGCTACCGATGCCGATGTGGATGGTATGCATATCCGCTTGCTGCTGATGACGTTCTTCCTGCAGTTTTTTCCGGATCTGGTGAAGAACGGGCATGTTTATATCCTGGAAACTCCACTGTTCCGGGTTCGGAATAAACAGGAAACCATTTACTGTTACGATGAAGCGGAAAAACAGGCAGCTATCCGAAAACTGGGAAACAAACCGGAGATCACCCGATTCAAAGGCCTTGGTGAAATCTCCCCGGATGAATTCGCCCGCTTTATCGGAGAAGATATGCGCAAACAACCTGTACTGGTGATGCCGGAAACACATATCCAGCAACTACTGGAATATTATATGGGAAAGAATACCCCGCAGCGGCAGGATTTTATCATCGACAACCTTAAAATTGAACTGGACCTGGTAGAAGAGTTGCCACAATAATCAACGAACATGATTCATATAGTTTTTAATGAACCCGATATCGCAGTACTGAAACAGGCGATAGAAATGGATGAGCAGCTACAGGGTGAGGTGTTACTCATCCGCGACGATTATGCGGTGGGTCCCATTCAGGATTTATACCGCGGTGAAGGCAGAGAAGTCCGGCAAAACTGGTGGAAAGAAGTATTGGCAGGTGGTGATTATGATGGAAAAGCAGATGGCTCCGAAGTGGATGATTATAAAACCGTTGCTGAACTGGTAGGAACGCTCAGAAGAAATCCCGAAGAGTTTGTCTGGATCTGGGCCGCCCAGAATAAACACGATGTGAGCGGCTATTACTGGCTCCTGCATTTTATGAAAGAGTTTCAGGGAAGAATTCATATTCTCTACCTGAACAACCTGCCTTTCCTGAATGAAAAAGGACAACTCTTTTATCCTGTCTGGCTTAGCACGATTCCGCCGAAGGAATTCCTGAAAGCAAAAAAACTGGCGCGCCCGATCACCTTAAGTGAATTTGAAGTAGACCCCGATGAATGGCTGAAACTAGCGGGTGAAAACAAAGGTGTACGGATGCTGGAGGGCGGAAAAAAGCTGGCACAATTCGGTTACGATTATTATGACGCGGATCTGCGCAAATTCATTACGGCAGACTGGCAGAAAGCTAGCAAGATCATCCACCAGTTTCTGTCCAAAAACAAACAGACTACCGGTGATGCCTACCTGCTGTGGCGATTGAAAACCATGGTTTCCGCAGGAAGCCTGGAGGTGCAGGGTGAGATGAAAAATAGGAAAGATTTTGAACTGAAACTGGCAGGGGCCGCTGTTATTGAAACAACATGATCCATTCCGTCCACCATATCGCAATAATCGCTGGTGATTACGGCCGGAGTAAAAAGTTTTACACGGAAGTGCTGGGTTTTGAACCCATTCGTGAAGTGTATAGAGAAGCTCGTAACTCCTGGAAACTGGACCTGGCAGTAAACGGACAATACCTGATTGAACTTTTCTCTTTTCCGGATCCGCCACCAAGGCCCAGCCGTCCGGAAGCGATGGGCTTACGGCACCTGGCATTTTCCGTAGAAAACCTGGATGCCGCTATCAGCTCATTAAACCGGAAAGGAGTAGAGGTAGAGCCGGTCCGCATCGATGAAACTACCGGCAAACGATTCAGTTTTTTCCAGGACCCGGATGGATTACCCATAGAACTGTATGAATTATAAATAAGAAAGGAAGATGTCGAAAGGGAAACAAAACGAAAGCTATTTGCAGGATTCAGGCGTACAGGGCCAGTATAAAAACTGGTTTCTGGATTATGCATCCTATGTAATATTGGAACGGGCCGTACCAGCCATAGAAGATGGATTGAAACCGGTACAGAGAAGGATCCTGCATGCCATGAAGGAAATGGATGATGGGCGCTTTAACAAGGTTGCCAATATCATCGGGCAAAGCATGCAGTACCATCCCCACGGTGATGCCAGTATTGGCGATGCGCTGGTAAATATGGGACAAAAAGACCTGTTGATTGAAACCCAGGGAAACTGGGGTGATGTTCGCACCGGAGATGATGCTGCTGCACCGCGATACATAGAAGCACGTCTGAGCAAGTTTGCTCTGGAAGTGGCTTTTAATGCCAAAACAACGGAATGGCAATTGAGCTACGACGGACGTAAAAACGAGCCCATTACGCTGCCCATGAAATTCCCATTGCTGCTGGCGCATGGTGCTGAAGGTATTGCCGTTGGCTTGTCGACCAAAATTCTCCCGCATAACTTTTGCGAACTTATCGATGCCTCCATAAAATACCTGAAGGGCCGGAAGTTTGAGATCTTCCCGGATTTCCAGACCGGTGGCATGATTGATGTTGCCAATTACAATGAAGGAAAACGGGGTGGTAAAGTGCGGGTTCGGGCCATCATTGAGGAATTTGATAAAAAGACCCTGCTCATTAAAAACGTGCCCTATGGTGTCACCACTTCCAGCCTCATCGATTCCATCATTAAAGCGAATGATCAGGGAAAGATCAAGATCAAAAAAGTAACGGATAATACCGCTGCGGAAGTGGAGATCCAGGTAGACCTGGCACCGGGTATATCACCAGATATAACCATTGACGCGTTATACGCTTTTACGGATTGTGAAATCAGTATTTCGCCCAATGCCTGTGTAATCGTGGATCAGAAACCACGATTCCTCAGTGTACAGGACCTGCTTATTACGGCCACTGACAATACCAAAAACCTGCTGCAGAAAGAACTGCAGATCAGATTGGCTGAACTGGAAGAGAAATGGCATTATACCTCCCTGGAGAAAATCTTCTTTGAAGAAAAAATCTATAAAGAGCTGGAGAAAAAGCATGAAACCTGGGACAAAGTACTGGAAGCCATAGCCAAAGGTTTTGCCCCCTTCAGAAAACAGCTCAAACGGGATATCAGCAGGGAAGATATCCTGAAACTAACGGAGAAACCTGTACGAAGAATTTACCGGCTGGATATAGACGAACTGAACAATCAGATCAAAGGGCTGGAAGGAGACATCAAACAGGTGAAATATGACCTTGACCACCTGACCGAATTTGCGATCGCCTATTATGAAAATCTACTGAAAAAATTTGGCAAGGGACGGGAGCGAAAAACCGAGATCAAACCTTTCGAAGCCATTCAGGCCAAACAGGTAGCCATCGCCAATACCAAATTGTATGTAAACCGCAACGATGGTTTTATAGGTACCTCACTGAAAAAAGACGAACTGGTTTTTGAATGTTCAGACCTGGATGATATCATTGTCTTTACCCGCAGAGGGCTCATGAAAGTAGTACGTGTTGGGGAGAAAGTGTATATAGGTAAGGATATCATTCATGTGGCAGTATTCCAGAAAAACGATGAACGTACTACCTACAATATGCTTTATGTAGACGGCGCATCAGGAACCAGCTTTGCCAAACGCTTTAATGTAACCGGTATTACCCGCGATAAAGAGTATGACCTTACAAAAGGCTCCGACAAATCGAAGGTTCATTATTTCACGGCCAATCCAAATGGAGAAGCAGAAGTAATTACCATTGTTTTGAGCCCGAATTGTTCTGCGCGTAATAAAACCTTTGAATTCTATTTCGAAGAAATGGAAATTAAAGGCCGCTCCGCGATTGGCAACCAGGTTACCAAATACCCCATTAAGTCGGTTAAATTTAAGGAAGCCGGAAAGTCTACCCTGAGTGCCATCAAACTCTGGTTTGATGATAAATTCGGCAGGCTCAATACGGAAGGAAAAGGACAGTACCTCGGTAATTTTGATGGATCTGAAAAACTGATGGTCATTTTTGATGATGGCAACTATGAACTGACCGACCTTGAAATGACCCAGCGCTTTGATCCGGAGAAGATTTTATTACTGGAGAAGTTTAATCCTGAAAAAGTAATTACCGCAGTGTATCTCGATAATGAAAAGCTGCAGTATAATATCAAGCGGTTCAAAATTGAAACCTCTACGCTTCAAAGCAAGTTTCTTTTTATCAAGGAAGGAAAAGGAAACCGCCTGGAAGCCGTTACCACCCAAAGCAAGCCTACGCTCCTGATTCATTCAGGCAGAGGCACCCAGAGCCGGACACAGAAAATCAAAGTAGCTGATTTCATTGATGTGATGGGCTGGAAAGCAGTGGGCAATAAACTGGCAGACTTCAACAAATCCACTGAAATGGAATGGGAACTGCCTCTCGAAGAAGATGGTCCGCAGGGCAACCTATTTGAAAGTTAAGTTTATACCTATTCAATACAAAGGCCGGCTCCATCAGGAAGCCGGCCTTTGTATTATATTTTTCACTTCTCAGGTCTCACTTCTTCCTTCGTATCCTCACCGATCCATTCTGCTGAAGGTTACTGGTAAGGAATACTTCCTGCGGAACGTCTCCATCATATACCACCATCAGCGCAGTATTCGGTGGAATGCGTCCAAGGTTTTCCGCAAACATAGCGAGGTCGTGGAACTCTTTGGAAGGATCCAGTTTGATATAGATCGTTGTCGCTTTGGCGGAGATCATTTGCTTTTCCAGCACCGGAGTTCCATTAAGGAAGACGGATATACTATCGCCATCGATATCACCATTGTCATAGAAACTCACCCGGATCGAATCCGAAGAAACTTTTAACTCTGAAGTGATAATGGTTTGGCGCAGCTTAAACTGGGATATCAGCGAATTGGCATCGAGGCTGGGGCCTTTCACCGTTTCGCGGCTTAATCCCGGCAGGGTAGTGGCTTTCCGGATTTCCGGACCATCTTCATCATCCATTACAATCACGTCTTCTACAGAAGGTTGCCAAACTTTTTTAGCAAGTCCTTCATTGATTACGGAATCTTCCTGTACTAAAGAATCCAGGGAGAAAAGAACCCTCAACTCCGGACAGGTGTATTTATATTGTCCTTCGGAGAGAAAATTACCCCGGACAAAACTACCGACCTTGGATACCCGAAGCGTACCTTCAAAACTCATATTACAGGTAACTCCATCAATAGAATTTTCCTTGTAAAACACAACGGGAATGTCTTTAATACTCACCTGGCGGGTTTTGGGATCATAGGTCCCTTTCACATAAAAGCTTTGGTAGCCATTCCGGAAATAATAACCGAAAATGCCTTCCACTTTATTCCCCTTCTGCTTAATGATAAGTTGGGTGAGATAATTGTTGAATGTGCCATCCAGCACCACGTCGGCTTTTCCAAACCAGCTACCAGCCAGTGTTTGGGCCTCTGAACGGAGGCCAATAAATAATAAGGATATCAGAATTAAACGATGCATAGGGACAAATTAATGAAAAAACAAGCTAATAATGGACTTTTACTATAGGATATTTTACATACAATAAATCACTTCAGATAGCGTTTTATGTCGCGCTCCGTATCCCTTTTTTTGATGGTCTCCCGTTTATCAAAGAGTTTTTTACCCTTTCCCAAACCAATTTCTATTTTGGCCAGGTTCTTCTCATTGAAGAAGATTTTCAACGGTATAATGGTATATCCTTTCTCCTTAATTTTTCCCTCCAGTTTGCGTAACTCTTTCTTTTTCAGTAACAATTTTCGTTCCTGGGTAGGCTCATGGCGCTGGGTTGTACCAAAGGCGTAATCAGAAATATGCAGGTTTTTGACATACAATTCACCCTTGTGAAACTGACAATAGGCATCATTGAAGCTGAGTTTACCTGCTCTAAGCGACTTTACTTCGGTTCCTACCAATACAATACCCGCCACATAGGTGGTTTCAAAAAAATACTCATGAAAGGCCGACCGGTTCCTCAATTCCACAGCAACTCCCTTCTTTTATATTAATTGTTGAATAGCAAGAGCAGGGTATTCAGGCGCTCTTTCAGTTCTTTTCGGTCCACAATAAAGTCCAGAAATCCATGCTCAAGGAGAAATTCACTTCGCTGGAAGCCTTCCGGAAGGTCCTTTTTGATGGTTTCCTTTATAACCCGCGGACCTGCAAAACCGATTAATGCCCCGGGTTCTGCTATATTCAGGTCGCCCAGCATCCCGAAAGAAGCGGAAATACCTCCAAATGAGGGATCAGTCAGGAAAGAAATATAGGGTATGCGGGCATCGGTCATCTGTGATAATTTGCCGGAAACTTTGGCCAGCTGCATCAGCGAAAACGCACTTTCCATCATACGCGCACCGCCCGACTTGCAAATAATCATCAGCGGTGTTGAGTGCTCCAGGCAGTAATCAACGGCTCTGGCGATCCGTTCTCCCATAACACTTCCAAGGGATCCACCAATAAACTCGAAATCCATACAGGCAATAACCAGCGGCTGGTCATGAATGGTACCGGAAGCTACCCGGATGGAATCCGTGATATCCGTTTTGCTCCAGATTTCCTGTAATCGTTTCTCATAAGGCTTGAGGTCCGTAAAGCCCAGGTAATCCCTGGAACGAATATTCTCAAACATTACCTTCATTGTTCCCGGATCAAATACGATGTCAAAATACTCGTCGCTGCCTATACGGTGATGATAATTACATTTTGGACATACGAATAACTGCTCGCGCAATTCATTCATGGTACAGATAAAATTACATTCCGGACATTTGGTCCATAAGCCTTCCGGAGTTTCCTTTTTTTCTGCGGTACTGGTCAGAATTCCTTTTTTTATCCGCTTGAACCAACTGGATTTTGTCTCTTCAGATTGACCTTCTTCCCCAGCCAGGTTCGCATCAAAATCTTCTTCGTGTTGTGGTGCCATGCTACGAAAATGTTTAGCTGGCGGCTAAGATAAGAAACCTCCGCCTATTTTATTTTCTTTCAATAGGTACCACCGGAATACTATTTGGAATAAATGGTAGAATCCAGGTTTTGGACCAGCCATTTGGCATGGCATCAGTAAATGTCTCCGGGATTTTTGCGGTTGGAATTTCAACAGATTTTATTTTTCCCGGATAGTTGATCAAACTATCCAATTGAGACAGTTCCATCCTTTGCCAGGGTTTGAAAAAGAAGGGAACCGTATCCAATCCGATGAATTGTTCGGATGGAAAATTATACTCCGCCTGAGTTTTTGCTTCCATCGCAAATAAAACCACAGGTAGAAAAAGCAAACCGGATCGAAACATGTTTTATTTGAAGATAAAAAAAGCAGCCCGAAAGCTGCTTCTGTAATTCTTTTTATCTCATTTTTTTATAGAGATTAATAAGTCCGTTGGTACTGGAGTCGTGTGAGCTAACGGGGATATCATCCAGCAGTTCCGGCAATATTTTATTGGCCAGCTGCTTACCCAATTCTACTCCCCACTGATCAAAACTATAGATATTCCAGATACTACCCTGCACGAAAATCTTATGCTCATAAAAAGCTATTAATTGTCCTAATGTAAAGGGATTCAATTCTTTAACCAAAATTGAATTGGTTGGTTTATTCCCTTCAAAAACTTTGAAAGGCAGTAGTTCTGCCACCTTATCCGAATCCATTCCTGCTTTCTCCAGTTCCGCCCGGGCTTCTGCTTCCGACTTTCCATTCATCAGTGCTTCCGTTTGGGCAAAGAAATTGGAGAGCAGTTTCTGGTGATGATCACCAATCGGATTGAATGATTTCGCTGCCGCGATAAAATCACAGGGGATGAGGGGTGTTCCCTGGTGGATCAACTGGTAAAATGCATGCTGCCCGTTGGTACCAGGTTCGCCCCAGATAATCGGACCGGTAGCGTAGGTTACTTTCTTCCCGTTGCGATCTACTGATTTGCCATTGCTTTCCATATTGCCCTGCTGAAAATAAGCGGGGAAACGGTGCATATACTGATCATAGGGCAGGATAGCTTCCGTTTGGGCACCAAAAAAATTCGTGTACCAAAGTCCGGTTACCGCCATGAGCACCGGTATATTATTTTCAAACGGGGTAGTGCGGAAGTGTTCATCAGCTGCATAAGCCCCTTTCAATAATTCTTCAAAAGCAGGGTAACCGATGGTGAGTGCAATGGATAAACCAATCGCACTCCACAAGGAATAACGGCCACCCACCCAATCCCAGAATCCAAACATATTGGCTTTATCGATGCCGAATTTCACCACCTCTTTCTCATTGGTAGACAGGGCGGCAAAATGCAGGGCAATATCCTGTTCGGAGGCACCTGATTGAAGAAACCAATTCCTGGCAGTATGCGCATTGGTCATGGTTTCCTGTGTCGTAAATGTCTTGGACGCAATAAGAAACAGGGTTTCCTCCGGATTGATTTTCTTCAGGGTTTCTGCGATATGGGTACCATCTACATTGGAAACAAAATAGGGTTGAATGCCTTCTTTCCAGAATGGTTTGAGCGCTTCGGTTACCATTAAGGGTCCCAAATCACTCCCCCCGATACCAATATTTACTATGAATCGAATCTTTTTACCGGTATATCCTTTCCAGCTGCCGGAATGGACCTGCTCACAGAACCGGGCCATTTGCTTTTGAACAGCCTGCACATCCGGCATGATATCCCGTCCTTCAGTTAGCACCGGCTTTCCGGAGAAATTCCGCAAAGCGGTATGCAATACAGCCCTGCCTTCGGTTTTATTGATGAGTTCACCATTGAACATGGCCTTGATTGCCTCGCCGAGTTGGCATTCGGCCGCCAGCTCGAGGAGCAATTGCCAGGTTGTTTCGGTAATCCTGTTTTTGGAAAAATCAATCAGCAGCTCCTCATGGCGACGAGAAAAGGTTTCAAATCGCTGCGGATCAGCCTGAAAAAGGCTCCGCATGGGCTGGTCTTTGATGGATTCAAAATGTTGCTGCAGCCCTTTCCAGGCCTTGGTAGAACTCGGGTTAATGGTTGGTAACATGTTGTTAGTTTGCTTGCAAAAGGACTAAGTTACAATTCATTCAATACTTTAAGGAGGTGATCTGTCATAGCCCTGGTGACATCCAGATGGGTTACCATCCGGATCTGGGTAGGAGAGATCGAAAGGCAATGAATGTCATAATGCTTTAAGGTATCAACCAGCGTTGCCGCCGTGTAGCGCCCTTTCACTTCAAAAATGACCAGGTTGGTTTCAACCGGTAGTATCGTACCTATATAATCTCTGGTTGCCAATAGAGCCGCAATTTCACGTGCATGCTGGTGGTCCTCCGCCAGGCGTTCGATATGATGATCCAGTGCATAGTAGGCTGCCGCAGCCATATAACCGGCCTGCCGCATACCACCCCCGAACACTTTACGCACTCTTCTTGCCTGCCGGATGAACTGTTGACTGCCCATTAAGACAGATCCAACCGGACAGCCCATTCCTTTATTGAAGCAGACCGAAATACTGTCAAATAGTTCCCCGTATTGTTTGGCCGTTTGCCCGGTGGCAACCAGCGCATTAAACAGACGGGCACCATCCAGATGAAAGGCCAGTCCATTGATCTGGCAAACCTGTTTGATCGCCTGTATATCATCCCAGTTGTAACAGGATCCACCTCCCCGGTTACTGGTATTTTCCAGACAAACGAGGGAGGTTCGGGCTTTGTGCACATCATCCGGATTAATGGCAGCAACCACCTGATCGGCAGATAGTCGCCCCCGGTTTCCTGGCAATGCTTTTACCTGGGAACCCGAATGAAATGCAATACCACCTCCTTCATAGATATACACATGCGCCTGCTGTTCACAAATAACCTCATCTCCGGGCCGGGTATGGACTTTGATTGCCACCTGGTTGCTCATAGTGCCGGTAGGGCAGAAAACGGCCGCCTCCATTCCAAACAGGGAGGCCATCCGGGATTCCAGTTCATTTACAGAAGGGTCTTCTCCGAAAACATCATCTCCCGTTTCCGCCCGGAATATCGCTTCCAGCATGCCTTCAGTAGGCTTTGTAAAAGTGTCTGAACGA
>CAZJNY010000082.1:5574-14191 GCA_964547405.1 uncultured Flavihumibacter sp. | reverse complement strand
TCTAATCCGGCCCTTTTACGAGCTTCTTCTGCTTTAGCGTCTTCGCAGCTTTTCAGATCGTTTTGCAATAGATTGTGCTTGTCGCTCAATTCCGCATAACGTGCCTGTTCAGCCTTGAATTTTTTGGAGCTTACACAGGAGATCATCGAAACTGATGTGAAAGCTGCAAGTACTAAGTAAGAAACTTTCATTTGGTTATAGTTTTTAGTTAAAATTTCGCATAAATGTACGCCTAACTATCAAGTTTTGTGCCTCATTTCGGGGACTTTTAACAACACTTGAAAGTATTCATCAGAAACATAATGTGTTTTGACTATTTATTTCCAAGATGCTGCATTCCCAATTCGGGGTTCTTTCCTCTTATCGGTGCAAAAAATTCCACAATTGCCGGAAGATCTGCCTCCGGACTTTCACCGGGATAAAAGGGTTTTGACAGTTTCAATACTCTTGTAGAAAAATCCATGCCAGCCATCACAATGGGAACTTTCGCCAGTTTTGCTATATGCCAGAAGCCGGTTTTCAAGCGGTCAACTTTTTTTCTGGTCCCTTCCGGGGAAAGAGCAAGTACAAAATGAGGGCGCCTGCTAAACTCTTCCACTACCTGATCAACCAGGTTGTTTTTACTGTTCCGGTCTACCGGAACACCACCGGTGGCTCTGAAAAACCAGCCGAATGGTCCCCTGAACAATTCCTTTTTCCCCAGGTAATGCGCATGGGGTATGGGAATCACACTTCGGGCAGCCATCCCTGTTACCACATCCGAAGCACTGGTATGTGGACCAACAATAATGATTGCTCTGGTTAATCCGGTTGGCCATTCACCTTCCAGCTTCCAGTGATTCAGCTTCCACCACCATTTCCAGAATAATTTTCCACTCATATAAAGATTCATCTAAAAAAAAGGCTGCCACAGGGGCAGCCGTATAATTCTTAAAGATGCAGACTCATAGCACCAGTACACCTTTCGCAATGAATTGCACTTCCTTTTTCGGGGCTTTTATTTTTCCGATTTCCTCTGCTGGTTTACCGGCATCTTTGGCATAATGCTTTTGCTGCTTAACAGATACTTCCTTCACAACCGCTTCACCATCCAGCACTACTTCTTTGCCCTGAATATCCTTAGGCATAAAAAAACCATAGTCCTTGAACTTCACCATGAGTGTTTCTCCGTTTTCCTTTTCCACTTTCATCCAGCAGCCTTTTTCCTGGCACACTTCAACAACTTTCCCGCTGATTTTACCAGTAAAACCGGTGTTGGACATCTTTGAAGAAAGTTCATTCACGCTTATGGAACCATCTGCACTAGTGCCGGCACCATAAGTAACCCCTTTACTGGCAGCAGCTGGAGCTTGCGCAGAAACTGAACTTGTCACCACAAATAATCCGATCGCTAAACTGAGTATTCTCATGATTTTACAGATTTACGGGCAAAGATACAATTCCCAAACAATACCCCTTCAGCCTGGTTTACCCGGTTTGTGAAAAAAATACTAAAAGGTCAAGGGTGATTTAACGGTAAAAAATTTAGTGAAAACTTGCTAAAAATATTAGTGTTGATATTTATTTCTCCTCTATCTTTGCCCTACCAATAATTTTAACAGTACTAAAAAACAACAGCTATATGTCAAATGCAGAAAAACTGAAGGCGCTGAAGCTGACCATGGATAAGATCGATAAGGATTTTGGCAAGGGGTCGGTAATGATGATGAATGAACGCTCTACAGAACCCCAGGAAGTGGTTTCGACGGGTTCCCTCGGCCTGGATGTGGCCCTTGGCATCGGAGGTTTCCCCAGGGGAAGGATTGTTGAAATTTACGGTCCGGAATCCTCCGGTAAAACGACCATCGCCATTCATGCCATTGCGGAAGCGCAGAAAAAAGGAGGCATGTGTGCCATCATTGATGCCGAACATGCATTTGACAGTAGTTATGCTAAAAAATTAGGCGTGGATGTGGATAATCTGCTGATCTCTCAGCCCGATTACGGTGAGCAGGCGCTGGAAATTGCAGACCGTTTGATTCTTTCAGGAGCGCTGGATGTGGTGGTTATTGACTCGGTTGCCGCCCTGGTTCCCAAAGGAGAATTAGAAGGTGAAATGGGTGATAGCAAGATGGGGCTACAGGCCAGGCTGATGAGTCAGGCCCTGCGGAAACTTACCGCAACAATCAATAAAACAAATACTATCTGCATTTTTATCAACCAGCTTAGGGAAAAAATCGGGGTTATGTTCGGAAACCCTGAAACAACTACCGGTGGTAATGCCCTTAAATTCTATGCCTCCGTTCGACTGGATATCCGCCGGATGAGCCAGATTAAGGATGGCGATGAAGCTGTAGGAAACCGCGTAAAAGTAAAAGTGGTGAAGAATAAAGTGGCACCTCCATTCCGGGCTGCTGAATTTGATATCATTTTCGGAGAGGGAATTTCCAAAGTGGGAGAAATTATCGATATGGGAGTGGATCTTGGCATCGTTCAAAAAAGCGGAAGCTGGTTTAGTTATAATACCGACAAGCTGGGACAGGGAAGGGATTCCGTTAAGCAACTATTACGGGATAATCCGGAACTGCAGGCAGAAATTGAAAAGAAGATCAGAGAAAAGATTGCAGAAATGCAGGCAGCATAAAAACGAAAGGCCGGATTTACCAGAATCCGGCCTTTTTTTGTTGGTCCTGAACGATTTCCTATTTTGCAGAAATGACCTTCTGTAAGCGCTGTCTGTTTGCAGCAATATCACTAATTATTGGCCTTCCGGTATTTTGCCAGGAAGATAGCAGTTCTGAAAATTACTACCGGATTAATAAAACATATATCAGCAGCTATTTTACAGATTTCCCCAAGCTCGCAACCGCGCCTGCCAGGTACACGAAAAAAGACTGGACTACAGTCGCTGTTGTTGTAGCAGGTACCGGAACGCTGATGACCCTGGATCGAAGTATTAAACAATGGGTGCAGTCGAACCGGAACGGATTTCTTGACCAGACTTCTAGAATTGTTGAGCCTTTCGGGAATGAATATTCTCCCTATGTAATTGGGGCAATGTACCTGGCCGGTGTGTTGACAAAAGACCGGAAGATGGAGCATGTTTCTCTTGTATCAGCAAAATCCCTGGTGTTTTCCACCCTGTTTTACATGGGTACCAAACAACTGATTCGCCGCCGGCGTCCTGCGTATACAGATGATCCTTTTGAAATAAATAGCATGTTCCAGGGAGGAAGGGAGTGGACTTCATTTCCATCAGGACATGCACATACTGTTTTTACGGTTGCCACCGCCATTTCGCTGCAGTATAAACATAAAAAATGGGTGCCATATCTCGCCTATGGTATTGCCGGCATGACCGGTCTGTCCAGAATATATGATAATAAACACTGGCTGTCGGATGTAGTCATTGGTTCAGCCATGGGGCATTTTATTACCAAAACAGTGTACCGGATAGAAGAAGCAAAAGCGAAGAAGAAGGAATTGATAAGTCTGAAATTTTAATGGATAGTCTTATTTCAGGACTTTCAGTTTTACCATCTCTATTCGGGTATGGCTTACCGAAAGAATCTCGAATTCGAAGTTATCAATGATGATCCGGTCTTTTATTTTGGGAATGGTTTCGTGATGCTGGATAATAAAACCGGAAAGCGTTTCTGCCTCTTCGCGGGAAAATTCAAGGTCGTATTTTTCTCTCAGGTAGTCCAGTTCCAGTCGTCCCGAGAATATATATTCACGGTCGTTTAATTTTTTTTCTTCCAGCTCTTCAGTATCATGTTCGTCCTGAATTTCACCAAAAATCTCTTCCAGCAGGTCTTCCATGGTTACAATACCGGAAGTGCCTCCAAACTCATCAACTACCCAGGCCATACTTTTTCGTTCTCGCGTGAACTTATTTATCAGGTCGGTTGCATTCATGCTCTCCGGAACCGCCGGAATTGGTAATAATACTTCTGAAAGGGTAGCCGGTTTTTCAAACATATCCAGTTGGTGAATATAACCCACGATATGATCGATATTCCCTTCATAAACAACCAGTTTGCTGAGTTTGGTTTCAATAAAACGCTCAAGGGCTTTATCTACCGGATTGTTTATCTCAATTCCCTCAATTTCTTTCCGGGGTATCAGGCATTGTCGTATACGAACGGTAGGAAGAGAAAGTGCATTTTCAATAAGATTGGCATTCATGTCCTGGTTTTCTCCATCCGATTCATGACTGGTTTGCTGATAATAGCTGTCCAGATCAACTCTGAAAAAAATCTCTTTTTTCTCGTCAATCCGGACATTGAAAAAGTACTTGAGGATAGCCTGGGATAAACTCACGAGCAAATCCGCCACAGGATGGGTAATCCAATAGAAAATATTTGCGAAGGAGGCTACCCCTGAATTCAGCAGCCATTCATTTCGGGAGCGCCAGATTGCTCTGGGCAGAAATTCACCAAAAAAAATGAAAATTATTCCGGCCAGTGATATCTCCACGAAAAGATGCGTGAAATCAGCCGCGCCTTCCGGCAGTATTTTTTCCAGGTATAACCAGACTGGTTCCAATGCCTGTCCGATCATCAGTCCATATGCAACCAGGCAGATGGTTAACCAGATCAGCACAACTCCTATAAAAAGAGAGGACCGTTCAAAAAAATAACTTACCAAAGTGCCACCCGTTCTTCCCTGTTTTTTCCGTAGCTCCACAGATAGCCGGTTGATACTGCCAAAAGCAGCTTCAATACCAACAAAAAAGCCAGCCAGTAAAAGAAAAAAAACAATAAGGCCGATCGTATTCAGATTCATACACTACGAATATAAGCATAGTTTGGCATCGCATCAGTAGCTGCCATGGTTTAGCGTGCCAGGAAGGCTCCGACCAGGATTTCAGCTTCCTCACAGGCTTTCGCCAGCTGATCATTGACAATTACATGGTCAAAATGATGCTTGAAACCAATTTCATAAGAAGCCTTGTTTACCCTGGCAGAAAGACTTTCTTCCGTTTCCGTTCCCCTGCTCTCCAGTCGTTTTTTCAACTCCTCCACAGAGGGCGGTTCTATAAACAGGGAAATGGTATTGTGCGGATATTGCTGCTGAATATGAATGGCTCCTTTTACGTCGATATCTAGCATAGGCACCTGGTGAAGCGACCAGATCCTTTCCATTTCCGATTTAAGGGTTCCATAATATTTCCCCTCATATACCATCTCCCATTCCATAAAGTCATTCTGCCGGATATGGTTTCTGAATTCCTCCTCAGAAATGAAATAATAATCTTTTCCATGCTGCTCTATGCCCCTGGGCGACCTGGTAGCAGCTGAAATGGAAAATGCCAGTTGCGGAAATTTTTGCAGAAGATGCCGGGTAATAGATGTTTTTCCTGCTCCGGATGGCGCTGTAATGATGATAATCTTTTTGTTGCTGTATTCCATCAGATCCGTTTAATGTCGGCACCCAACGCATTGAGCCGCGTATCAATATTCTGGTAACCCCGGTCTATCTGTTCGATATTCTGAATGATACTTTTACCTTCCGCACTTAATGCTGCAATGAGAAGGGAAACACCTGCACGAATATCCGGACTGCTCATTGTTATGCCTCTCAGTTGCTGTTCCCGGCCATGTCCTATAACAGCCGCCCGGTGCGGATCACAGAGTATGATCTGGGCACCCATATCAATCAGTTTGTCAACAAAAAACAGGCGGCTTTCAAACATCTTCTGATGAATCAGCACAGAACCTTTTGCCTGGGTGGCCACCACCAGCACAATACTTAACAGATCGGGCGTAAATCCTGGCCATGGATGATCTGAGATTGTCATTACGGAACCATCCAGAAAAGTCTGAATTTCATATACTTCCTGTTCCGGTATGATGATGTCATCTCCCCGGAAGTCCATTTGTATACCCAGCTGCCGGAATTTTTCCGGAATTATTCCCAGGTTTTCGATGCCCGCACCCCTGATTTCAATCCGGCTCTGTGTCATGGCAGCCAGGCCTATAAATGAGCCTACTTCAATCATATCGGGTAGCATGCGGTGTTCGGTTCCTCCCAGATAATCCACTCCTTCAATCACCAGCAGATTGCTCCCAATGCCGCGAATTTTAGCCCCCATTCGGTTCAGCATTTTGCAGAGTTGCTGCAAATACGGTTCGCAGGCAGCATTGTAAATGGTTGTTTCCCCTTCCGCCATAACGGCCGCCATCAGTATATTGGCGGTACCGGTAACGGAAGGCTCATCCAACAACATATAACAGCCTTTCAGGTTGGAGGCATCCAGATGAAAAAAACCATCTTCCGGATGATACTCAAACCGGGTTCCCAGTTTTTCAAACCCGATAATATGTGTATCCAGCCTTCTGCGACCGATTTTATCGCCACCCGGTTTGGGTATGAATGCCTTTTTGAATCTCGCTAATAATGGTCCCGCCAGCATTACCGACCCCCGAAGCCGTCCGCTTTTTTTGCGGAATTCAACACTGTTGAGGTAATCTATATTTATCTCATCAGCTTTGAAAAGCGCCGTATGCCTGTCGAGGCGATTGATTTTTACACCGATATCTCCAAGAAGTTCAATCAGGAGGTTAACATCCAGAATGTCAGGGATATTTTCAATCCGAACTTCCTCCGGGGTAAGCAGCACCGCACAGAGAATCTGCAGTGCTTCGTTCTTGGCGCCCTGAGGAATAATACTACCCGAAAGTTTTTTTCCTCCGGTTACTTCAAAACGATCCATGAAGCTGGGGTATTTGATAGGTAATTAGTAAGCTGTTATTTAAACCGCTTTTTGAATTTCTGGCCACGATTGCCGCCATCACGGTTGCCACCGTCGCGATTGCCACCATCACGGTTGCCAACATTGCGGTTATCTCCTCCGCGCTGATCCCGTTGCTCATTGCGCCCCTGGTTGCCACCCCGTTGCTGGAATTTCTGCGGACGTTTGCCACCACCCCCGCGAAAATCGCGTTGGCCTTCATTGGGGCGATAAGTTTTTACGAAAGGTGTATTGGTGAATTCAAGCTGACCTCCGGTAATAGAACTTAGTTCACCCTGAATCGCATCATCATGAACATTTTCCTTATGCCAGTTACTGTAAGCTAGTTTCATATAATAAGCAATGGCATTGGCAAATCCCTGCTTTTTTTCCGGGTTCTCCTCTGCAAGAGCTTTCTGAATAACCATCTCAATATTCTTTCCGATATGTGAATACCGGGGATATCCTTTCGGATAGCGCAACGGAGATGGTTTGGCTTTCAGCGTTTCCTTGGTGGGAATCGGGTAGGGGGATTCCACTTCCAGTTTGAAATCTGATATTAAAAAGAGATGATCCCAAAGTTTATGACGGAAATCTTCTACATTTTTAAGATGTGGATTAAGAAAACCCATCAGCTCTATAACTGCTTTCGCATTTTTCTGTCTTTTTTCAGTATCCTCCAGCGACATCAGGTATTCAATCATGTGTTGAATATGTCTTCCGTACTCGCGCATCACGAGGTGGGTTCTGATCGTGTTGTATTCCATTCAGTCAAATTGTCGTATTGCAAATGTAAGTCTTGAGATTCAGGAAAATGCAGCAATTTGCAGCGTTTACCGAAATATGAGCATGAAATCCATCGCTTGTTTTATTGACCCCCTGCTTTCCGTTCCTTCAGGAGCAACGGAAACCGGATTCCAGGAACTGTTGCTGCCTCTTTTTAACCGGCTGCCCGACTTTCAATCTGTTTTATTAACCGGCTACCCGGATCTCACCTGGGAAGAAGAGGTTACCGGACAGGCAGAACTGGTGCAGCTCACCCTTCCAAAACTTTTTCTGGCCAGTGAACGCACCCGCCTGAAAAAGGCGCTGAAAACATGGCTCGACAGGCAACAGCCGTCCCTGTATATCTGCTTTGATAAAGATAATGTGGTGGATCATGCTGGTAAAACCCTGTTGGTCAGTACAGCGGCCCACTTATTAATGGATGCCAAGGGTAAAAAAATATCCAAAACCCCCTCAACCCATCCAGACTGGACTGCTGCAGATCTGATTTGTTTGCCATTTAACGCTGATAAACAGCAGGTTATCAAATACTTTCCGAACCTTGAAAGCAGGATCCGGGTTCAGTATCCGGCGCTTCAGCCCGCTTGTCCAACCATCTCCTGGTCGGAACAGGAAACCATAAAAATCCGGCATTCCGGAGGACGTGATTTTTTCCTCTATGCCGGACCACTGCACGCAGGAGAAGAAATGCTGCACCTGCTTAAGTCGTACTCTCTATTGAAAAAGTGGCTGATGACCGGTATGCCGCTGATACTTGCCGGGCCTTCAACAGAACAAACCCCACACCTGGAAACACTGCTTAAAACCTATAAATACAGAGCAGATATTACTGTTCTGCCCGACCCCGAGCCGGCAGAGTTAAGTCCGCTGGTGGCAGGAGCCTACCTGATGGCATATCCATACCGGGAGGAAGCAGCCACCTGGCCGCTGGAATGGGCCATCAGTGCGGGCACCCCACTGGTCACCACCAGTCATACCAATACCCGGGAGATCTGCGGAGAAGGAGCCTGGTACGCTCCAGACGGAGATCTGGATGCCTGGGCACATCAGATGATGCTGCTCTACAAGGATGAACACCAGCGAAATAAACTTATCGAAAAGGAAAATTTGCAGCAC
>CAZJNY010000082.1:0-5564 GCA_964547405.1 uncultured Flavihumibacter sp. | reverse complement strand
AGCACCAGCTTCAAAATCAGCCCCTCACACTGGATCAGTACGCCCTTTTTATCCGGCAGCTTTCTGCCTGATTAATAGTAGTTTTGCAGCCACAAAAAGCTTGTATGCAGCAATCTACAATAACTATTGACGTTCAGCTTGATCCCGATAAAGTTCCTTCCCAGATCAGCTGGAACGCCTCAGCCAGTACGGCAGAAGAAGCACAGAAAGCCAAGGCAATGATGCTTGCCTTCTGGGACGGCGCTGAAAAAACCGCCCTGCGAATCGATCTCTGGACAAAGGATATGATGGTTGATGAAATGGCCGACTTTTTTTACCAGACCCTGTTAACAATGGCAGATACCTACCAGCGGGCTACCCGAAACGAAGAGCAGGTGAATGATCTGAGAAATTTTGCCCGCGACTTCTATAAAAAATTTCAGGATCAGCAGATGAAGGAAAATCAGTTGAAGTGAGAATTAAGAATTAAGAATTAAGATTTAAGATTTAAGAATTAAGATTTAGAGTTGACTCCTTAAACTAGTTATAAATGACGTTAGAAGAAAAAATAATGGCTGAAATGAAAGAAGCCATGAAAGCAAAAAATGAACCCGTTCTGAGAGGACTTAGAGCCATTAAAGCGGAAATCATCAAAGCCAAAACCGAACCCGGTGCAAATGGTCAGCTAACTGAAGAAATTGCTGGTAAAATGCTCCAGAAAATGGTTAAACAACGGCGTGATTCTCTTGATATCTTCCGGCAACAAAATCGGGAAGACCTGGCAGCTAAAGAGCAGGAAGAGATTGCAGTTATCGAAAAATTTCTGCCCAAACAATTGTCGGAGGAAGAACTTCAGGAAGCCCTGAAAGCCATTATTGCCGAATCCGGCGCAAGTTCGGTTGCTGATCTGGGTAAGGTGATGGGCATCGCAACAAAAAAACTGGCCGGTCAGGCAGACGGTAAAGTCATTTCGGCCCAGGTAAAAGCACTCCTGAGTTAAATTTCCACTACCCGTCGGGTACCCGACGGGTAACAAAGCCGTTTACTTGATCGATATAATTACCTTACTGGTGCTCGCAGTAGCCGTCTTCAAAGGAATCCGGAATGGGCTGGTGATGGCAATTTTTTCCTTTGTAGCCCTCCTGCTGGGAGTACTGGCAGCATTGAAACTTTCTGCCAGTACAGCCCTCTGGCTGGAAGACACGGTGCAGGTTTCCGCCCGCTGGATACCTTTACTGGCTTTTCTGCTCGTATTTTTTGTGGTGGTAATCGGCGTAAATATGATTGGGAAATTACTTGAAGCAACCACCGAATGGGCATTTCTCGGATGGGTTAACAAAGGAGCCGGAATCCTATTCTATACAGTGATCTACCTCCTGATCTGGTCCGTGTTGCTTTTTTATCTGGATAAATTATCAGTGATAAGTGAAGAAGCAATCGAATCTTCTGTTACTTATCCTATAATTGCACCATGGGGTCTTACTGCTATTGACTGGATAGCTTCAATTATACCTGTTTTTAAAGATATCATGACAGAGATAGGGAACTTTCTGGAACGCTTTTCAGAAGAAAAAGTTCCAGCTTCACAGACGGTTTAACGGGTTGAAGGCCTTGAGTGCCTCTTGTAATAATTGCGGTAAATGGCCTATTTTAGCAATTCATTGGAAGTATTATTTTTACGAACAGATGCAATACGAGATCAAACAGCTGGATAAATTCAAGTACATCGAGGAAGGGGAGGGCGAACCATTAGTCCTGCTCCATGGTCTTTTTGGCGCCCTGAGCAATTTCAGAGACCTGATCGAATACTTTCGAAACCACTATAAAGTAGTGGTTCCCATGCTGCCATTGTTTGAACTGGACATATTGCATACTTCCGTAGGCGGCCTGCAGAAATTTGTTTACAAGTTTATTGAAGCCAAAGACTACCGGAATGTTCATTTGCTGGGAAATTCCCTGGGAGGGCATGTCGGTCTTGTTCATGTTCTCAAACACCCGGAAAGAATTCGTAGCCTGACCCTTACCGGTAGTTCGGGTCTTTTTGAAAATGGAATGGGTGATACCTATCCCAAACGGGGCGACTACGATTATATCAGAAAAAAAACGGAACTGACCTTTTACGACCCCAAAATGGCCACCAAAGAACTGGTTGATGAGGTATATGATATTACCACCAGCCGGTTGAAAGTGATAAAAATTATTGCCCTTGCCAAAAGCGCTATCCGAAACAACCTGGGAGAAGAATTAAGCCAGATCCGGCAACCTACTTTGCTGGTATGGGGAAATAATGACACAATTACGCCGCCCTTTGTTGGAAGGGAATTCAATAGATTGATACCCAATAGCGAACTGCACTTTATTGATAAATGCGGGCATGCTCCCATGATGGAGCAGCCAGAAGAATTCAATAAAATTCTTCATAAATTTTTGACGAAACTCAGTGAGCCGGCAGCGGTTGCCTGAGAATTGTCGTCTATACATAAACGAAACAAGTGATCAATAAAGACCTCATCTCGGTTTCACTGCCTGTATTGTCTGCTAAAGACCCTATTTACAGGGCCATGCAGTTGATGGACGATTGTAATGTGATTCATTTGCCACTCGTTGAAGAAGATATTTTCCTGGGACTTATTGCAGAATCAGACCTCCTGAACAGCGAAGATGACAGCCAGCTGCTGGAAACCATCAGTGGATCCATTTCCAGGATTCGGGTGAATCCCAACGGCCATTTTACCGAGGCCCTTCAACTGGCAAATGAATATGGATTGGCTGTAGTACCCGTTACTGAAACAAATTTTGAATGGGTGGGTTCCATCGCAGCAGCAGACCTGCTCAAGTTTACCGGCCATATGATCGGGGCCGATGAACCCGGTGGAATCATCGTGCTGGAAATGGAAAAAAGAAATTTCGCGTTCTCGGAAATTTACAAACTGGTTGAAACCAATGATGCCCAAATTACTCAGCTGAACACCTATTTTGATAACAACCTGGGCGTTTTATATGTTACACTTAAATTAAATAAGTTCGAATTATCAGATATTGTTGCCACTTTTCAGCGCTATGAATACCAGGTGCGTTATTATTTCGGAGAAGAAATGTATGAAAATGAACTCCGGAATAATTATGACCACCTCATGAATTACCTCAATCTTTAAAAAAATCCGGTTTTGATTTACAGTATTGGCTGAATCCTGTATTTTCATAGGCTCTGTGTATGAAAGGAATGAATATTGTGTGGAAATATAGAAGCTGTCTGTTATTACTCTTCTGCTGCTTCAGCAGCAGCCTGTTTGCACAATCCGGGCTGCCAATTACAGAAGAAACAAAAACTGCTCCCGGACTGAGCCCGCCAGGGGCAAATCCCGTTGAAGCGACTCCCCAGAGAAGACTCTTTCTCATTGATAAAATCTACATCAACGGCAATAAAAAAACCAAGGATTATATCATCAAACGGGAACTCCCTTTTAAGGAAGGTGACTCCGTTGCACTTAATCAGCTGGTTGCCCAATTCCGGTTAGGCAAACAGCAACTGGTCAATACCCGTCTGTTTAATGATGTTGTGATTTCACTGCGGAGTTTTCGCGGATACCTGGTTGATGTGGAAATCGATGTAAAGGAACGCTGGTATGTTTTCCCCATACCTTACCTGAAACCCATTGACCGGAACCTGCAGACCTGGGCCGATAAGGGATATAGCCTGGACCGGATCAACTACGGAGCAAAACTCAATTATTACAATACAACAGGAAGGAATGATGTACTGAAAGTATGGCTTATTACAGGCTACTCCCGCCAGATACAGGTTTCGTATAACCAGCCCTTCATGGATGGATCGTTAAAAAGCGGATATGGCGTCAACTTCAATTATTCAGCCATGAAGGAAGTAAACCCGCTCACTGTAAATAATAAACAGTTTTTTCTCAGAGCGGATTCCCTGCCCAAAGCAGGGCGCTTTCTGGAAGAAACCATGACCGGTTCTGTTCAATGGAATTACCGCCCGGGACTCAAAACCCGTCACGTTGTCCGGGCGGGTTTTGGCATGAGTAAAATCGATAGCGCCGTTTGGGAAGTCAATAATAATTATATCAGCAAATCAGGTAAAACCCAGGTTGTTTATCCGGAAATAAGTTATACCATGAATTTTCTGGATGTGGATTATGCACCCTATCCATTACGGGGATTTATGGCTGAAACCCAATTAATCCGGCGGGGATTTAGCTCCGATGTAGGGATGTGGCAACTTAATCTAAAGGCAACAAAAGCCTGGGAAATCGGAACCAAAGGATCTTTCTCCACTCAGTTGACCAGTACCATCCGCCTGCCCTTCAAACAGCCCTTTACGCAGCATCGACTCATGGGTTACAGTGATTTTTACCTGAGAGGATTGGAAAAATATGTCATTGATGGAGTGCTCGGAGGTATGACCCGAAACACCCTTCGCCGCGAAATTCTGAATTTCTCCGTACCACTCCCGATCCGCAGTCAAAGTCACGATCGTATTCCCTTCCGCATCTACGCTAAAACCTATGCAGATCTTGGTTACTCGTATTCCAAATATTTTCGCGAGAATTCACTTAACAACAAACTGCTTACTACAGCCGGTTTAGGACTGGACATTGTTTCCCTGTATGATGTAGTTTTTCGCTTTGAATACAGCTTCAATCAACTGGGCCAGAACGGCTTCTTTTTTCACGTCCGGAATGATTTTTAATGCCCTATCTTTCCGGTGGTTAAAACAGATACATGAAAGTGGCGATTTACAGCCGGGTAATCGACCAGGACGATTATTCGGAAATACAGAACCTGTTCGATGAACTTAATAGCCTGCAGATAGAGCCGGTGATCTACCAGTCTTTTTTTGAGCAAATTGCCCCTGTAGTCCGATTTCACCTGGACAAGCTCAACACTTTTAGCAGCTCAGATGACCTGGATGAAACCATCGAATTTGTTATTAGTCTGGGTGGTGATGGCACTTTACTGGACACGGTAACATTGGTTCGCGATAAGAAAATTCCCATCCTTGGAATCAATTTCGGACGCCTTGGTTTTTTGGCAAGCATCGGTAAGGAAGAACTTAAAACGGCTGTTGCCTCAATGGTAAACCGGCAATTCATGATCGATCGGCGTTCCCTTATTCACCTGGATGCAGACAAATTATTATTCGGAGATACCCCCTACGCGCTGAATGAATTCGCCATTCACAAAACGGATATTTCTCCCATGATCAAAATCCATACCTACCTGAACGGAGAATTCCTGAATACCTACTGGTCAGACGGGCTGATCGTGAGTACTCCAACCGGTTCCACAGGGTATTCCCTGAGCTGCGGCGGACCGATCGTATTTCCCGATTCCGGAAGTTTTGTAATTACCCCCGTTGCTCCCCATAACCTGAATGTCAGACCCCTGATTGTACCCGATGATAATATCATCTCCTTTGAAGTGGAATCCCGGTCTGATAATTTTATCTGCGCACTGGACAGCCGGCGTGAAATTGTTAGCAAAAACATACAATTGGCCGTAAAACGAGAGAAATTTGACGTAAGTATTGTACGTCTCAATGAAAATAATTTCCTTAGCACTTT
>CAZJNY010000081.1:0-14229 GCA_964547405.1 uncultured Flavihumibacter sp. | reverse complement strand
GTTACAATTTTGCCAGGGGAACTTTGCTGAAGGATTTGGGAGTGGGAGTTGGACTGCAATACAATGGGGATCGCATTCCCTGGTTCAACCGGTCCTTTAAAATTCCTGCTTACACATTACTGGATATGGCAGTTTACTATAACCCAATGGGCAGTAATATGCAATTGTCCTTACAAGTTAATAATATCCTGGATGAAACGTACTGGATTGGTGCACAAAACTATCTGCGCCTGTTTCCTGGTGCACCCAGAAATCTGATGTTAACTATTTCTTACTCATTTTAAAAGTTATTGAATGTTGAGAAGATCAGTTTGCTGGATGCTGGCAAGGCATAGTTTTTTATCCGCTATTAGCAATCGTTCGGTTCAGCTCTTGATGGGACTTATTTTTATATTGTTGTTGTATGCAAACATAAGCTCCTATACCCTGTATCGGCAGCAGATTACAACCCAAAACCATTACCGCGAACTGGTTCGGAATCATTGGGAAGAAATGCCGGATAAACATCCTCATCGAATGGCGCATTACGGTTACATCGCCTTTCGTTCGATTGATCCACTGAGTTTGTTTGACAGAGGGATAGATAATTATGCGGGCAACGCCATTTTTTTGGAAGCGCATAAACAGAATACCGTCAATTTTTCAGAAGCTGGCCTAAGTACCGGTTTACTTCGGTTTGGTGAAATTACGCAATCGATGGTATTACAATTACTGGTTCCTTTGTTGCTGTTTTTTATCGGCTTTGGGACAGTTGCTACAGATCGGGAAAACGGCACCTTGAAAATGCTGTTTAGTCAGGGTACTAGCTGGAAAGAATTACTGCTAGGGAAAAGTTTGGGACTCTGGTTTATTGGAATATTATTCTTGTCAGTTAGTTTGGTATTGCTGGTTGGTACATCTCTTTTTGTTCCGGAATTGGAAATGAATTCCGATTGGTGGGTTCGGGTTATTGGGCTACTACTTCTATACAGCATATATTTTTGGATCATAGCTGCCATTACATGCTGGGTTTCTGCTATTTCAAAATCGGCGAAGCTTTCGCTGGTTTCATTGATTGGTGTTTGGTTATTGATGGGAATCATTTTGCCCCGTGCCATACAATCGGGTGCATCCTGGGTATTTCCGGCACCTTCCAAAATTCATTTTGATTCAATGGTTGAACAGGAGCTTATTAAAAAAGGAGATAGCCACGATCCCAACGACCCTTATTATAAAGCCCTGAAAGATTCCGTATTACGTGCGCACAATGTTAGCTCAATAGATGAGTTGCCTTTTAATTATAGTGGTTTTCAGATGAAAGAAGGGGAGCGTATCAGCACTGAATTGTACAACAAGCAGATGGCTGTTCTGATTGGTATTTATAAAAAACAAAATAACCTAAGCAGTTTAACTGGTTGGGTGAATCCATTTGTGCCAATCCGGCTGTGCTCCATGTCATTTACCGGGACTGATTTTTCTTCCTATACAAGGTTTCAGGCAGAAGCAGAGAGCTATCGCTATAGGCTGGCTCAACAGATGAATGACTGGCAGATTCAGTATGTCTCAAATAAAAAGCCAGCACCTGGTGAAAAGGGACCGGCTATCAGTCGCGATTTCTGGAAAGTATTTCCTGAATTCACCTATCCACCCACCAGCTGGAAACAGGGACTTTCTGAAGCTGGCTATTCGGTGCTGATGCTGCTAGCCTGGTTCCTTTTTTCCCTTTGGTTGCTGATTTTCCGTTCACAAAAATTAAATGCCCTCTAAACGATGTGGAAGCTTTGTATAAAAAACTTTGTTCGGACCTCCGTCGCCCAGGTAGGTATATCCACCGTTTTAATTGCTGGTATCATCAGCTTGCTGATTGGAAAACAGCACCTGGTTAAACAACAGGAAGCATTTAAGCAAACAATGGTTGCTCAAACCGAGCACATTAATCGGAATAAGGAGTTTTTTTCCGCAGAACTTGGATTGCTGTTTTATTATTTGAAGTTCAGTCTTGTCAATGAGTTGGATCCCATAAATGGCCTGAGCATTGGGCAGCGGGATGTAAATCCTTCTATCCAAAGTGTTACAATCCGGAACCTGGAGAACCAGCGTTATGATACTGACCTGTACAATCCGACTGTATTGCATGCGGGGAATCTTGATCTGAGTTTTGTTTTACTCTACTTATTCCCATTATTGATCATTGCATCCTGTTATTCTGTTTTGTCGGCAGACAAGGAAACCGGTACCTGGAATATGACCCGGGTTCAAGCCCGAAAACCTGCTGCTTTACTCTGGAAAAGCATCGTAATCCGTATGGGCTTTGTGTTCTCCTTATTTTTTGTTTTGATCGGCCTTGCTTTTGTTGTATTACCCTTATCCATTAATTACAGGTTTTTGCTGTTTGTAGGAACAGGGATGGCTTATTTGTTGTTTTGGTTTGGCCTTTGTGCATTCATTATTTCATTGAATAAAAATTCCAGTACGAATGCAATGCTTTTATTGAGCTGCTGGATTTTGTTAGCCATCATTTTACCTGCAGCGGTTAACAACTACCTGACCTCCCGCTATCCGGTACCTGAAGCATTATCCACGATGGTAGAACAACGGGAAGCCTATCACGAAAAATGGGATATGGAAAAGACGCCAACATTGAAGGCTTTTTACAAGGTTTATCCTGAATATGAAAAATACGGATATCCGCAGGAAAACTTCAGCTGGCTTTGGTATTATGCAATGCAACATTTAGGTGATGAGGAGTCTAAAGAGCAAAGCGCATCCTTCATGAACAAATTAGCTAAACGGGAAACTGCAGCCCGATCCATTTCTTTCTTTATTCCAACCCTTCATACACAACATCAGTTTAATTCATTGGCTAAAGCCGGATTGGAAAATCATTTGTTATTTCTGAGGGAAACTGCAAATTTTCATGAGTCTGTCAGAAAACAGGTATATCCCCTGATTTTCGGAAATCAGCAGGTTGATGAAGTGGATTGGAAAGCGTTATCGGTTCAGAAATTTGAGGAAAATCAACAAACTGATTGGGTGCTGGTCTTCCTTCCCTTCCTGGTTTTCATCCTGGGATTATTTGGAATCAGTTGGAAAAGATTGCATTCAATGGTATAGCCATGGGAAAATTTATAGCAATTATCATGGCGACGCTGATTCCAATTATTCTGTTCGGGCAGCATAATCTGTTGCAAGGCAATTTCCCGCCACCTGATACTGCTATTATAGTTCATGCTGTTGCTGCATCGGGACCTATTATATTGGATGGAAAGCTTAGCGAGGATAGCTGGGGAAAAACAATACCTGTTCAACAATTCTTTCGAATGGAACCAAGGCAGGGTGGTACAGTTATGCATTCTACAGAAGTAAGGGTACTGTTTGATGATAAACATCTTTATTTTGGGGTTTATTGCAGAGACACTCTCGGTCGCAGGGGAATTCGGGTGCAGGATCTGAGAAGAGATTTTATTTACGGTGAAAATGATGTTTTCTACATCCAATTGGATCCTCAGAATCTCAAACGATTTTGTGTTTCCTTTCAAACTACCCCTTATGGTAATCAACGTGATTTGCAGGTATTTGATGATTCTTTTATTGACAATGACTGGGATGCCTGGTGGAAGGTTCGTACGCATTTAACGGATAGCGGGTACTATGCAGAATTTGCCATACCATTTGTTTCTCTTCGGTATGATAAAGCTCTGCCAGATTCCGTTTCCTGGGGAATAAATTTTGCCCGATTGTCCCGACGTGATTATGAACAAACGGTTTATCCGGCAGTGCCACAGGCATTTTCTCCCTATCGCATGACCTATGCAGCACAATTGAAAGGATTGGTATTGCCAAAGCCTTCCCTCAATTTGAGAGTACAACCTTATTCGCTTGTACAATACGATAAAGTTGTAGACAAAAACGGAACTAAAAAGGAAAAAACAGTTATTAAACCAGGAGGTGAAATAAAGTGGGCCATGAACCCTCATGCTGTGCTGGACCTGACATTCAATACCGATTTTGCACAAGCAGACGTGGATAGGGCTGTTAATAACCTGACCCGGTTTAATATT
Organism: uncultured Flavihumibacter sp.; assembly: GCA_964547405.1. Taxonomy (GTDB): domain Bacteria; phylum Bacteroidota; class Bacteroidia; order Chitinophagales; family Chitinophagaceae; genus Flavihumibacter. Next base: position 10,189 of record CAZJNY010000081.1, on the reverse strand, counting down.
CTGTTTGCCGAGCGAAGACAATTCTTTCTTGAAAATAGTGGTGTTTATACAGGTGCGAATTACGATGGTATCAAACCATTTTTCAGCCGAAGTATTGGCTTGTCAAATACACAATTTAATGCAGATCCGGTTCCTATCGATGCAGGAATCCGGTTTACCGATAGAACGAAGGATCGAACCATTGCCGGTTTATATGTAAGGCAGCGGGAAACAGAACAACAGGCAGCGGGAAATTTTGCAGTTGTACGGTACCTGAAAAATTATGGGAAACAAAATAATTTGGGTGTCATGTTAACGCATCGATTGGATGAAGCTAATCCAATAAAAGATTGGTCTACCCGGCACAATACCACCCTTTCGATTGACGGTTTCAGCAGGCCTACTGACAGCTGGCAGATGGAATATATGGTGTCTGCATCCCGGAACAACAGAAATGATAGCATTGGATTTTCCGGCTATTTTTTTGCAGGATATTCTCCACAAAAAAGTTATTGGGGATGGTTGACCAAGTATGTAGATCAAGAATACCTTCCGGGTATGGGATTTGTGTTTGCAAACAATACCATCCATCACAATCCGGGAGGATATTTTATTTGGAGACCTTCATCAGGTTGGTGGAAAAAGTGGATTCGTAGATGGGATCCGGGTGTGTTTGCCAATTGGTATCAGAATGCAGGTGATTTAAGAACCCAGGAACTTGGTTTATATATTTTCCCCGTTTATATCATAACCAGTGGAAATGGAAACATTGAATATGCGCTGTATCCAACAGAACAAAACTTCAGCAGTCCCGTTCAGATACTGGATAAAACTGTAGCAGCAGGCAGGTATAGCACGTTCCGCCAGATGATTCGGTATGAAACAGATGCATCCCGCAAATTCTCACTGACATCCAAATTTGAATGGGGTACCTACTATGACGGAAAACTGGATGCACTTACCCTGGGATTACGACTGGCACCTTCACCCAGGGCCGCATTAACCTTTACTTACGAGCATGCCGATTTTTCAGATTTTGGGGTCTTGAATGAATCGTTTACCACTGATCTGTATACGGCAGGAATTCGTTTGGCTTATAATCCCCGCTTGCAATTTTCCGGATTCTACCAATACAACAGCTTTGACAGCCAGGGAAGATGGAATTTGAGGGGGAGCTGGGAATTTGCACCGCTCAGTTTTGTTTACATCGTATTCAATGAAAATAGTTTTCGGGATAGTCCGTCCTATTCGGGCAGTTTCATATCAAAAATAAGTCTGTTAAAACAATTTTAATAATGAATAAAAAATTACCGGTAACCGTGTTAAGTGGGTTCCTGGGTGCAGGAAAAACTACGTTATTGAACCATGTTCTCAAAAATAAAGAAGGACTTAAAGTTGCCGTTATTGTAAATGACATGAGCGAAGTCAATATTGATGCGCAATGGGTAAAAAATGAAGAGACACTTCATAAAACAGAAGAAAAGCTGGTCGAAATGAGTAATGGTTGTATTTGTTGCACGTTGAGGGAAGACTTACTGATTGAAGTGGAGAAGCTGGCCATGGAAAAGCGTTTTGACTACCTCTTAATTGAAAGCACGGGTATAAGTGAACCTTTACCGGTTGCTCAAACCTTCAGTTACCAGGATGAACAAAGTGGAATTGATCTGGGTCGCATTGCCCGGCTGGATACACTGGTAACAGTAGTAGATGCCTTTAATTTTATAAGGGATTATTCTACGATGGAAAGCTTGCAGGACCGAAAGCTGACAGAGTTGGCAGAAGATCAACGTACCATCGTAGATCTGCTTACCGACCAGGTTGAATTTGCCAATGTTATTATACTTAATAAGACAGATCTTGTATCAGCAGAACAGGTAGGTGTTCTGCGCACTGTGTTGAAAAAATTAAATCCGGGTTCCCGTATTATTGAATCCAGTTTTGGGCAAATCTCACTGAAAGAAATCTTAAATACCGGTTTGTTTGATTTCGAAAAAGCAAGTGAAATGGAAAGCTGGAAAGAAGAAAGAGAAAAGGGTCATACTCCCGAAACGGAAGAGTATGGAATCAGTTCTTTTGTATTCACAGCAAATGCTCCTTTTCATCCCGAACGTTTCTGGACCTTCCTCAACGATCAATGGCCAATCAATATAATTCGGAGTAAAGGAGTATTCTGGATTGCAAGTCGCCCAGATGAAGCGCTCAACTGGAACCAGGCTGGTGGAAGTTTACGGGTGGATAAAGCCGGGGCCTGGTGGTGTTCCATGCCCTATGGGGAACGAATCCGGTATGCTGCTTTTGTTGACAATCAGGCTGCCATTGAGCGTCGCTGGGACAAAGCATTTGGGGACCGGTTCAATGAACTGGTAATAATAGGGCAGGAGTTGGACCAGCAGGCAGTTGAAGCACAATTACAATCCTGTTTATGTACAGATAAAGAAATAGCCGCAATGAAAAACGGACAGCGATTCAAAGACCGGTTTCCGATATAAATGCAACAATGATGCAAAAACAATATATTTGTGATCCGGTTTTATAAGCAACCCGGATAACAGATATGAAAAATTCGTATGAAGTCATTATAATCGGAGGATCCAACGCCGGCATGTCGGCAGCTATGACACTGGGTCGTTCATTAAGAGAAGTGTTGGTAATCGATAATGGTCGTCCCTGTAATCGGCAGACCCCTCATTCTCATAATTTTCTTACCCGTGATGGAGCTACACCGGCATTTTTATCTGCTGTTGCCAAAGAACAGGTACTCGCTTATGCATCGGTTGAATGGTTGAATGAAACAGTAAGTAGTTTGGACTTGGTTGAAGACGGAGTTTTGGTGAATACCTTAGATGGTTTGCAATTTCATTCAAAAAAGCTGCTGCTGGCAACCGGAGTAGTGGATGAAATGTTGCCGATTCCGGGTTTTTCTGAATGCTGGGGTATCTCTGTATTGCATTGCCCCTATTGCCATGGTTATGAAGTAAGAGATGAAGTCCTGGCAGTTCTTTCCAATGGAGAAATGGCCATGGAATTTACTCAGTTGATCAGGCAATGGTCCAAAAAAATTCAACTGCTTACCAACGGCGATCCAATGCTTACAAAACAGCAGCTGGCGCAATTGGAGAAAGCCTGTATTCCGGTAAAGTCTTCACCAGTAAAGGAAATTTTTCATAACAATGGCCTTCTCTATCAGGTTCAATTGGAAGATGGCTCTCTTATTCCTTTAAAAGCGCTATTTGCAAGGGTTCCGTTTAGTCAAAGTCCATTGGTTCAGCAACTGGGACTTTCATTGAATGATCATGGCTATATTACCGTTAATCCTTTTCAGCAAACATCCCTCACAAATGTTTTTGCGGCCGGTGATTGCACAACACCCATGCGTTCCGTTTCAACGGCAGTGGCACAGGGTACAATGGCTGGTGCGGCAATCAACAAATTTCTTTTAGATTGGTAATTGCTATAAAACAACATAAAGGACTATCAGGAAAACCAGCAGTACAATCAGAATACTTTTTGTAGGATATCCATCCTTTTCTTTTTCTTCTGATGGTTCATTTATTGGAATATTCATCTGATATAAGTTTAGTTTATAGTATTGAACCTAATGAAACCATCCCAGCTTGAAATAGGCAATCCAGGAAAAGGCTACCAACAGACCAAAGACCAGTACGACCAGCAAAAAGTCTTTTATAGTCGGGGGTTTATATTTGGTTGCTTGTCTTTTCATTACAGAAACTAGTTTAGCATAGTTTTTAGTGAAAGGGCAAGCACTGCCAATGTTAAATAGATAACATAAAGAACATGAATCGGACGTACTTTACGATTCAGGATTCGAAAATTCGGTTTCAAATATTCATAGTTTGAATACACTTATCCAAACCGGATACCGGATTCAGCACTATATTAAGAAATTGATTAAATAATTGATTATCAATACTATATTTCTTGAGATAACGGATGTATAAGAGTCCGTCAGGTATAGATTCCTTTCAAAATGAAATTGCAATATGTCATTTTGAAAACCTGGTCTGGCTATAAGCGATTAATTTGATTTGAATGGTAAGGTGAATCCAAATGTACTCCCTTCTCCCATCTTGCTTTTTACCCAAATTGTACCACCCATTGCTTCTACCATTTCTTTGCAGATGGCCAGCCCGATTCCTGATCCTTTTTGACTGGATTGTCCGGGTACCTGGTAAAATCGTTCGAAAATCCTGGTTTGTAAGGAAGGCTCAATTCCGGGTCCATGATCTTTTACGGAAAACTCTATAGCATTCGGAGTTTGAAGTACCTGTAATAAAATGGTATCCTGAAGAGGACTAAACTTTATTGCATTTGTGAGCAGGTTGTTAAGTATCCAACTTATTTTATCCGGATCACCTTCCATTTCCGGAAGTCCGGAGGGAATGCTCGTTTCTATTTGTACAGTTTTCTCTTTTGCAGCCGCAGCCACGGCCGTTACTGATTCTTCTACTACTTTTGAAATTGTAACCGGCTGGTTCTTCAATTGAATCCTCCCTGTTTCAATCTGTGCCAGATTCAGTAATTCACTTAATATTCGAACCATTCTTTGGTTATCTGTACTCAGATTGTTAATCAATTCTTTCTGCTCAGGAGTTAATTTCCCAATTCGTTCATCGTTTAATAATTTAATACTGAAATCAGATGATGCCAACGGAGTTTTCAATTCATGTGAAATGGTTGCAATAAAATTTGTTTTGGCTACATCCAATTCTTTGAACGAGGTTATGTTTTTTAGTACAATCAATTTTGCACTTGTGCTTTCATGCTCAATCTCAATAATTTCTTTCAAGAAGTAATTTTCACGGTTCTCAATGATCACTTTAAACGGGTTATTGGTCTTCTCTTCCAATAGAAACCGAAATAAATCATTGCGACTGGCAAGAATGGCAGATTTGACTCCAACTACCTCTTTTGCAGCTACCCCAAGCAATTGTAATGCCTGCTCATTCGCAAATAATATCGTATCATTTTTATCAATTCCTATACTCGCATCTTTGAGACTGTTGATAACTGCCTCTGCTCTTGATTTTTCAAATATCAATTTTGCAACATTGCTGCTTTCAAAATACTCCAGTCGTTCTGCCATCTCATTAAAGGAGTTAGCTAATTGGCCAAATTCATCCTTTGACTGTATATAGATTCGGTGGTGGTAATTTTTTTGACTTATTTCATTGATTGCTTCTGTTAATTTGGTAATGGGATCAGTTAGAACAGATGGAAAGTTTACTGAAAAAGTAAAGCCAATGAGTAGAATAATAGCTACTGAAGTAATGATAATGGTTACCGCCTTTTCAGATGCAGCTTCGGAGTTTTCTGATTTTTGTTGAATAGCCTGCATATTAAGGAAAAGGATCGTTTGCAGTTGCTGTCGAATGAATCCTGCTGCACTACTGTCGCCATTTTGTAGTTTAAAAAAACTATTTCGTAATAATTCGGTCGCTTCTTTCTCACCTGCTTCAGTGATATTGAATTCCTGTTTAAGCAGATCTGATTCAATCGAGTCTGCATAGTCAGGGTTGCCCATTTGTAAACTGTCAAGTGCAATCTGCATCCGGTGCGCATATTGGAGCGACTCATAATTTGCCCTTAGTATATTGTTGGTTTCTTGCCTGAGCTTGACGAGGTAAAAGATACCTACACCTCCAGAGGACATTACCAGCAAGAAAAGAAAAATGGTTCCTAGCCGGATTTTATTTTTTACTGTTCCTATCATCAGGATAATATGATTAAATCAACATCATTTTTTGTCAGGGTTTTTAAGAGCTGATTAAAAAAACCCGTTTTTAAAATTATCTGCCACAGGTTGAGATGTGGTTTACCCATACATACCGTGGTAATTTGCCGCTCTTCAATTGTTTTAAGAATGGCCGCCGAAATGTCGTCCTGTTTGTACTGAATGATTTCTGCACCCAGTTCGGTGGCATTTTTAAAGTTATTGATTAAATGCCTTTGTATATCCAGGGGGATTTTATCCGGCGCTTCCCTGGCTGTTTGTACATAGAGCACAAACCACTGACTGTTATAATAGGAGGCCAGCCTGGCTGTTTTTCGGATGATCCTTTGTGCTATTTCATGATTACTGGAAACACAGGCCAGGAAACGTTCGTGCCGGAAGGGATTTTTTTTGTATTCAATGGAATAATCTACTTTTCTTTCCACCTGGCCGGCTACCTCTTTTAGAGCCAGTTCCCTTAACTGAAGGATTTTATCCGGCTGGAAAAAATTGGTTAATGCCTGTTGAACTTTACTATGATCATATATTTTACCTTCCCTTAGGCGACGTATCAATTCATCGGCCGGCAAATCAATATTCACCACTTCATCCGCCACCTGCAGTATTTTATCCGGAACCCGTTCCTGCACTTCGATCCCAGTAATACCTTTTACATCTTCATTTATACTTTCAATATGCTGAATGTTTATTGCTGAAATTACATTGATTCCAGCATTTAATACATCCAGCACATCCTGCCACCGTTTTTCATTTTTACTTCCTGGAATATTGGAATGGGCCAGTTCATCTATCAATACCACTTCCGGATGAACTAAGAGGATTGCCTGCACGTCCAGTTCTTCCAACCGCTTTCCTTTATAGAAAACCTCACGCCTTGGTATCAGAGGTAAGCCTTCAACCAGAGCGTGAGTTTCTTTTCTGTTATGCGTTTCGATATAACCAATCCGCACATCCACACCATCCTTCAGTAATTGATGTGCCTCCTGCAACATGCGATAGGTTTTTCCCACCCCCGCACTCATGCCTATATAAACCTTAAGTTTACCCTTCTCATTTCGGGAACCACCTATTTTTTGTAACCATTCTTCCGGGCTATGTTGCTTTTCAGTCATACAATACTAAACAGGTATATTTATTTTAGAATCCTATGGCAGTTGAAAAAGTAATGGCAGTATTGTTCCTGCTATTCGTCGCCTCTTTTTCAAATATTTCATCTTTGCTGGTTAGATGACGTAGTTCCAATCTCAGCAGCACATTAGTCAAAGGAGAATAATCAACATTTACCGAAGCTCCTGTAGTCTTAAAACCATTAGGTGTTCCGGTTCCAATTATTACTCCATTTGCGTCACTGAAATATTCACCCCTGAAGGCAAACGCCCAATTAGAATTGGGAGCAATACGTAAAATGGCTACAGGTGTATACCAGGTATTCAACTTTTTATCCTTTGGAGTTTGCTGCTCAAAGCCAATATCCAGACTGGTAATCAAGCCGATTTTTTCAGACAATTGAAAAGTTCCATACAAATTGTTATGATATCTCCAGAGTCTGGCACTATCCGGTTTATCTGTTCCTATAAATGTACTGTAGTTTAGCGTCACCTTATCGGATGGTTTGTATATAACCTGAGTTCCCCAGCTCAACAGTGAATTTCCTTCCACTCTTGTAATTCGCTGCCAACCATTCAATGCCAGCGCTGCCAACTGCAGTTTCCCATCGGCACTGGCATATGAAAGTTTGGCACCGCTTTCAAAATAGGGCGTATTTTCAGCTACCATACTTCTGGTAAGCGTCCAGTTGTCTTTTCCTATGGCAGATTCAAACCCTATATGGGAAGGTAGTATACCGATATCTAACCACAGATTATGCCTCGCACTTAGCTTATATCCGGCATTTGCCTCAAAAATATTTTTAAGCACGCCTGGTTCTGCCGTATAGTTGGCATTCATATAAGTTCCAATTCCTATTGCCAGATTTGCCCTGGTTCGCTCCTTAGCATAGGCAGCTTTTACAAAGCCCAGGTTAAGATTAAATTCATTGTGTCGGTTGAAGTTGTAGAAAAAACCTGGTTTGCTGTTATTGGCAGGTTGGTTAAAATCATAGGAATAATAGGCTTCTACATAGCCGCTAATGGTCAGCGGGTTGCTGGTTTTTATCTGTTCTGTGCTGTCCTGCGCATAGACATTTATGCTAGTAATGATGGCTGCCATCAAAATTGTCCTTTTCATCATTTGTTTTTTTTAGGATCTTTCAAAGTCTGGTATCAGATTTATTTCAAAGCATCCAACGCAATATTCAATCTGAGCACATGAACGAGGTCTGGCCCAAGAGGATTCGTTTCAATATGATTGTTAACGAGGTCTTCTACTTTGTTTTTTTCCAGATTTCTTATCCGGGCTACCCTTTCTACCTGTATCAAAGCGGCAGCAGGAGATATATGTGGATCAAGTCCACTACCAGATGCTGTTACCAGTTCAGCAGGTATTTGCTCTTTAGTTAGGGCAGGATTATGAACGAGGAAACTGTCAATTCTTTCCTGAACCTTGGCCAGGTAATCCGGATTGGAAGGACCTTTATTGCTTCCACCAGAACCGCCTGCATTATAGTTCACCGCTGAAGGACGCCCCCAGAAATACCGGTCCTCCGTAAATTGCTGACCCAGTTTTTCATACCCGACAACATTCCCGTTTACCTGAATGGTTTCGCCATCACCTCCTCCAGGCGCCATTTTACCAATGACAGTTACTATTCCGAAATATATACCGCAACAAAGTACCAGCATTACCGCTGTCATTTTTACCGAGGGTAATAGATATTTTTTCATTTCTGCTTTTTTTTTGTTAGATAAATAGACCAATGATCACATCAATCAACTTGATTCCAAGGAAGGGCACAAGTACCCCGCCAATACCGTATATCAGCAGGTTTCTGCGAAGGAGCGCAGAAGCACCAATTGGTTTATAGGCCACTCCCCGCAAAGCCAGCGGAATCAGTATGGGTATAATTATCGCGTTGAAAATAATGGCAGATAAAATAGCTGTCTCCGGACTTTTCAGGTTCATGATGTTCAACCCCTGTAAGGATGGTATAGAAGCCACAAACAATGCCGGTACAATAGCAAAATATTTTGCCACATCGTTGGCAATGGAAAAGGTGGTCAATGTACCCCTGGTAATTAAGAGTTGTTTTCCAATTTCTACTACTTCAATCAGTTTGGTTGGATCGTTGTCAAGGTCAACCATGTTGCCCGCTTCTTTTGCTGCCTGTGTTCCACTGTTCATAGCAACACCAACATCTGCCTGTGCCAGTGCTGGGGCATCATTGGTTCCATCACCCATCATGGCTACCAGTTTCCCTTTTGCCTGTTCTGCTTTGATGTAGTTCATTTTATCCTCGGGTTTGGCTTCTGCAATGAAATCATCTACCCCCGCTTTTTCAGCAATGAAGCGCGCAGTGAGTGGGTTATCACCCGTTACCATTACTGTTTTTACTCCCATCCTGCGAAGCCGTTCAAAACGATCCTGCATTCCGGGTTTGATTATATCCTGCAGTTCAATTACTCCCCTAACAAAATTATCTTCCGCCACCACCAATGGAGTGCCTCCATTTTTAGCAATACTATTTACCCGTTCGGTTACAGCATCCGGAAACTGACCTCCATTTTTTTGGATGTAATTACGTATACTGTCCTGCGCGCCTTTTCGTATCCGTCTTCCATCCGGGAGATTTACACCACTGCTTCTGGTTTCTGCCGTGAAGCCAATAAATTCCATTCCGGCGCTACGATGCTGATTAATTCCCTTCTGTCCTGCCAGTTCTATAATTGATTTTCCTTCCGGGGTTTCATCCGCAAGAGAACTTAAAGCAGCCAGTTCAATAAACTTTTTCTCCTCCTTGCTGTCAACTGCATAAAAATTCGTGGCTTTCCGGTTACCGATGGTAATCGTACCTGTTTTATCCAATAGCAAGGTATCCACATCGCCAGCGGTTTCAACTGCCTTGCCGCTTTTCGCTATTACATTAGCCCTTAATGCCCTGTCCATACCTGCAATTCCAATAGCAGATAACAATCCGCCAATAGTAGTAGGAATCAGGCAAACAAAGAGAGAGATAAAGGCTGCGATGGTTATCGGCGTATTGGCATAATCAGCAAATGGTTTTAGGGTAACGCATACAATTATGAATACGATCGTGAACGATGCAAGCAAAATTGTTAAGGCGATTTCATTTGGTGTTTTCTGCCGGTTGGCACCTTCTACCAGTGCAATCATTTTATCCAGGAAGGTTTCGCCTGGCGCTGTGGTTACCCGAACAATAATCCGGTCAGATAATACTTTTGTTCCTCCCGTTACAGAAGATTTATCACCACCTGCTTCCCGGATTACAGGAGCACTTTCACCCGTTATGGCACTTTCATCAATGGTAGCAATTCCTTCGATGATTTCACCATCCATTGGTAT
>CAZJNY010000080.1:11465-14242 GCA_964547405.1 uncultured Flavihumibacter sp. | reverse complement strand
AACATAGGTATTCTGCCCGTGCAGATTTCAGCTGCCTTCCTCGATAAGATCTTCAAAGCAATTGAAGCAGATCCAAAAACAGAAATCGAAGTCAACCTGCCGGAACAAAGCATCACCATCCTGGCAACAGGTGAAAAAGAATCCTTCGACATCAATGGTTATAAAAAACACAACCTGATGAACGGATTCGATGATATCGATTACCTGCAGGCAATGAAAGAAGAGATCAAAGCCTTTGCAGCGAACAGTCCCTATTAATAGCAAGCCCAACCAACATGTCACCCGCAAAGCGTTCCCTTGAGATCATGGATACCACCCTTCGGGATGGTGAGCAGACAAGCGGGGTTTCTTTTTCGGCATCGGAGAAGTTAACCATCGCGCAATTATTGTTGACCGAAGTAAAAGTGGATCGCATTGAAATTGCCTCCGCCCGCGTGTCTGAAGGCGAATTTGAAGCTGTAAAGAAAATCACCAAATGGGCCAAGGCAAACGGACTCCTGCATAAAGTGGAAGTGCTTACGTTTGTTGATGGTGATGTCAGCATTCAATGGATGCAACAGGCCGGAGCCAAAGTGATGAACCTTCTTACGAAAGGTTCTCTCAATCACCTCACGCACCAGCTCAAGAAAAAACCAACAGAACATTTTGCGGATGTAAAAGAAGTACTGGCGCTGGCAAAGAAAAAAGGTATCGATGCCAATATATATTTAGAAGATTGGAGCAATGGCATGCGGCATTCGCCGGATTATGTGTACCAGTACCTCGACTTCCTCACCACGCAGCCGGTTAAACGAATCATGCTGCCCGATACACTGGGCATTCTTACTCCAGATGAAGTAAGGGAATTTATTTCGGCTATTGTAGCACGTTATCCCGGTATCCATTTTGATTTTCATGCACACAATGATTACGATCTCGGCACAGCGAATGTGCTGGAAGGCGTAAAAGCCGGGGCACATGGTTTACATCTTACCATCAATGGAATGGGTGAACGTGCGGGTAATGCGCCATTGGCAAGTGCCATCGCAGTACTGAATGATTTCATGCCGGGTATCAAAACCAATGTGGTAGAGAAATCCCTCTACAGCGTCAGCAAACTGGTGGAGACCTTCTCCGGATTCCGCATCCCGGTAAACAAACCGGTAGTGGGAGAAAACGTATTTACACAAACTGCCGGCATCCATGCCGATGGTGATAAAAAGAATAAACTCTATTTCAGCGACCTGATGCCCGAGCGTTTTGGTCGCCAGCGGAAATATGCCCTGGGCAAAACCAGTGGCAAGGCCAATATCGAAAACAACCTGGCGCAACTGGGCATCCAGCTATCCGACCAGGACCTCAAAAAAGTTACGCAGCGTATTATTGAATTAGGAGATCGCAAAGAAGTGGTAACGCAGGCTGATCTGCCTTATATCATTTCGGATGTGCTTGACAGTAATACCATCGAGGACAAAGTGCGCATCGAAAATTATGCACTGGTACATGCTAAAAACCTGAACCCATCGGTTACCATCAAAATAAATATTGCAGGTGAATTGTACGAAGAGCAGGCACAGGGCGATGGACAATACGATGCCTTCATGAATGCCCTCAAAAAAATTTACAAGCAGAAAAAAATCGAGCTGCCGGTACTGACAGATTACGCTGTCCGGATTCCTCCCGGCGGAAAAAGTGATGCCCTTTGTGAAACTGTTATCACCTGGAAAAATCAGCAGCGGGAATTTAAAACACGCGGACTAGATAGCGACCAGACCGTATCGGCCATTAAGGCCACACAGAAAATGCTAAATATTATCTGAACAATAACTCTTTCAATCAATGGCGAATAAAAAGATTTTAGTGGTGCCCGGAGATGGCATCGGACAGGAAGTGACAGCAGTAGGCAAGCAGGTGCTGGATGCCATCGCGGCCAAATTCGGACACAGTTTCACCTATGACGAAGCCCTGATCGGGCATGTAGCCATTGAAGCAACCGGACAGGCATTACCGGATGAATCACTTGCCAAAATGAAAGCCTCCGATGCCGTATTATTCGGTGCGGTAGGACATCCTAAATACGATAATGATCCATCTGCGAAAGTGCGTCCGGAGCAGGGATTGCTGAAAATGCGCAAGGAACTGGGCCTGTATGCCAACCTTCGCCCGATCAAATTATTTGATGAATTACTGGACGCTTCCAGCATCAAACCAGAAATCCTCAGAGGGGCAGATATTCTCTTCTTCCGCGAGCTGACAGGGGATATTTATTTTGGTGAAAAAGGTCGCAAGAATGATGGCGATACCGCTTATGACCTGGCTGAATACAGTCGGTATGAAGTGGAGCGCATTGCCCGCAAAGCATTTGATGCTGCCCGTACGCGTCGCAAAAAATTATGTTCGGTAGATAAAGCCAACGTACTGGAAACTTCCCGCCTCTGGAGAGAAGTGGTGCAGAAAGTGGCGCAGGACTATCCCGATGTGGAAGTAGAACACCAGTTCGTGGATGCAACTGCCATGTTGCTGATTAAGGATCCGCGTCGTTTTGATGTGGTGGTAACGGCGAATCTGTTTGGTGATATCCTTACCGATGAAGCTTCTCAAATTGCAGGCTCCATGGGCATGCTGGCCAGCGCCTCCATTGGTGATGGCACCGGTGTATACGAACCCATTCACGGATCTGCGCACGATATTACAGGTAAAGGAGTTGCGAATCCGCTGGCTTCTATCCTCTCTGCTGCTTTGCTGCTGGATATTTCCTTTGGAATGAAGGCAGAATCAGAAGCAGTAATCAATGCGGT
>CAZJNY010000080.1:0-11365 GCA_964547405.1 uncultured Flavihumibacter sp. | reverse complement strand
TGCTGGATATTTCCTTTGGAATGAAGGCAGAATCAGAAGCAGTAATCAATGCGGTAGACAAAGTGCTAAAGGCAGGCTATCGCACAGGAGATATTGCAGATGTGAATACGCCGAAGGATAAAATTTTGGGTACGGCTGCAATGGGGGAAAAGGTGTTGGCGGAGATATGATGATTTCCATGTGGTGAATTTACCGGGCGGGAATGCTCCCGACCGGAAAATTCACCCGACCGGAAAATCTACCCTACCGGTGTAAGTTTATACGGATACACTTTACGGGAGTTCCACTGCGCTACATAGATGTTCTCTTCATCATCCACACAAACATCATGGGGATATGCAAAGAGCGGATTCAACTGCGTGAGCGGTTGTAAGACCCCATTTTTGTAAACGGGCTCGTTTCCACCGGGATTGGACACCACTTTGTTGTTCTTATCCAGGATGGTTACAAATCCAGACGACTGCCAGGGACGATCACTTGACTGCAGCACCGCCGCATAGAGATAATCGCCTTTGATAACAGGGCGACAAACCCAGGCACCGGGCAGCGCAATCGTATTGAGATAATTTCCTTTCAAATCATAGCGCTTGAAGGCATTCTCCTCGCGCGAAGTAACAATCAGGCAGGGATTCTTTTTATCGCGGTTATCAAAGCAAACACCGTGTGCATTCTTCAGGTGTTTGGACTCTGCTCCCCGTCCGCCAAAATAGCCCAGGAATTTTCCTTTGGCATCATAGTGCAGGATATAATCCTTGCCATAGCCATCTGCTATATAAATATCGCCATTGGGCGCGATGGTAGTTTCTGTAGGCACATACTCCTCCGCCTTGCTGTAAATCCCAGCTTCTTTGGGATAATCCAGCACCATAAGCTCGCGGCCATCCACTGTTGTCTTGATTACCTGATGACGATTATTATCACAAATAAACAGCACATCCGTACCGTTTTCATTGAAGAGGGTTAATCCATGCGCACCGGGATAGGTAGTGCCCCAGTAACTGAGCAGCTTCCCACCCTTATCATAGATCATCACATTGTTCTTGGTTTCGTTGGTCAGCAGGATGATCCGCCCCTTGGCGTCCTGCACCATTTCATGGCAGTCGTTCACAGGGGTTTTAGACACATCCGCCTGACTCCAGCGGGTATCAATCTTATAGCGCTTGGGACCATGCCCAAAGCGGGGTTCCTGGCTAAGGCCATCAATCGGGTTGATCATTAATCCTGCCATGGCAAGGGAGCTGTTTTTGACAAATTTTCTGCGATCCATATCTAAATATACAGAATCCCGCGCGCCCCCATCAGCCCAACCTAACGAACTCTTACCCGATTCTTAAACAATTTTAACATCGTAGGTAAGCTGTACCAGACCGGTTGGAAAACTGTTGGCCGACCGGAAGATCAATCCCTGTTCAGGTAACCCATCCCGGAACAACCGGATCCCATCTCCTACCAAATGTGGTATAACGGAAATGATTAACCGATCAATCAGTTTCGCTGACAATAAGGCTGCTACCACTCCACCGCCTCCATCGCAGTAAATATGTTTTCCGGGCGATGCTTTCAACGAACGCACCAGCTCCACCGGATCGGCAACAAATTCCACGTTCTCATCTGTGCCGGTTCGCGTACCGGAAATCACATAACATTTCTTATCCGCATGCGGGAAATCCACTCCAAAACTGAGCACTTTATCATAGGTACGCCTGCCCCAGATCAGGGTATCTACCTGCTGCTGAAAAGACGCATAGCCATAATCTTCTCCAGTCAGCTCCACTTTGCTTAGAAAATCAAGGTTATCCTCCTTTCCTGCGATATACCCATCCAGGCTCATCGCGATATACAATACACATAAACGTTCTGAATTTTCTCTGCTCATAAAACTGTATTTTTTAAATAAAACCCGGTGCTATTTTAATACCATTGGCAGCAATCTGAAAATTACACTATATTACCAGTCCGGATTAACTACTGCTTACATGAGCCGCCTGCTTGCCTTATTCGTTGCACTAATATGGCCATTTATGATGAATGGTCAGGCTCCTGAATTTCGCTTTACCCAACTCAATATTTCTCACGGATTATCCAACAACCAGGTCAATTGCATTTTTAAAGATGATCGGGGCTTTATGTGGTTTGGTACCATGTCAGGGCTCAATCGCTATGATGGCTATGGCTTTAAAACCTATCGGCACCGCGAAGAAGACAGCACCACCATCATGGATGATCATGTTTCTACAATTGTTGAAGGTCCCGACCGGAAACTCTGGATCCGTACGCAGAGTACCTGGAATTTGTATGATCCGCTCACCGAAAAATTCACCCGAAGATCGGATCTCTACCTCTTGTCAAAAGGTCTGCCCATAGACGGACTCGTAACCATTTTAAAACAGGAAAAGGATTACTTTTTTATTTATGCAGATGCAGGCGTTTACCGGGTGCCTGCAGACGAAAAACCTGTCCAGTTAAAAACCACCAGGATTGAAAAAGGCAATCCCAACCCGATCACCTGCGCGGCCCTGGATTCCAAAAATTATCTCTGGCTGGTACGCTACAATGGATTGCTGGAAAAATACGATACGGATCAGGATAAAAAACTGGTGCAGACCCAGATTCTGCAAAGGCAGGCAGTTCGGGTCAACCAGGGTTTCTCCATTTTTATTGACCGGCAGGATGAAATCTGGATCTATCAACGCAATACCTCAGAAGGAATTTACCAATACAATCCGGCCCGAAATTCCATCCAGCGTTATCATGAAAACTCGGTACCGCTGGCGTTGAGCAGCAATACCATTACCGGGGTAGCCCAGGATGCAGCCGGACAAATCTGGATCACCACCGATCACGGAGGAGCCAATATCATCAATTCCACCCGCGATGCAGTACGTGTGTTAAAATCAAAAGAAGGAGATCCCGGCTACATTGCAGAAAATGCCCTCTATGCCGTATACCCCGATAACCAGGGCATCGTATGGCTGGGTACTTATAAAAAAGGAATCTCCTATTATGACCCCAACAGCCTTCAGTTTCCATTGGTACGCCACCAGCCCGCTGACCGGAACAGTCTGCCTTTTGAAGACATCAATACATTTGTAGAAGACAAAAAAGGTAATCTCTGGATAGGATCCAATGGCGGCGGATTGATTTATTACGACCGCCAGAAAAACAATTTCAAACAATACCGGCACCAACCCTCCAACACCAACTCCTTATGCAATGATGTGATCGTTGCACTCTATCTCGATCATCAGGATAAATTATGGATTGGCACCTACCAGGGCGGCATGGATTGCTTTGATGGAAAAACGTTTACTCATTACCGTCATAACGACCAGGATCCCAATTCACTGGCAGACAATAAAGTCTTCGCCATCTATGAAGACCGGAACCTGAACCTCTGGGTAGGCATGCTGAATGCCGGACTGGACCGGCTCGATCGCAAGACCAATACTTTTTACCATCACAGTCTGGCTGTACCAAATACCCTGCATCATGATAATGTAACCAGTCTGGTAGAGGATTCGAGAGGGAATTTATGGATCGGTACTTCCTGGGGCATTGATGTATTGGATAAATCAAGTGGCCGTTTTATCAATTATACCGCCGAAAACAGCCGGCTCAGTTATAACAGTGTGAATGGGATCATGGAGGATAACAATGGAAATATCTGGGTAGCCACACAAAGAGGACTGAATGTGCTTCCAAGAGGCAAAACGGAATTCATTTCCTTTGGAATCAAGGATGGTTTGCCCGATAATACCATCCTGGATATTGTACAGGACAATCAGAAAAAACTCTGGATCAGCACAAAATCCGGACTGTCAAAAATAGAGATCATAACAGGTGATGCCGGAGCAATTGCCATCCGCTGTATGAACTATACGGAACACGATGGCTTGCAGGGAAGAGAGTTCAACCGGTATGCGGCCTACAAAACAAGATCGGGAGAACTGATTTTTGGCGGAGCATATGGGTTCAACCTGTTCAAACCGGAACTGCTGAAAACACCAGTGGTTGAGCCCCCGGTGGTATTGACAGATTTTCAATTGTTCAACAGAACGGTAGCGGTTGGAGAAAAAGTAAACGACGATCCTGTCTTACTGCAATCCATAACCGAAACCAATGAATTGAAACTGGCGCATCACCAGAATGATTTTACCATCCAGTTTGCAGCACTGGGGTATTCGAATGCGGCCAAAATCAGGTATGCCTACCTGTTAGAAGGATTCAATAAGGAATGGATCATCGCCAATGGAAATACGCGGATGGCAACCTATACCAATATGGATCCGGGTGACTATACATTCCGGGTAAAAAGTTCCAATGCCGATGGTGGATGGAATGAGGAAACCATCGCGTTGCAACTGAGCATCGCACCACCATTCTGGAAAACGCCCTGGGCCTATGTATTGTACACCCTGGTATTGGCGGCACTTATCTATTTCTCGAGGCAGCAGATTATCCGCAAGGAGCAGGTTCGGATGCAGTTACAGGCAGAGCGTCAGAAAGCAGCACGCATCCGTGAGTTGGATGAAATGAAAACCCGCTTTTTCACCAATGTGAGTCATGAGTTCAGGACGCCTATCTCCCTGATCCTGATTCCCATTCAGAAAATGATTACGGAAACAGCACCGGGAGAAATGCGCAATCAGTTTGAGATGATCAATCGCAACGCAAAAAGATTGCTGAACATGGTCAATGAGCTGCTGGATTTCCGGAAGATGCAGGAAAACGAACAACGCCTTCATGTAACAGAAACAGATATCATCAGCTATATACAGGAAGTGGCCGCATCATTTAATGATATGGCCAACAATAAACATATTGAATACCGGTATCAGGGCATCGCTCCTCCCCTGCGCATGTATTTTGATAAAGAAAAACTGGAACGGATTCTCTTTAATCTTTTGTCCAACGCGTTTAAGTTCACCCCGGAACGCGGACAGGTAAAGCTGGAAGTAAAAACTTGCCAGGGCGAAGCGGGTCCCCTGCTGGAAGTACGGGTAACCGACAATGGAATCGGCATCCCGGCAGATCAGCGGGAAAAAATATTCGAACCTTTTTATCAGGCTGGCTCGCCATCGCAAATCTTAAACCAGGGAAGTGGAATCGGTTTGTCCATCACCCGGGAATTTGTTGAAATGCATGGAGGCCAGATCAGTGTTGAGCCGGTGAATCCAACAGGAACCTGTTTCTGTTTTTACCTTCCTGTCAAAGCCAGTACAGTTGAAAGTCTGGATCCAACGCATGTGCTGGAAACCAGTCAGCAGTTGTTCAAAAAACCAACTCTGCTGCTGGTGGAAGACAATGACGATTTCCGCACTTATCTGAAAAACAGTTTACAGGAACATTTTACCATTATAGAAGCGGTTCAGGGAATGGAAGGATGGAAAAAAGTGCTGAGCGCCCATCCCGATCTGGTGGTGAGTGATATCAGTATGCCCATTCTTTCAGGTATTGAACTCTGCCGCAAAATCAAAACCGATTCCAGAACCCGGCATATTCCGGTAATTCTCCTGACTGCCCTGGAAGGAGAAGCAACCGAGTTGCAGGCACTGGAAACGGGACCGAATGATTATGTCACCAAACCCTTTAACTACGATATTCTGTTTTCCCGGATCAAAAACCTGCTGAATTATCAGTCGGTTGTAAAGGAAACCTACCAGAAACAGGTGGAAGTAAATCCTTCCGAACCGGAAGTGGAAGAAGAAGGGGAAGACCAATTTATCAGGAAAGCGCTGGCCATCATTGAAAACAATATGGGCAATGCGGAATTCAATGTAGACAATCTGCGGCAGGAATTATTGATGAGCCGAACCAGTCTGTATAAAAAAATACTGGCGCTAACCGGACAGACACCTATTGAATTCATTCGGCAGATCCGATTGAAAAGAGCTGCCCAATTACTGGAAAAGTCGAATCATAATGTAACTGAGGTAGCTTATATAGTAGGATTTAATAATCCAAAATACTTTGCGCGCTACTTTAAAGAAGAGTTTGGGCAACTGCCTTCACAATACCAGCAGGAGCGAAAAGCTAAAATTATACCAAGTCCTGGTACTTTTCCTACCGACTAAACATATACACCCCTTCAAAAGATCAAAAAATATAGGGGTGCGAACATTTTGATACCCTCAAAGAACAATTTAGCACACCTGTTTTTTTGCAGAGGGGGATAAATTAGTTCATTCTTAACGCTTCAATTTGCTTGCTTATGCACAAAACCAAAACTACACGCAAGTGGGTAGTTCCGCTTTGCGTCTTCCTTTTTGGCCTGCTTCTGACCCAGTCGCTTTATGCGCAGACGGAGGGCAGAACCATTACGGGCCGGATCACGGGTACCGACAACAGTCCAATCTCAGGTGCCACGATCATGATCAAGAATACCCAGCGCGGGTACAACACCGATGAAAAAGGAAACTACAGCCTAACCGCCAAAACCGGCGAAGTCCTGGTCATCTCCTATGTAGGATTTGAAACCCGGGAAGTAGCAGTGGGAAGTTCCAACACCATCAACATCAGTCTGCAGGCTTCCAATGCCAACATGAGTGAGGTAGTGGTAATTGGATATGGTTCAACCAAAAGAGCCAACCTGACCAGTGCGCAAACCACGGTAACAGCCAAAGAGATGGACCGCACGATCAACACTACTCTGGAACAGGCGATCCAGGGCAGGGCCGCGGGTGTTTACATTACCCAGAACTCCGGTCAGCCGGGAGGTGGTATCTCTGTGAACATTCGCGGGGTGAACACCATTAATGGAAGTAATGAACCCCTGTATGTAATTGACGGAGTTCAGATCCAGGGTTCATCCGTTAGTTTCGGAGCACAGAGCTCTGCTAACCCGATCGCCGGACTCAACCCCAATGACATCGATAATATCCAGGTACTGCAGGGACCATCAGCCACTGCGGTATATGGTTCACGTGCTACTAATGGGGTGATCCTGATCACTACCAAAAGAGGTAAGTCGGGTGATACCAAATTCAATTACGGATACCAGTACAGTGTTCAGCGTCCGCCGCAGAAAATGGACGTCATGAACCTGCGTGAGTATGCGACGATGGTAAACCAGTTCCATGAAATCGCGGGTGGTGAAACGCCGGCTGAATTCCTTGATCCCAGTCTGCTTGGCAAAGGCACCGACTGGCAGGATGCTCTCTTCCGCAATGCGCCCATGCAGAAACACCAGTTGAGTGTGAGTGGAGGTAATGAAAAAACAACCTACTATCTCGCCGGTGATTATCTGAAGCAGGATGGTATCGCATTAGGCTCTGGCTTTGATCGTTACTCTGCCAGGCTGAACCTTGATAACAAACCCCGCGAATGGGCTACGATTGGTGCGAGTCTGAGTTTTAACCAGACCAACGAAAACCTGACCACCAGTCAGGAGAATATCATCGCCAATGCCCTACGTCTTACTCCACAGATACCGGTGAAAAACCTGGATGGCAGCTGGGGTGGCGGTGATGAAACCAATGGTGCGAATCAGTTCGCTCCGGTGAACCCCATCGCGATAGCAACCCTGACTACGAACAAATTTGTTCGTCGCCAGATTTTGGGTAGCCTGAATGTGGGCATCAAACTCACCAAAGATCTTCAGTTCAGAACTTCTTTCAATACCAACCTGGGTTTTGGTAATTCCGATTATTATCAGCCGGCTTACCGTATTGGATGGGCAGTGAATGATCGTGCCAGTCTGAGCCAGGGCAACAGTACCAATACCTATTGGAACTGGAACCAGATGCTGGAATACAACAAACAGTTTGGCAATCATCAACTAGGCATCATGGTTAGTCATGAAGCGCAGGAATCCAACTGGAAAAATACGGGTGCCATGCGTACTGGTTTCCTGACCAATGATATCCTCGATCTGAATGCTGGTGATCCGTTAACAGCTACCAACTCCGGCGGATCCGGCGACTGGGCGATGGAATCTTATTTCGGTCGTTTGAATTACAACTACGATAACCGTTATATTCTGGTAGGTACGATTCGTCGCGATGGTTCGGGCAATTTCGGTCCGGAGAACAAGTGGGGAACCTTCCCATCCATCTCTGCTGCCTGGAGAATATCACAGGAGAAGTTTTTCAAATCCGGTTTTATCAGTGAACTGAAACTGCGACTGGAAACCGGTACCACAGGTAACCAGGGTGGTAGCGGATATATCTACTCTCCTATGTCTACTGCACCAACGCCAACAGGAACCGGCTTTTTACCAAGCCGTTATAGCAACCCCGGTTTGAAATGGGAAGAAACCAAGACCAACAATATTGGTTTGAATATCGGGATGGCGCAAAACCGCATCAATATCGAATTCGATTACTATGTAAAGAATACCGACAACCTCTTGCTCGATAACCCCCTCCCCTGGTACATGGGTACCAATGGTACGGGATCAGTAGGATCACCACAGGTGAATATCGGAACCTTACAGAACAAAGGTTGGGGCATCACCATCAATACCGTAAATATCAACAACAAGAAACTGCGTTGGGAATCCAATCTGAACCTATCCAGTTTCAAAACAAAGATTAAGAAGTTCTATTCTGAAACTGCCTTCATCGACCGTACTTCCTGGTGGCTGGAAGACTGGACACAGCGTTCAGCTGTTGGACAGGCACCCTGGCTCTTCCGTGGTTATGTGGAAGAAGGTGTATTCGGAAGTATAGAAGAAATAGAAAACAGTCCGGTTCCCGTAGACAACAATGGCAATCGCCTGCCGATTGACCAGGCCAATGGCCTCTGGGTGGGTGATATCAAGTTCCGTGATATCAATGGTGATGGCATCATAGATGAAAAAGATCAGACTACTATCGGTAATCCATGGCCGAAATTATTCGCTGGTTTTACCAACAGTTTTTCTTACAAGGGATTTGACCTGAGCATTCTGATCACGGCCACTTACGGAAATGATATTTATAATTATATCTCTAAAGTAAATTCCAATCCGAACAATATCAACCTGAGCCGCAACCTGCTGGTAGGGGTGATGGATTATGCGAAACCACATACCGATAACAGCGGTAAAGTAGTATTGCAGAATCCTGGAACGGATGTACCAAGAATCAGTTACGGACCAAACAATAACCATGCACGTCCCACCAGCAAATGGGTGGAAGATGGTTCCTTTATCCGCCTCAAAAACGTAACACTTACCTACAATTTACCAGTAAGCCTGATTGCCAAACAGCGTATCGTAAAAGGTGCAAGAATGTCGATCAGTGGTCAGAACATTTTCACGCTGACCAACTACAGCGGACTGGATCCTGAAGTAGGTGCGTATGTAGGAAGGGATGCAAGTGCTGCAAACCAGGCCATCGGACTGGATTTCGGCCGCTATCCGTTAACACCGGTTTATGCCTTCACTATTGGTCTAGACTTTTAAACTTATTTGCCATGAAAAGATTTAATGCTGTACGATATAGTTTACTGCTAGTGGTGGTGCTGGGAATGGCCGCCTGCAGTAAGGATTTTTTGGAAAGACCACCAACCGATTCCATTGTGGATGGAAGTTTTTACCAGACTGATGAACAGGTACTGGCAGCAACATCGCTGCTGTATAGTAAAGTTTGGTTTGATTACAATGATAAGGCCTCCTATAACCTGGGCGATTTCCGTGCGGGGACTGCCTACTCTGCCTGGAATGACCGGGGCAATGTATTGTTCAATACCACCGGAAATACACCGGAGAACGGTACAGCCTGGCGTTCATTCTTTATTGTAGTGGGACAATCCAACCTGGCGATTGAAAACATCAACCGCTACGCAACAACAGGGGTTTCACCGGAAATCAAAAAGATGGCCATTGCAGAAGCGCGTTTTATGCGGGCACTGGCCTATCGGTTCCTGGTAATGAACTGGGGAGCTGTTCCCATCATTGAAAACAACCTGACACTGTTATCCGATACCTCCATTACAAGAAATACCGTGAGCAGTGTCTGGAGGTTTATCACCAATGAAATGAGAGCGGTGGCGGAAGATCTGCCGGAAACATCGGTTCGTCCGGGCCGTTTGAACAAATGGTCTGCCGAAGCCATGCTGGCAAGATTTTACCTCAGCAGGGCGGGAGTAAGCGCAGAAGGAGGCGGTCAGCGTAATCAGCAGTTCCTGGATTCTGCAAAATATTTTGCAGAGCGCGTAATTACACAGAGTCCGTATAAACTGCTGAACAATTATGCAGATCTCTTTACCTATCCCTACGATAACAATTCCGAATCCATTTTCTCACTGCAATGGGCCTATTCTCCGGGAGCCTGGGGATCGCAGAACTCAACACCTGCCTACCTGGCCTATAGCTCAGACATTGCAAACGGAGATGGCTGGGGCGGTGATAAAGGTGCTACCTGGTGGATGATTTCCCAGTATGATGGCATCACGGCTACTCCCGGCGGAGGTTTACAGGGACGTACACTGGATCAGCGACTGAAAGCAACCTTCATGTTACCGGGCTTTCATTATCCTGAAATTACACAGGCCATACCGGGAGGCAAGCAGGAACTGGTATTCCCTTTTACCGGATCGGATAACAATTTCCTCTCGATCAAAAAATATGTTTGCGGAAAAGCGGAGGACATGGATGGTAAAGCAGCTCAGCAGTATTATGAGTATGATACCTACATGATGCGACTGGCGGAAGTATACCTGATTTATGCAGAAGCAGTGCTGGGCAACCAGGCCAGTACCACGGATGCAAAGGCAGTAGAATATTTCAATGCGGTACACATGAGATCAGGATTACCTGAATTTGAAGATCCCCTGACCATTGACGTTATACAGAAAGAACGCTTTATTGAATTCGCGATGGAAGGCATGGCCTGGTACGATCTGGTAAGCCTGCATTACTGGAATCCTACAAAAGCGTATGAGATTCTGAATTCACAGGACCGCGGACTGTTCTTTACCCAACCGGATAAATTCCCTGATCCAACGAACTGGAGTTTCACCAAAACTTCCTGGGCTACACAGGATCGCACGATCAACGCGAACAGCGGGAATTTCCTTTTACCGATTCCGGCAGCTGAGCTGAGCCAGGCGCCCAATCTGAATAAACCCCCGGTTGATTATTAATTCCAATTCAATCTGTGAGCGTAAAAATTTAGGCATATGAAACTAATCAGAATAACCTACAGTATACTTTTTCTCACCCTGGTAATGGGCCTGTTTACAGCCTGTTCCAAGGATGATGATGCACCGAATAACGGTGTGCCCAGAATCCGGTATGTCCGGATTACGGAACCAACAGCTGCAGACTCCCTGCTGGTAGGCGCATTTCAGGGAAACCTGATTGCCATCGTTGGTGAAAATTTGAAGAATGCCCGGCAGATCTGGTTCAACGACCAACGGGCTGTATTGACCCCCACTTATA
>CAZJNY010000079.1:0-14396 GCA_964547405.1 uncultured Flavihumibacter sp. | reverse complement strand
ACAGTCAACGGTTTTCAAGACCGCCGCATTCGACCGCTCTGCCATCTCTCCGGGCGCAAAATTAGGGGTTGAGATCAATTGCCAAAATTTTTTTTCCAATCTGGCCATTATTTTTCGAAATGACTGATATTCAATGCTTCTTTTACCCGTCGGGTACCCGACGGGTAGGTGTAATAGGCTGGCTGCTAATAAGTTGTTAATATATTCGGATATTTTGCGCAATTTGACGGTACGCTAACAGCCGATAGCCAGTAATTTTCCAAAACTTAAATGGTTCCCCGTAAATCAACCTTGCATGTCATCCAAAAACAAGTATCTCTTACCGTTCATTCTGGTCACTTCACTTTTTTTTCTGTGGGCTTTTCTGCACAATATCAATCCGATTCTGATTCCCCACCTCAAAAAAGCCTGCCAGTTAAACGATACCCAGTCTGCGCTGATTGATTTCGCAGTATACATGGGATATTTTGCGATCGCCTTACCTGCCGGCTGGTTTATGAATAAATACGGGTTTAAAAAAGGAATCATTTTCGGCCTTGTACTATATGGTGCAGGTGCGCTCCTGTTTCTTCCTTCCGCTGATACCCGTTCCTATTCCTTTTTCTTACTGGCGCTTTTTGTTATTGCAGCTGGTGCCACTTTTCTGGAAACCATCGCTAATCCGTATATCACCAAATTGGGAGATCCCGCAACCGCTACCCAACGCCTGAACTTTGCACAATCCTTTAATGGGGTGGGTGCATTTCTTGCTCCGCTAATTGGTGGCAAATTCATTCTGACTGGAATTGAACACAGTCCGGAGACATTAAAAGCCATGGAACAAAGCGGTACCCTCCAGGCCTACCTGCAGGAAGAAGCCAATGCTGTTCGGTTACCCTACCTCGTTATAGGTATCATAGTTTTTGTGCTGGTAGCTCTTTTCCTGGTAGTAAAACTTCCGGAAGGTGAGGATACCAGTTCCAAAAGCAGTACTGATAAGGATAAATTTTCTTTATCAGTTTTCTCTATTCCACAGGTTCGATGGGCCGTGCTGGCGCAATTTTTCTATGTGGGCGCACAGGTTGGAGTAGGCAGTTTTTTTATCCGCTTTTCCAAATACACGATGGACCTGCCTGAAATTCCTGCTTCCGAATACCTTTCACTTGCCATGGTTGGTTTTATGGTTGGTCGCTTTACCGGTACTTTTTTTATGAAATATATCAGTCCGGCTAAATTGCTGATGATCTATTCTGCCATTTGCGTGGTGCTCTTACTCGTGGCCTCCTTTATCTCCGGACCCATTGCTGTATACGCGATTATGGCCGTGCCTTTCTTTATGTCGATCATGTTCCCAACTATTTTTGCATTGGGAATTGCCGGATTAGGCGCTGCTGCAAGAATGGCCTCGTCTTTGCTGGTAATGGCAATTGTTGGCGGAGCCTTTTTCCCCTTATTAATGGGACAGCTTTCTGACCTCACCGGAGGGAATATCCAGATCGCCTATATTATACCGCTGATTTGTTTTGCTGTTGTTGGAATTTTCGGTTACTCACAATCTAAAAATAAGGAAGTGGTTGCCCTGCAACCCGGTCATTAATTTCAAAAAAATGTTATTTAATTATTCGAATAAAAAAGTGGTTGTTACCGGCGGAGCCAGTGGTATCGGAAAAGCCGCTACATTGGCATTTGCCAGGCAGGGCGCTTGCGTGCATGTTATTGAACTCAACGAAGCCGGCTGGCCTTCCCTGCAGAAGGAACTGGATGCTATTGCTGCATCTGCGGTTATCCATACCGGTGATGTGGGAGACCAGGCGCGCATGCTCGAGATTTTTCAGCAGATTGGTCCGGTTGATGTGCTGATTAACAATGCCGGTATCGCCCATGTAGGAAGTGTTACTACCACTATAGAAGCTGATTTTGATCGCCTGTTTCGCGTGAATGTAAAAGGTGTTTACAATTGTATGCTCGGAGCAATTCCCCAAATGCAGGCAAATGGCGGCGGCGCTATCCTGAATCTGAGTTCTATTGCAGCGGTAGTAGGGCTGGCAGACCGCTTTGCCTACAGCATGACGAAAGGTGCAGTACTGGCGATGACCCTGTCTGCCGCCAAAGATTATCTGAAAGATAAAATCCGGGTAAACTGTATTTCTCCCGCACGCGTGCATACTCCTTTTGTAGATGGGTTCATCTCCAAAAATTATCCAGGAAAAGAAAAAGAGATATTTGAAAAATTGTCGGCCAGTCAGCCTATCGGAAGAATGGGTACGCCTGATGAGATTGCCAACCTCATGGTCTATCTCTGTTCCGACGAAGCCTCCTTTATTACCGGATCCGATTATCCGATAGATGGAGGATTTATAACATTAAACACATAACTATGAAATTGATACGTTTTGGTAATCCGGGCCAGGAAAAGCCGGGTGTATTGGCAGATGGAAAACTATTGGATCTTTCTGCCCATTTTGATGATTACAATGAAGCTTTTTTCGCGGAAGATGGTCTGAACAGACTGCAGGATGTGATCAGGGAAATAGGAGCAGACCTGCCCGAACTGCCTGCTGGAGTTCGATTGGGTGCGCCGGTAGCCAGGCCTTCCAAAATTGTCTGTATCGGACTGAATTATATTGATCATGCCACAGAAACCAATGCCACTCCGCCTTCTGAGCCGGTTATCTTTATGAAAGCCAGCTCCGCACTGGTAGGACCTTACGACAATGTGATCATTCCCCGCGGATCTGAGAAAACTGATTGGGAAGTAGAACTGGCAGTGGTCATTGGTAAAAAAGCCAGTTATGTAGAGGAAGCGGAAGCAATGGATTATGTAGCAGGATATGCTTTGCACAACGATATCAGCGAACGTGCGTATCAACTGGAGCGGGGTGGTACCTGGGACAAAGGCAAGGGTTGTGATACCTTTGCGCCTATTGGTCCCTGGCTGGTAACCAAAGACGAAGTATCGGATGTTCATAATCTTCGCTTATGGCTCACCGTTAATGGACAGTCCATGCAGGATGGCAATACGAGTAACCTCATCTTTAAAATCCCGCACCTGATTGCCTACACCTCACAGTTCATGACACTCTTACCTGGCGATATTATTTCCACAGGTACACCCGCCGGCGTTGGATTGGGTATGAACCCACAGGTATACCTGAAACCCGGAGATGTGATGGAATTGGGAATAGACGGATTGGGCAATTCCCGTCAGGAATGTTTTGCCTTCAATCGCTAACAACAAAAAGAAAACATGAATTTAGAATTGCAACATAAAGTGATCCTCGTTACCGGTGGTGCTAAAGGAATCGGCGAAGGAATCGTACGGGTGCTGGCTGCTGAAGGCGCGCATCCTGTTATTATTGGAAGGGATGCAAAAGACAACCAGAAACTGGTGGATGCATTGCTGGCAGCCGGACAAAAAGCTGATCAGTTCGCTGCTGAGTTATCGGATCCGCAGGCCTGCAAAGCGGCAGTGGATTATGTGCTGCTCAAGTTTGGAAGAATTGACGGACTGGTAAACAATGCCGGAAAAAATGACGGAGTGGGACTGGAAAAAGGCAGTTATGAAGATTTCATGGCCTCTTTGCACCGCAACCTGGTACATTATTATCTGATGGCACATCATGCATTGCCAGCATTGATCAAATCAAAAGGCGCGATCGTTAATATCAGCTCTAAAACTGCTGAAACGGGTCAGGGAAATACTTCTGCGTATGCGGCGTCTAATGGTGGCCGTAATGCACTTACCCGCGAATGGGCGGTGGAGTTGCTGAAATACGGAATCAGGGTAAATGCTATCATTGTTGCGGAGTGCTGGACTCCACAATATGCAACCTGGATCGAGACCCTGCCGGATCCCAAAGCCAAACTCGATAGTATCAATAAACGCATACCCTTTGAAAACAGAATGACTACACCGGAAGAGATTGCCAATACGACGGCATTTCTCCTTTCCAGCAAATCGAGTCATACAACGGGGCAACTGATTCATGTAGATGGTGGCTATGTACACCTGGATAAAATTATTACCGAATAACCCTGTAATCATGAATGCATCTATACTGCAAGTACATCCTGCTGATAATGTACTCGTAGCACTTACAAATCTTAACAGGGGAGAACTGATTGAATGGAATGGGCAAACTATCACCCTTCAGTCGGATATCCCGGCCAAGCATAAGTTCACCATAGCTTTCCTGAAAAATGGTGATCCGGTAACCATGTATGGTGTACTGGTTGGAAAAGCACAGTCCGACCTGCCCATAGGATCATTGCTTACTACCGAAAATCTGAAGCATGCGGCAGATCCCTATGCGTTTCGGAATGTCCATAAGGATTGGGAAGCCCCCAATGTGCAGAAGTTCCGTAACCGCAGCTTCAGGGGGTATCACCGGTCAGACGGAAGAGTAGGTACAGCCAATTACTGGCTTTTTATTCCCACTGTATTCTGTGAAAACAGAAACCTCAATGTTATCCGGGAAGCTTTGGTCAATGAACTTGGATATGGAGTAACGGAGAAGTATAAACGCTATACCAGAGACCTGGTGAAAGCTATGGAGAAAGGGGAGACCCTTCTGGATGTTCAGTTGCAACCTCAGGGTGCTGCGCATCACCGTGTTTTCCCCAATGTGGATGGTATTAAATTTTTAAATCACGATGGCGGATGTGGAGGCATACGACAGGATTCAGATATCCTTGGTAAACTGCTGGCTGCTTATGCCAACCATCCCAATGTGGGAGGAATTACCATATTGAGCCTCGGTTGCCAGCACCTGCAAACACGGCAATTACTGGATGAGTTGAAAACACTCAATCCTGGTTTTGATAAACCGCTTTATGTTTTTGAGCAGCAGCAGTCGCAGTCTGAAGAAGAGCTGATCACCAGTGCCATCCGCAGCAGCTTTGAAGGCCTGCAGCAGATCAATCAGCAAACCCGTCAACCGGCTTCGCTCGATAAACTCTGTATTGGCGTAAAATGTGGTGGCAGTGATGGGTTCAGTGGTATTTCTGCCAATCCGGCTGTGGGCTATTGTGCCGACCTGGTGGTAGCATTGGGAGGAAAAGTGTTGCTGGCGGAATTCCCGGAGCTCTGTGGTGCGGAACAGGACCTGATCGATCGAAGTGTGAATGAAGCCACAGCCAGAAAATTTATCCGGCTGATGGACTCCTACGATGCGCTGGCACACCAGGCCGGATCCGGATTTTTTATGAATCCCTCACCTGGAAATATCCGCGATGGCCTGATAACCGATGCCATCAAAAGTGCGGGGGCTGCCAAGAAAGGGGGGAATTCCCCGGTAGTGGATGTGCTGGATTATACAGAACCGGCCACCAAACCCGGACTCAGCCTGGTTTGTACACCCGGTAATGATGTGGAAGCAACCACCGGCAAAGCGGCATCAGGAGCAACGCTTATATTGTTTACAACCGGTCTGGGTACGCCTACCGGTAATCCTGTTTGTCCGACTATTAAACTCGCTACCAACAGTACGCTTGCTAAGCGGATGGCTGATATTATTGATATTGATACCGGTCCGATTATTACCGGTGAAAAATCTATTCCACAAATGGGGGAAGAAATACTGGAGTACTGCATTCAGGCCGCCAGCGGCGATGTGTTGCCAAAAGCGGTTCAGTTGAACCAGGATGATTTCATCCCCTGGAAAAGAGGTGTGAGCCTTTAATACATTCCCGGTAAAAGAGGAAGATACACTACCTTTAAGCATAAGCTTAAACGATGCGTAACTTCCTCTTTTTATTGGTATGCGCCATGCTGGCCTTCAGCGTACAGGCACAGGATCTCTCTCAATTTGAAAAGAAAACCTTTATCAGCAGCAGAGGCGATACCATTCCTTACCGCATTCTTTATCCGCTCAATTACAATCCTGCTCAGTCCTATCCGGTATTTCTTGTTTTACACGGAGCAGGGGAGCGAGGCAACAATAATGAAGCACAGCTAACGCATGGGGCGAAACTATTCCTGGCCGACTCCAACCGCACCCGCTTTCCGGCGATTGTTGTTTTTCCTCAATGCCCGCAAAACAGTTACTGGGCTAAGGCCAATGTAAACCGGAATACGACGCCTTTTGAAATCAATTTTGACTATTCGGGAGCAACAAGTGGTCCCCTGAATGCCGCTATTGAACTGACCCGCCAGTTGATTAAAGAAGGTGCAGCCGATAAAAAGCGTATTTATATTACCGGCTTGTCTATGGGAGGAATGGGCACATTCGAAGCCGTTTATCGGGAACCCAAACTCTTTTCGGCAGCAGCACCGATTTGCGGCGGAGGCAATACAGCCGCCTACAACAAAAAAACTGCGAAAGTCCCATTCCGGGTTTTTCATGGTGCAGCGGATGCTGTGGTGAATGTGAAATTGTCGCAGGATATGGTAGCGCGACTCAAAGAACTGAATGCCTCTGTTGAATACATCGAATATCCCGGTGTAAATCACAATAGTTGGGATAATGCTTTTGCCGAACCGGATTTTCTAAGCTGGTTTTACGACCGGAAAAAATAAATCGAAAAGCGTATGAACTATTTGATAATGGGTAGTTGCCTGCTGTTGCTGATGGCCTGCCAGTCAGAACCAGTTGACAGAGAGGATGCCTATTATCTGAAAACCGGCGATAGTTTATCTGCGGCAGCATTTCAAACGATTCGAAATGCTCTGCAAACTGCAATTGCTGACAGCGGGATAGAAAAAGCCATCCGATTTTGCCAGCTTAATGCTTTGCCACTGACAGAACAATTCAATAGCGATTCGATCCGGATCTCTCGACTGGCAGAACGATACCGGAATCCGGACAATCAATTGACCCCCGAATCGGAAGCCGTTTGGGAAGCCTACCAGGCAGCAATGGCAGCAGGAGATTCGCTAAAGCCTACACTTGTCAGGACTACCCGGGAGGTATTTTATTATAAACCCATTTTACTTCAGTCGATGTGTACTACCTGTCATGGACAACCGAATACAAATATTCCACCTGCGCTGGTAAAAGTTATCGATTCACTATATCCCGGAGACCTTGCTAAGGGTTTTTCTGTAGGCTCGTTGAGGGGTCTGTGGCAGATTCGTTTTCAAGCGCCTTAATACATTAAAACAAATTGTATATCAGGTATCTATGGGTTCTCTTATGAAAATTTTAAGGAATTTTTCATGCCAGACCTGGTTGAATACTGCTTTTCTCAGGTTAACTTTGAAACGATTCAACAAAACCCGGGACCGTAATAATGAGATTACCTTTACAAAAAGGTTTAAAGGCGTTTATTGGTATGCTTCTGCTATTGATGCTACCACTGGCAGGTACGCTGGTGAAGCAGACAATTGGCAAAGAGGCCGTAGACCTTGTCGGTTCTACGGTTGTTTCGGATGAAATAGATCAAAACGAGTATACTGCCCAGAGTTATTCTTCCCTGATATTTGAATATGGAAACTGGATACCGGAAGCAATCCGTAGTGTATCTATCCGCATGACCCAGCTTTCCTTTCCTGATAACGGTCTCGCCATCTTTATTAAATTTATACCTGCGCGGGTAATCTTTCCGCTACATCAGCCGGAAGATTTTTCCGTCAAACCTGATTTTGTCGGTTTCCTCTTTCGCCTGAAGCCTTTTTGATGATCACTTGTCTTTGTGAAACAAGTATTTTTTAGTGATCATTTTAATCATTTAACATGACTGGACATTTCCGTGCAGCAGCGTGGGGTATCATTTTATTTTTTTGCAGTTGTCGCGCTGATGAAAAAAAAGCGACCAATGAAGAACCGGAACAAATTCCGGTAGTAAAACTGGCTCAATCAGACACTACTCTGTATACCGGGTATGTAGCTGATATACAGGCCATACAAAATGTGGAAATCCGGGCCAAAGTGCATGGCTTCCTGGAACAGATTCTGGTAGACGAGGGACAGTTTGTAAAACAGGGCCAGCCACTTTTTCTTATAAATGTGGCCGAATACACCAATGCGGTTGCCAGAACCGAAGCATTGCTGTCCAATGCACATGCCGAAGCGCATGCAGCAGAGCTGGAAGTTGGCAGGGTAAAAACACTGGCCGACAAAAACGTAGTGGCAGCATCTGAACTGAAACTCGCGGAGGCCAAACTGATGGCTGCTCAGGCCAAGGTAAAAGAAGCCTTATCAGCCCATGACCTGGCCAATCTTCAATTGTCTTATACGGCCATCAAAGCGCCTTTTGATGGAATTGTGAACCGGATACCACTCAAAAGAGGGAGCCTGCTTGAATCCGGAACACTGCTTACAACTCTCTCAGATAACCGCTCTGTTTTCGCTTATTTCAATGTATCCGAAATTGAATACCTGCAGTTAACGAAAGGAAATAAAGAGTCACTTACCGAAACGGAAATTGTAAGCCTGGTGCTGGCAGACGGAACCATGTATCCGCAGAAAGGTAAGATCGAAACCATTGAAAGTGAATTTGATGAAAGTACCGGGTCCATCGCTTTCCGCGCACGCTTTCCAAATCCGCAACGATTACTCAAACACGGAGCTTCCGGAAGAGTCCGGTTAAGTAACACGGCCAGTAATATTGTGATGGTGCCACAAAAATCTGTCTTTGAAATACAGGACAAGCATTTTGTGTACATCATGGGAGCTGACAAAAAAATCCGTCAGCAACCCTTCATGCCGGCACGCAGAGTTGCTGAATATTACATTGTTGCATCCGGACTTGATGCCGGTGATACCATTGTGTATGAAGGCATTCAGGATCTGCGCGATGGCATGACAATTAATCCACTTTTCACTTCGGTGACTACTTCTAATTAAGATCAATAATGGTAGAAACATTTATCCGGCGACCGGTACTGTCGCTGGTAATTTCCCTGCTTATAACACTTTTGGGCTTACTGGCATTGTTTACATTGCCGGTGACCCAGTTTCCAGATATCGTGCCGCCTTCTGTTGTGGTAAGTGCCAAGTATACCGGAGCTAACGCCGAAGTATGTGCGAAAGCGGTTGCCACCCCATTGGAACGTGCCATCAATGGGGTTCCGGGCATGACCTATATGTCATCCGTTTCAAGTAACAATGGTAATACCCTGATCCAGGTTTATTTTGAAGTGGGCACTGATCCCGACCTGGCCGCAGTGAATGTTCAAAACCGTGTGACCACTATTCTCGATGAGTTGCCGGAAGAAGTAATCAAGGCCGGTGTTACCACCGAGAAGGAAGTGAACAGCATGTTGCTGTACCTCAACCTGATGAGTACAGATGCTGCCGCTGACGAAGATTTTATTTACAATTTCGCTGATATCAATATTCTGCAGGAACTGAAGCGGATTGATGGAGTCGGTTTCGCAGAAATCATGGGCCAGAAAGAATATTCCATGCGCGTTTGGCTGAAACCTGACCGCATGCTGGCTTATAATGTATCAGCAGATGAAGTGGTGCAGGCATTGCGCAATCAGAATATTGAAGCGGCTCCCGGTAAAGTGGGAGAGAGTTCTGGTAAACAAACACAACCCCTGCAATACGTATTGCGATACACCGGGAAATTTTTTGAACCCAAACAATACGCGGAAGTAGTAATCCGGGCACAGCAGGATGGCTCACTGTTACGACTCAAAGAAATTGCGGATGTGGAATTTGGTGCGATGACCTATAGCATGGTGTCAAAGACCGATGGACGCCCAGCCGCTTCCATCATGTTGAAACAACGTCCGGGTTCCAATGCCCGGGATGTAATCCAGGCGGTGAAAGACCGGATGGGGGAATTGAAAGAAACCAGTTTTCCCCCGGGTATGGAGTACAATATCTCCTACGATGTATCGCGTTTCCTGGATGCTTCCATCAATGAAGTATTGAAAACTTTGCTGGAGGCATTCATACTCGTATTTATCGTTGTGTTTATTTTCCTGCAGGATTTTCGTTCCACATTAATTCCTGCACTTGCAGTTCCGGTGGCGTTGATTGGTACGCTTGCCTTTATGCAGTTATTCGGATTTTCCATCAACCTGCTAACCCTGTTCGCCCTGGTACTGGCGATTGGAATTGTGGTGGATAACGCGATTGTAGTGGTGGAAGCGGTTCACGTAAAAATGACCCAGGAACACCTGCCGCCACTGGAAGCCACCATAAAGGCGATGAAAGAAATTACCGGTGCGATTCTCGCCATTACACTCGTCATGTCTGCGGTGTTCATACCGGTTGCATTTCTGAGCGGACCGGTGGGTGTATTCTACCGGCAGTTTTCCATAACACTGGCGATTTCAATTGTGATTTCAGGGGTGAACGCTTTAACTCTGACGCCTGCGCTTTGCGCCTTGCTGATGCGCCATGATGAAGTAAAAAAACGCAACCTGCTGGGACGTTTTTTTGAAGGGTTCAATAATAAATACGATAAAACCGAACGCTGGTATTCAAAGCTGATTCATCGGATCGCCGGCAAAAGAGTGTTGACCTTTTCCTTGTTCCTGCTTTTCTGTGTGCTCACATTTGGCATCATTAAAGTATTGCCTTCAGGGTTCATACCTACCGAAGACCAGGGTATGATTTATGTAAACGTAACCACACCTCCGGGTGCTACTGTTGAACGAACTGAAAAAGTGCTGGATGAAATTCAGAAAGTGGCGAGCGGATTAAAACCGGTTGAAAATATCGCCACTCTGGCCGGATTCAGTTTGATGAACGATGTGGCTGGTGCATCCTATGGGATGGGTATGATTAACCTTAAACCCTGGGAAGAGCGCAAGGAATCTGTACAGGATATGATGGAGGAACTGGTTGCCAAAACCCGGCATATCAAGGATGCCCAGATTGAATTTTTCCCTCCGCCAACGGTACCCGGTTTTGGTAACGCGAGTGGTTTTGAATTCCGCGTGCTGGATAAAACAGGAACGGGTAATCTACAGCAAACAGCAGCCATCACCAACCAGTTGATTGAAAAGCTGGAAGAATCCCCGGTAATCAGTGGTGCGTTTACCAGCTTTGATCCCAGCTTTCCGCAGTACCTGATTCATATCGATTATGAAATGGCGGCCAAAAAAGGTGTTACGGTAGACAACGCGATGAGCACCCTGCAAACCCTGCTGGGAAGTTATTATGCCACCAATTTTATTCGCTTTGGACAGATGTATAAAGTGATGGTACAGGCCTATCCGCAATACCGGAAAAACCCGGATGATATCCTCCTGTTGTATGTAAAAAACAACCAGGGTGAAATGGTGCCGTATTCCACATTTGTTCAATTGGAAAGAGTGTATGGTCCGGAGCAGCTGACCCGCTATAATATGTACACTTCTGCGATGGTAACCGGTGATTCAAAACCAGGGTTCAGTAGTGGTGATGCGATTAAAGCGATAGAAGAAGCTGCTGCTGATTTACCCCGAGGATTCAGTTATGAATGGAGTGGCATGACCCGGGAGCAGATTCTTTCTGGTAACCAGGCGGTTTATATCTTCCTGATCTGCCTGGTATTCGTTTACCTGCTGCTGGCGGCACAATATGAAAGTTTTCTGTTGCCATTGCCGGTGTTGTTATCCTTGCCTGCCGGAATTTTCGGAGCGTTTTTTGGCCTCTGGGTACTCGGTTTGGAAAACAATATCTACGCGCAGGTAGCGCTTGTAATGCTGATCGGTTTGCTGGGTAAAAATGCTATTCTGATTGTGGAGTTTGCCATCCAGCGAAGAGAAGAAGGTCGCTCTGTACTGGAAGCTGCAGTAGAAGGGGCTGCATCGCGCTTACGTCCCATTCTGATGACATCTTTCGCCTTTATCGCGGGCCTATTGCCGCTTTGTCTTGCTTCCGGTGCCGGTGCCATGGGGAACCGTTCTATTGGTACGGCCGCAGCAGGAGGGATGTTGATCGGTACGCTCTTTGGTGTACTTGTCATTCCCGGACTGTATGTGCTTTTCGCAAGCCTGCTAAAAGCACCGGTAAAGAAAATAAATACTGATAACGAAACAATTGACGGTGATGCATAAACGAAGTTTAAAAAGCATAACTGCCATCCTGATGGCAGTGCTATTCATAGCCGCCTGTAAAGTGGCGGCGCCCCCTCCGTTACCGGAGATAAAACCACTTCCCGCAGAATTTCTGCCAAAAACGGATACCAGTGCATCCATGATGGACAGCACTTCAGCAGGAAATTTCCATTGGGATGTGTTTTACAGTGATTCCTTATTGCTCCGGTTGATCGACACCGTGTTAAAAAACAATCCGGATCAGCAGATCGCTTTGCAGCGCGTGGAAATTATGAACCAGCTGGTTAACCAGCGAAGGGCTGCTTTTTTACCATCCGTGCAGGGCGTACTAAGTGGAGGACTGGATCGTTTCGGAGAATATACCATGAATGGAGTGGGCAACTGGGATATGAATCTTTCGCCCAACCTGAGCAAGGAGCAGAAAGTACCCAATCCCGTTCCGGATTTATTCGTAGGGATCCGGTCGCAGTGGGAAATTGATATCTGGGGAAAACTAAAGGCGCAGAAGAAAGCAGCTATTGCCAGACTGATGGCTGCCGAAAGTGGCAGGCGTTACCTCACTACCCAACTGGTGGCCCAGGTGGCCTCTCTTTATTATGAGCTGGCGGCGAGTGATATCGAACTGGATATCATCCGCAGCAACATTAAACTCCAGCAACAGGCATTGGAAGTAGTAAAAGTTCAGAAGGAAGGCGGGCGTGCTACGCAGCTGGCGGTTCAGCAATTTGAAGCACAATTGTACAGAACACAGTCGCTCGAGTGGATGATGAAACAACGAGTGGTTTCCATCGAAAACCAGTTAAGTGTGCTGGCTAACCAGTATGATCAGCCGATTAACCGGCAAAAATTTTCATTCC
Organism: uncultured Flavihumibacter sp.; assembly: GCA_964547405.1. GTDB lineage: Bacteria > Bacteroidota > Bacteroidia > Chitinophagales > Chitinophagaceae > Flavihumibacter. The sequence continues at coordinate 1,619 of CAZJNY010000079.1, read as the reverse complement.
AGGATATCACACCTTCTCCATTGCCGGTTGGCTTTCCTGCGGATGTACTGTTGAACCGTCCGGATATTAAAGAAGCTGAATTGAAATTGCAGGCAGCCAAAAGTGATATGGAAGCGATCCGTGCCGCATTTATGCCAGCGCTTACTTTACAGCCCATGATAGGTTTACACACTTATAACACCTCTAAATGGATTAATCCGGAATCACTTGCCTGGGGCATACTGGGCGGACTTACAGCTCCCTTGCTGAATCGTCGTCAATTGAAAGCGGATTTTAATATTTCAACGGCTGAGCAAAAGATTGCGTATAACGGATACCAGCAAACGCTGGTTACGGCCTACAACGAAATCAGTACACAGATGAATAACTGGTCAAATCTGAGTCAGCAGTTTTTTCTGAAAGAAAAAGAATTCAATGTATTGTCTACTGCCGTGCAAACTGCAAGAGATCTGTATGTTGGAGGATATGCGAACTATCTGGAAGTAATTACAGCGCAGAAAGGCGTTTTGGATGCGGAGCTGGAGCTGGTGGATACCCGCCTTAAAATGATGCAGGCCAAAGTTGATCTGTACAGGGCATTAGGAGGAGGATGGCAGTAAACCATCCTCTCTCTTAATTCTTTATCAGGCCATTTCCATGCCTACTTTTTCCAGCAGGGCCTTGGTTTTGCGGATTCCTTCGTCTTCTCCCAGTTTCTCTCCTTCATATTCAATACCGATATAACCTGAGAAATTGGCTGCCTTAACGATCTGTAGCATTTTCCTGTAATCTGTTTCTGTTTCATTGCCCTGCTCGTCGAAGTCGTGCGATTTAGCACTCACTCCTTTGGCAAAAGGCATCAGCTCGGTGGTTCCCTGGTAACGATCATAAGCATCCAGGCAGTTGCGCCAGTTGCCCTGTTCACGTTTGATACAGAAGTTGCCGAAATCGGGCAGGGTTCCTACATTGGGTTTGTTAACCGCTTTCATAACGCCGGCTAACCAGGCGCCATTGGATGAATACCCGCCATGGTTTTCAACAATTACATTGATACCCACTTTTTCTGCGTATTCACCGAGGCGACTTAATCCGTCTGCCGCTGTTTTGGCTATTTCCTCGGCAGTACCTTCACCGGCAGCATTTACGCGGATGGTGGCACAGCCCAGGTGTTTGGCAGCATCCACCCACTTATAATGATTTTCAACGGCCTTGATACGTTCTGCATCTACCTTGTGACCGATATCACCTTCCCCATCAATCATGATGAGGTGATTTTTTACATCATTATCGCTGCAACGTTTCAGCATTTCATTCAGGTAACTGGTATCCTGGGCCTTGTCTTTAAAAAACTGGTTTACATATTCCACTACACCAATTCCGAAATCCTTTCTCGCTTTGGCAGCAAAGTCGAGGTTGTCCATTTTCTTTTCGAAAAGGGTTTTGTGCAGCGACCATTGAGCCAGGGAAATTTCAAAGAACAATTTTTTGGCAGCCTCGGTTGTGCCGGATTCTGCAGTGTCGGCTTTTTTCTCGTCCGAACTGTTTAAACAGGAAACCCCTGTTGCTCCTATGGCAAGGCCACCCATTAACTTAAGAAACTGTCTGCGTTGCGATTGCATGTTTGTTGAGTTGTTGGTGAT
>CAZJNY010000078.1:0-14398 GCA_964547405.1 uncultured Flavihumibacter sp. | reverse complement strand
ATCCATTAGCCTGGATGATACTCCCATCACTGAAATTGGTTTAAAACACCTGCGCGAAAAAGTCAGTTATGTACCGCAGGATGTATTTCTATTCAGTGATACCATCCGCAACAATATTGCTTTTGGAAAGGACCAGGCATCAGAGGAGGAAATTGAGCAGGCGGCCCGTGCAGCCAGCATCCACCAGGAAATTATGCAGTTCAGTCAGCATTATGATATGGTGATCGGGGAGCGGGGTGTGACTCTCAGCGGAGGGCAGAAGCAGCGGATCAGTATTGCCAGGGCGCTTTTGAAAAATGCACCCATTATTATCCTGGATGACTGCCTCAGTGCAGTAGATGCCAAAACGGAAAAAACCATTATATCCAACCTGGCCGGCTACCTGGAAGGAAAAACTTCCATCATCATCACCCACCGGATTTTTTCACTATTCTCCTTTGATAAAATCATTGTAATGGAAGATGGCCGAATCGCAGAAATGGGTACGCACGAAGAATTATTAAAATCAAGTGCCTATTATCAGTATTTATACGAACACCAGCAGGAAGAAAAGGAGAGTGATGCAGAACTGTAAGAGTACGGGAAAACACTTAGTGGGGCACAAATGTTTTCTAAAATTTTGCTAATTCAATAACAACCCTATATTTGCTCCTACATTTTACGCAAGCATATTTTTTTAACTGCAAATAAAACAACAACTGTGGCGTACGAGAATAACGACAAAAAGATGGAGAGCGTTTACAGTAAGCGCATCAGAGCTGGTAAAAGAAGGACTTATTTTTTCGATGTGAGAGCTACCCGTAGCAATGATTATTACCTGACCATCACTGAAAGTCGTAAGAAATTTGATGATAACGGATATGATCGTCACAAGATTTTCCTGTACAAAGAAGATTTTAATAAATTTTTGAAAGCATTGACCGAGGCGGTGGATTTTGTGAAAACTGACCTCATGCCCGATTTTGATTTTGATGCGTATAACCACGACAACCTGGAAGAAGGGGAAGGCCATGAAAATGGCGACCAGGACGTTGTTGCCACTGCGGCAGTTGCTGCACCCGTGGTAAACAATGTTTCCAGTGTTCCCCCATCTGCAGGCGCAGATGAAGAGGTTGACAAGTGGTAATGGTAGACCAACCAATTGCTTATTCACGGCGGCCTGCTTTCTGCGGGCCGCTTTTTTTTGCGTTATAATTGTTTGTAATACAAGCAGTAACCGCAATAAAATCTTAACATAATTGTTAAAGGGATGCCTTCAATGGCTAAATTTGCACAAATCATAAACACTAGTGCCGTATGCAATGGTCTGAATTCTTCACCTCGTCGGTTGGCAAGAAATTCGTAATGGGGCTTACCGGTTTATTCCTGATTTCCTTCCTGGTTATTCATGTTGGTATTAACGCCACCATCTTTGCTGATGTCCTGGATCCCAATGAAAATGGGGCCATGTTCAATAAAGCAGCCCATTTTATGGGATCTACGGTGTTGATCCGGATTCTGGAAGTTGGACTTTTTGCAGGTATCATCCTGCACATCGTTCAGGGATATATGCTGGAAGCCAAAAACCGCAGTGCCCGCTCCGTTGGTTATGCAGTGAATCTGGGGAACAGAGGAAGCAAGTGGTACAGCAGAGCCATGGGATTGCTGGGTACAATCATCCTCCTATTTCTGATTGTACATATTGCTCATTTCTGGGTTAAGGCCAGAATCACTCATACGCTGGCTCCGGTTACCTATAACGGAGTTGAAATGCACGATATGTTCAGCGAAATGAAAGCCGTCTTCTCACAGGGATGGGTAATCGTTGTATATATACTCGGATGCATTTCACTGGGGTATCACCTGGCGCATGGTTTTCAAAGTGCATTCCGCACCGTAGGGGTACACAACAATAAATACAATACGCTGTTGGTTAGTCTGGGGTATGGATTTTCCATTCTCGTAACACTGCTTTTTGCACTTATGCCGGTTTCTATGTACTTCGGATGGGTAGGGTAAGGAAAGTGAGACGTGAAACGTGAGACGTGAGACAGGCGAAATAAAATCAACAAAAGCAAGGCAACTAAAAATTGCCGGTTAATTTACAGGATAACTTATCTAATTGTCGATATATGCTCAACTCAAAAATTCCTGCCGGACCTTTAGATCAGAAATGGACAGAGTTTAAAGGACATTGTAAACTGGTCAACCCGGCGAATAAAAGAAAGCTGGAGGTGATTATTGTGGGTACCGGACTGGCAGGTGCTTCTGCCGCTGCCGCACTTGGTGAGCTGGGGTATAAAGTGAAAGCGTTCTGTTTTCAGGATTCTCCCCGCCGTGCACATAGTATCGCTGCACAGGGTGGTATCAACGCTGCTAAAAACTACCAGAATGATGGCGACTCGGTATTCCGCCTGTTCTATGATACCATTAAGGGAGGAGACTACCGCGCCCGTGAAGCCAACGTTCACCGGCTTGCAGAGGTGAGTGCCAATATTATTGACCAGTGTGTTGCCCAGGGTGTTCCCTTTGCCCGCGAATACGGTGGATTGCTTTCCAACCGTTCTTTCGGCGGAACCCAGGTGCAGCGTACCTTCTATGCTGCCGGCCAAACAGGGCAGCAGCTCCTGATCGGAGCTTACCAGGCACTGGAACGCCAGATCGCCCTCGGAAACGTGGATATGTACAGTCGCCATGAAATGCTGGATATAGTTAAAATTGATGGCAAAGCCCGTGGTATCATTGTCCGCAATCTTGTAACCGGAAAACTGGAACGCCATTTCGGTCATGCTGTACTGTTATGTTCCGGTGGTTACGGAAACGTATTTTATCTTTCTACCAATGCGATGGGCAGCAATGTTACCGCCGCCTGGAAAGCCCATAGAAAAGGAGCTCATTTCGGGAACCCCTGTTTTACGCAGATTCACCCTACCTGTATTCCGGTGAGTGGTGATCATCAGAGTAAACTGACCCTGATGTCAGAATCACTCCGGAATGATGGACGGATCTGGGTGCCCAAAAAACAAAATGATACCCGTCGCCCGAACGAAATTCCTGAAGAGGAAAGAGATTATTACCTGGAAAGAAGATACCCCGCATTCGGAAACCTGGTACCGCGGGACGTAGCTTCCCGGGCTGCCAAAGAGCGTTGTGATGCAGGATATGGAGTGGGGTCATCCCGCCAGGCCGTATACCTCGATTATGCAGATGCTATTCAGCGTTATGGAAAAGGCGAAGTAAACAAACGGAATATTCAGGGAGCAACTCCTGAGCTGGTTACTCAGTTGGGTAAAGAAGTAGTAAAGGAAAAATATGGTAACCTTTTCGATATGTATGAAAAGATTACCGGTGAGAACCCGTACGAAATTCCAATGCGGATTTACCCGGCTGTACACTATACGATGGGAGGCCTTTGGGTGGATTATGAACTGATGACTTCAGTGCCGGGCTTATATGCCCTGGGTGAAGCCAATTTCTCCGATCACGGTGCGAACCGCCTGGGTGCTTCTGCGCTGATGCAGGGACTGGCAGATGGATACTTCGTTATTCCTTACACCATCGGTAACTACCTGGCAGACGAGATTCGTACGAACGCCATACCTACCGATCATCCGGCATTTGTTGAAGCAGAAAAAGAAGTGGCAGATCGTATAAATCAACTGATGTCCATCAAGGGAAAACAGACGGTGGAAAGTTTCCACAAACGCCTTGGCAAGATCATGTGGGACAAATGCGGAATGGCACGTAGTGAAGAAGGATTGAAGCAGGCAATTGAAGAAATCCGTCAGTTGAAAAAAGAGTTCTGGTCAGATGTTCGGATACCCGGCTCCGTTAGTGAAATGAATCCGGAACTGGATAAAGCCAATCGTGTTGCCGACTTTATAGAACTGGGTGAGCTGATGTGTATTGATGCACTCAACAGAAAAGAAAGTTGTGGTGGTCACTTCCGGGAAGAAAGCCAGACAGAGGAAGGTGAAGCCTTACGGGATGACGCCAATTTCTCCTATGTGGCAGCCTGGGAATATGCCGGTGAACACAACTGGAACCTGCATAAGGAAGAATTGAATTTTGACGTTGCCAAACCAACGCAACGTTCTTACAAATAATCTGAATTTTTAAACAACCATAGCTGATATGGAACATTATAACATGAACCTCACCTTAAAAGTGTGGAGACAAAAGAATAGCCAGGACAAAGGAAGATTTGAAACCTACCAGGTGAAAAACATTTCCTCCGAAATGTCCTTTCTGGAAATGTTCGATGTACTGAATGAAGAACTGATTCGGGAAGGGAAAGAACCCATCGCTTTTGATCATGATTGCCGTGAAGGAATCTGTGGTATGTGTTCCATGTATATCAATGGAAAACCGCACGGACCCTGGCAGGCGAACACTACCTGTCAGTTGCATATGCGTGCCTATAAAGATGGCGATACCATCGTGGTAGAACCCTGGAGAGCCAATGCTTTTCCTGTGGTGAAAGACCTGGTGGTAGATCGTACTTCTTTTGACCGGATTATTCAGGCAGGTGGCTATATTTCCGTTAATACCGGAAACGCGGTGGATGCCAATGCCATCCCTATTGAAAAGGAAAAAGCGGATACTGCTTTTGCTGCCGCCGCCTGTATCGGTTGTGGAGCCTGCGTAGCGGCCTGTAAAAACAGTTCGGCAATGTTGTTCCTTTCTGCAAAAGTATCTCACCTGGCCTTGCTGCCTCAGGGTGGACCGGAGCGCAAGGGACGCGTACTGAATATGGTTGCGCAAATGGATCGCGAAGGTTTTGGAGCCTGTACGAATACGGGTGCCTGTGAGGCCGTTTGTCCGAAAGAAATTTCTATTACAAATATCGCCCGCCTGAATGCGGAGTATATAGGATCGGGCCTGGTGGTTGAGTGAGTCGTGTACCGATAGTTAAATGAATTGAATAACGGCCGTCCTTATGGGACGGCTTTTTTTTGCTGCGGTGTAAAAAAATCAATTCAGATTTCATATCTTTTAAAAACTAAAAGTCCGAAGAACTTTTGTTACTGACTCCTTTCAGCCCAGGAGCATTGCTTAGACCTGATCTGCAACAGTTACTCCAATACCGAAAAAATCAATCGTTAAGGATTTTTTTAGCAGCAGTTTAAACCAACTGGTATGATAAAAAAATTGTTGCAATGCTGCCTGTTATTACTGGCACCTGTTTTTCTGTATGCTCAGGTCATTATTTTTTCTGATTGTAATTATCGCGGACGATATGAACAATTGGGGCCGGGTAATTACCTGAACCCCTTTCAGTTTCGGTTAGGTGATAACACCATCAGCTCGATTAAAATTTCCCGTGGCTTCAGGGTTGAATTGTATGATAATATCAATCTTATTGGGACGCCCATCATATTAACGGCCGACTATGCCTGCCTGAGTGCAGCCATCAACAACAGGATCAGTTCCATTCGTGTTACTTACAGTAATTCAAATCCCTGGGAGCAGACCAATCCAGCAGGAGGAGTATCTGTATTCACGGCCTGTCAGTTTATGGGGGCCAATGCGTTTTTACCGCCTGGAGATTATGCCAGGCTATCGGGGGTAATTGGCGACAATGCCATTTCTTCTTTTCGAATACCGGAGGGTATGGTACTGGAATTGTTTACGGAACCTCAATTCAGGGGTAACTATTCCGGAAAGATCACCAGTGATAACAATTGTCTGCCAGGTCTTTGGAATAACCGGGCATCTTCAGCCAGGGTATATTACAGAGATAATGGAAGCTGGATACCACCACCGCCACCCGCTAATTCGGATGGAATCGTTCAGCTTTTTGTTGGCTGCAATTACTGGGGAAGACCTGTTACCTTAAAAGAAGGTGATTTTCCCAGTATTGATGCCTTGCTGAACCGACAGCCACTTGGCGCTCTTCAGGTGGCGCCCGGTATGACAGTAGAACTTTACAGTGGCCAGGGGTTCAGTGGCAATCTGCTTGCCCGATATACAGCCAGCCAGTCCTGCCTGCCTGCTGAAATCCAGTTCAGAGCCCAATCGATACGGGTACTCTCGAATGATCCAGGTGGGAACTGGAATGGGAAAGGTGTTGCGCTGTTTAACGATTGTGAGTACAGGGGTAGATCCCGGGTATTTGCAGCAGGGCGGTATTCCAATATTGTCCCGAATTTCGGGATCAATCCAGCCTCCATAAGAGTAGCGCCGGGTTATACCATTCAACTCTTTCAGCAACCTAATTTTCAGGGGATTTCTTCCGGCAAAATAACTGAAAACAACCGCTGCCTCGGAACATCATTCAAGGGGCGGGTACGCTCTGTAATCATCAGCTATGAACCCAATGCAGGGGGTGGCGGAAATTTTGAAGATGTAATAGTATACAGTGATTGTTATTTCCAGGGAAGAAGCCAGGCAGTAAGGCCAGGATTTTTCCCTTCATTGGGAAGTTTTGGTGGAATCACGATTAATCCGGGGTCGTTGCGGGTTCCCCAAGGATATGAAGTGGAACTATTTACCGGAACCAATTACAGCGGTTCCCGATTTGTTATCAATTCCAATAATACCTGTCTGCCAGCTGCCTACAGAAACAGGATCCGGTCCATGACGATCAAATACAATGGATATGGCGGTGGCGACAATGGCTCCGGATGGCGGCAGGAAGTATCACTGTATACCAGTTGTTATTTTGGAGGCAGCAGTGCTTCGCTTAGGGAAGGCCGTTATAAAGATCTGCGATCAGCCGGGCTCAGCAGTAATTTTGGAATTTCTTCACTGCGGGTGCCACCGGGTTATGAGGTGGAATTGTATCCCTATGCAAATTACCAGGGAGCAAGAACTATTATCCGGGGAGATAACAGCTGCCTTGGTACTGCTTTTAGAGGTAAAGTGAAATCACTGGTGATTCGTCGCTTGCAGGGATTTCAACCGGCAGGAATCAGAACGGCAGAAGATTCTGTTCAACAATAAAAAACCAGGCCGCTCCCCAAACGGGAAGCGGCCTTTATTGGTTGTTTCAGGGTGTGTTTCTTTTCACTTTTCACTTTTCACCTTTCACTTTCTCATACAGTTCATCTTTCAGTCTGACCCGTTTCAATCGGAGTTCATTCAGGAACTGATCATCAGCCGGTTCAATTCCATTTTCGATTCTTTCTACCTGGTGATTGGTCTCGTTATAATCATCATACAGACGTTTGAAATGTGCATCACTGATTTTCAATTCCTGGATCTTTTCTTTCAATTCGGGAAACTCATTTAGAAAAAAATGTTTGTCCATATCCGTTGTTTAGGATACTAAGGTCTATCAAAAAATGCGGCTGGAAGCTGACTTTGGTAGGTTGTTCAGTTGAGTTTAATCAGATAAGAATTTCAGGAAGGAAAGCTGCCGCTACGTAATTTTTTCAGGAATTGCGGACGGGTATTAAAGAAAAATGCGAGCACGGTCAGGATAAGTGTTAAAGAAGTTCCAATATTTCTGAGTTGAACAAAGAAGGGGTGATCAGGGAAGCTGATGCTAATAAAAAAAATGCTGTTACCGAACCAGAAAAGAATATAAACTCCTGCGAAAAATACCATCCAGTGAAAAAATGTTCTGCTTTCATGCGACTGCTTTTTATCCAGAACCAGCTTGTATTGAGCCAGTTTAGCCAGAATTAACAAAAGATAAACCAGTCCAAGTAAAATGAGGCAGGGGTAATAAAAGGACCAGCCAAACAAACTGAGCTGCGTTGCTGTTGCGTCCTGGTTTCCGGAAAGAAATGCATTGGTCAGGCTGATTTTTTCCTGATTATTGGCCATGAAATAGGGTAGCAGGTTGGCATAGGTTAGCAGGGCTGGCAGGAAATGAATCCAATCGCTTTTCAGTGAAAAGTCTTTTCCGGTGCTCACAGATCGCACATATAGATAAATCAGGGCTGCAGGAACCAGATACATAGGGAGCATCAATCCCCAGAAAACAGGCCAGGAATGAATCCGGCCACTTTCAAGCAGGAGGTTATTGATCGAAAACAGGGTGAATATTAAAAAGTAAAGCGCCAGAAACCGGCAGCAAAATCCGTGTTTGCGGCGCCCGTATACCAGCCGGATCAGGGCGACAAGCCCCAATAGTATAGCTCCAGAAAATACTAGCTGGTTCGGGTTCATAACTGATTTCAACGGCAATATCTAAAGTTTCCACTTAGTGAAAAGGTAATTTTCGACCAATCTGCTGTATTCTTCGCCCGTTGGCCCCCGGTCTCCCTTCTCCCTCTTCCATTCCTCCTTTCTTCCTTTCCTCCATCTTCCGTACCTTTGCGCCTCCAAAGAAGGAGATTCCATCATGATTTCAGTTAATAACGTTACACTATCATTCGGCAAGCGGGTTCTATTTGATGAAGTAAACCTCAATTTCACCAAAGGAAATTGTTATGGGGTGATCGGTGCCAATGGTGCCGGCAAATCCACTTTTCTCAAGATCCTCTCCGGAGAAATCGAACCTACCAAAGGATCCGTGAGTTTTAGTCCGGGTGAACGCATGGCAGTGTTAAAACAGAACCATTTCGCCTATGATAATATCACCGTACTTAGTACGGTATTGATGGGGCATCAGAAAATGTGGGAAGTAATGCAGGAGCGGGATGCCATCTACGCGAAAGAAGATTTCAGCGAAGAAGACGGTATGCGTGCCGGTGAACTGGAAGGTGAATTTGGAGAAATGGGCGGATATACTGCTGAAAGTGATGCCGGAAGCCTCCTGAGCGAACTTGGCGTACCGGAATCCTATCACCAGAGCCTTCTGAAAGATATCCCCGGAAACCTGAAAGTGCGGGTATTATTGGCCCAGGCATTGTTTGGAAATCCGGATATCCTGTTGCTGGATGAACCTACGAACGGACTGGATATTGAAACCATTAGCTGGCTGGAAAACTTCCTGGCTGATTACGAAAATATTGTACTGGTCGTTTCTCACGACCGTCACTTCCTCGATGCCATCTGTACCCATGTGGCAGATGTGGATCGGCAGAAAATCAAGATCTTCACCGGTAACTATACTTTCTGGTATGAAAGTTCTCAGTTGATGAGCCGTCAGCTCAATGACAAGAACAAGAAGGTAGAAGAGAAGCGTGCGGCCCTGATGGAATTCATTGCCCGATTCAGTGCGAATGCCTCCAAATCCAAGCAGGCTACCAGCCGGAAAAAAGCATTGGAGAAACTCACCATTGAAGAAATTGAACCCTCTAACCGGCGTTATCCGGGTATCATTTTCCAACCCCTTCGCGAGGTTGGTAACCAGATCCTGAATGTCGAGAAATTACGTGCATCCGTTGATGGCCGGGTATTGTTTGACAATGTCAGCTTCAGTGTCAACAAAAATGATAAAATCGCGATCCTGAGTAAGGATCCGCTTGCTGCAACAGCGTTTTACGAGATCATCAACAATCATCGCCAGGCAGATAAAGGAAGCTTTGAATGGGGAACCACCATCACCAGTGCTTACCTGCCTGTAGAGAATAATGAATTTTTTACCGTTGGTCTCAGCCTGCTGGACTGGCTTCGTCAATATGTACCGGCACATGTTACCGATGCGGATGAACCTTTCCTGAGAGGATTCCTGGGTAAGATGCTATTCGGTGGTGATGATATCATGAAGAAAACAAATGTACTCAGCGGTGGTGAAAAAGTACGTTGTATGCTGAGCCGTATGATGTTGCAGAATCCCAACCTGATTATGCTGGATCAGCCGACCAACCACCTGGATCTGGAAAGTATTCAGAGCTTTAACGAAGGCTGTCAGAACTTCCCGGGTGTGGTTCTGTTGACCTCGCATGACCATACCTTCATGCAAACCGTCGCCAACCGGATTATTGAACTCACACCAAACGGTATAATAGATCGTCTGATGAGCTTTGATGAATACCTGGAAGACGACCGCGTTAAAAAACTGAAGGCAGAAATGTACGGAGAATCTGTTCCTGCCTGATGACAACCTCCTTATAAGCGAAAGCTTACACCGGATTGAAATGCGGCATAATAATCACCTGCGGAAACGCGAATGTATCCTGTAGTGCGGCGTACCGTAAAATGAAACGTATTGTGGATATAAAAGGGGGCCAGACTATAGGAAATCGGTTCATTGCGTAATCTGTGCAGGGAAGAACCCATCGCCAGTTGTACCCCGATCCGCTTGTCTGGATTACGTGATTTGAATATCCATTCCGTAAATCCACCAAGGGTTACATGCGTATTCCTTCTGTCTGCAAGGTGCACAGCAGAATCTGGTAATGATCTTCGTGTTTTGTAATAATCTCCGAATTCATGGCCATAACTGGATTCCACCCCAAATACTCTCCAGTCTATCCGGTCGCCCAATGGCAACACGATTGCCAGTCCTGCTGTTGAACCCAGCGAACCAATGAATTTGGTTCCGGTAGGACCTTTAAATTCCCGGGGCATTCCGGTAACAGGGTCATAGTCGTACCGATTAAACGCATTTTCAGAAATATCATAGGCACCTGCACTACCATGAAAACCTATAAATCCCTGTAGATTTTTACCAAGTTTGCCGGCAATATGCCATTTGCCCTGGAACAACTGAAAATCATCTGTAAGGAAATCGTTGGATGCTCCTAGAGTAACGGAGCCCGACAAATAACTTGCGGTTGGCTGTTCATCAGAAAGTGCCGGCATCGCATGATAGGTCTGTTGCTGATTGGCATATGGACTTCGGAAAAGTGTACTAGGGCTGCAGGAGCAAAATAACAACAGGGATAAGGCAAGGCTAAACAGGGTGTTGGAATGAGTCAAATGCATGCATCTTTGACAATTGCGGTAAGAAGTCCGCTGCATGGCTATATTGGGCAATAATCAGTTAATTTTATCGCTTTAAGTGGAAACGGGCCTTTTGCTAAAACAACTGCTGATATCGTTGTTGATCGTATTGTGGGGACAGTTACTCCTGGCACAGGAGCCTTCAGCATTGAAGCCGCTCAAAACTTCGAATGCCCGGCAGGCCCGCATACCTGTCAAAGCCGGTAAAATCACACTCGATTCACTCACTATTATTCCTGGGTCGGTTCGTATACCCGGATTCGCAGATAGTCTCTTTACAATCGATTGGCTGGATGGCAGTATTTCCTTTAACCAACTGCCTCCCTTTGATACCGTACTGGTACAGTGGAGAAGTTTTTCCACCCGGTTGAACCAGGTAAAACAGGACCTCAATTTTGACAGCCTGCTGAACTCCTATGTATCTCAGCAAACTATCCGGAGTATGGGGGAATCGGGCAGGCGCGATGAAGAGTTTTTTAATTTCGGAAATATCAATTACAGCGGAAGTTTTGGTCGGGGGATATCTTTCGGTAATGCACAGGACGCTGTGGTTAGTTCTAACCTCAATATGCAGATCAATGGATTTTTAGGAGATAGTATTGAAATCGCTGCAGCCATCACAGATAACAATATTCCCATTCAGCCGGATGGTACTACACAACAACTTAATGAATTTGACCGCATCTTTTTGCAATTCAAAAAAAATGGCTGGCAACTCAGTCTGGGTGATATTGATATCCGGCAGAACCGGAATTACTTTTTGAATTTTTACAAACGACTCCAGGGAGGAGCTTTTGAAAACACCAGTAACCTGGGAAAAAATGTGGTGAATAAAACCATGTTCAGCGGATCCATTGCCAAAGGCAAATTCACCCGAAATATTTTCGACGGGCTGGAAGGAAACCAGGGGCCGTACCGGTTAACCGGCGCAAACAATGAACTGTATTTTGTTGTGCTGGCAGGAACGGAAAGAGTTTTCCTGGATGGAGAATTGTTACAGCGCGGTGAAGACCGGGATTATGTAATCAATTACAATACAGCTGAAATTACGTTTACCCCCCGCCGTATGATCAGTAAGGATCGCAGGATTCAGGTGGAGTTTGAATATGCCGACCGGAATTACCTGAATACCAATCTCTATCTTTCCAATGAAACGGATATCGGTAAACGTTTTCGTGTGCGAATGGCAGCCTTCTCCAATAACGATGCAAAAAATTCACCCATTAATCAAACCCTGGATCCGCAGCAGAAACAGTTTTTAGGATTGGTGGGCGATAGCATACAGGCTGCGTTTTATCCGATCGCTTCTATTGATACCTTTTCTCCAGGTAAAATTCTCTACAAAAAAATCGAGGTATTGGTGAACGGAGCGCCTGATTCCATTTATGTGTATTCCACCAATCCGGATAGTGCCCGATATAATCTGAACTTCGTAGATGTGGGCCAGGGCAGGGGCAACTATGTGCCGGATCTCAATGCTGCCAATGGTAAAGTATTTCGGTGGGTAGCACCGATCAATGGCGTACCGCAGGGGAATTTTGAAGCAGCTACTTTGCTGATAACGCCCAAGAAACAACAGGTGTTAACCTTCGGCGCTGATTATTTCCTGACTGGCAAAACGACTATCAGTGCCGATATCGGGATGAGCAATTACGACATCAATACCTTTTCCGGCTTGCAAAAAGGAAATGATAAAGGCTTTGCATCACGCTTTCAATTCAAACATATTGAACAGCTGACAAAATCACTCAATCTCCAGGGCGATGGTTCATTTGAATGGGTGGAACACAGTTTCAGGCCGCTCGAACGATTGCGCAATGTAGAGTTCACGCGCGACTGGGGACTGCCGCTACAGGTATTGCCGGCAGATGAAACCATGTATGCAGCAGGACTGGAGCTAAACGATAAGAAGACTAACCGCCTTCGGTATCAGTTTACCGGATACCAGCGGAGTGATGGATTCAAAGGTGGCAGAAATAGTCTGGTTCATCAGCAAACTACCAAAGGCTGGACCTTTAACAACCAGTTGAATATTACCCAATCCGCCAGCCTGCAGGATGAAGGTTATTTTCTACGTCCCTCTCTCAATATAGCCAAAACCCTGGCTGGATTACGGAACTATACAATCGGGATGAGTTATGAACTGGAACACAATGAAGCCCGGAATAAACAAACGGATACTGTAACACCCTACAGTTTCTCCTTTGATATCCTGAAGGTTTATTTGAAATCCGACGAACAGAAAGCAAACAAATGGGGCATCAGTTATTATACCCGAAGTGATCAGTTACCGATTGGTGGTGAATTGGTCAGAACAGACCGAAGCCAGAACTTTACCCTTACCACTGAGTTGATGTCGAGCCCTGCACACCAGCTCAGAGTAAACTCAACCTACCGGACCCTTCAGGTATTTCAGAAAACAAGTACCAATGCCGAGTCGGATAAATCTTTATTGGGAAGAGTCGAGTACCAGGTGAATGAATTGAAGGGACTGGTAACCGGAAATGTCCTGTATGAACTGGGAGCAGGGCAGGAGCAGAAAAGGGATTTTGCTTTTCTGGAAGTGCCAGCCGGGCAGGGAGAATATGCCTGGTTTGATTACAATAATGATGGGGTACAACAACTTAACGAATTCGAAATTGCCTTGTTCCAGGACCAGGCCAAATACATTCGCATATTCACGCCTACCAATGAATTTGTAAAAGCAGCTTACAATAGTTTTAATTACAGTTTGGGGATTAACCCGCGGGCTTTGCTGGATCCACAAGCATCCAAAGGGATTAAAAAAATGCTGACCCGCTTCAATCTGCAATCTTCCCTGCAATTGTATCGCAAACAACTGGCCGATGGCGCTTTACAATTCAATCCGTTCGATAACAAACTGGCAGATAGTACACTGATCAGTTTGACCAGTATCTGGATCAACAGTCTTGCATTCAACCGGTTCAGTTCCCGCTGGGGATTTGACATCAGTAATATCCGGAACAATGCCAAAATACTGCTGACCTATGGATTGGAGAGCCGGTCGCAGGAAGAATGGAATATCCGGAGCCGCCTGAATATTGCGAAACGGTATACATTGGAACTGACCGGAAAAACCGGGCAGACAGCGCTGGCCACCGGAAATGATAAGTTTGACAACCGGAATTATACCGTACAACAGTATTCACTCGAACCCAGGCTCAGTTACACAAAGGGGGCGAATTTCAGAGTGAGCGGGGGATACCGCTTTCAGCATAAGGACAATCAACTCGGACTTGCCGAAAATCTGAATTCGCATGCGGTGAATACGGATGTAAAGTACAACCTGTTGCAGAATGCATCTTTACAGGGAAAGTTCACGTATACCACTATCCGCTTTCCCTATCCAACCAATACAACAGTAAGTTATATTATGCTGGATGGACTGCAGCCGGGAAAGAACCTCTTATGGTCATTGGACCTAACCAAAAGGCTGGGCAAAAACCTGGAAATGAATATTCAGTATGAAGGCAGAAAACCAGGAGAAAACCGCGTCATACATATTGGACGCGCATCTCTGAGAGCGATTTTGTAACAGATGTTAAAGCATTGGTAAGTCGCGGTATAATAGTTGCATATACCTTCTTTATTGTAAATTGCGTCATCTAAAATCTCA
>CAZJNY010000077.1:11457-14618 GCA_964547405.1 uncultured Flavihumibacter sp. | reverse complement strand
AAATTCTTTCTACAAATTCTTTTGTATAAGTACCGGTCGGGTCAAGATCCGGATCCAGTATGGTGATTTGAAGTCCAATTGCTTTATTGCTCATTAAAAGCCTGCTCAGTATTTCTTGTAATTCCGGATACCATAAGCCATCCGGTGCACGGCTATCCACTGCCGGCATTATTTCATCGTTCAGTACATCTACATCCAGATGAATCCAAAACCCGTCCAGTTTTTCCTTCTGCACCATTTGTAAAAATTCAGTAATGCAAGATTGAATGCCGGATTGCCGCAAGCCTGCAAGATCAACATAGTGAATCCCAGATTGCAGAATTTCATCTACATAAATCTGGTCATATTCCCTGTTACCAACACACCAGACATGTTCTTCGGCAAAGTAAGGTTGCTGAGATTGAAGGTTGGTCAAAGCGGCAGGGCCATATCCGCATGCAATCGCCAAATCCATGCCAGCGGCACCACCTGTTTCGGAAAGATGCGAACCCATATAGTCTGTATGTCCGTCCAGGTAAAACAGGCCAAATCGACCAACCTGTTTCAATGCAAATGCATTCCCGATGAGAATACTGCAATCGCCTCCTAATACCAGCAGGAAGGATTGTCCGATAAGCGGCTTGATAAGTTTAGCTTGTTCTTTAGCATAGGCAGCGATTTCCTTCACATTTGAAACGCCCGATTTTTGATCCAATGTATTGGTATAGGATGGTGGTTCGAGCCTGATGATTGAAGCAGGATTTATCTTATCGTAAAAACCGAATTGCTTCAGGTGCTCTGGCAGCTTTCTGACACCGGGTTCCTTTCCCGGTAAAGGTTCTCTCAATCCAAGATTGAAAGGGAATTCAAGTATGGTGATTGGCTTATTCAATGAACAAATTACTCATTTCCATCGGCGCGCCAGGTATTTTCTGACGGGTAAATCATAAAACACCATTACAAAGTATGCAAATGCAACCAGAAAAATGGTGCCGCCGATAACAACCAGGGTAAGTTCTTCGGTGGAAGGTTTTGTAGTTGTATAGTAGCTCCCAAAGATCCAGATGGCGGCATAATGGGTCATATAAAGTGGGTAGGAAATATTGCCGGAAAATCGGCAGATCTTTTTCCAGTTTGATGACAATGTGGAGCCTGCTCCCAGTGCAACGATCAACGGGAAATAGAAAATGACTACTAACGCCTCTGACAGCCAGTTCCAGCTAAACCAGGGCATTAGGAAAGCGAAGGATAAAAGGATGGCCAGCATGGGGAAACTCAATCCGTTTTTGATGATCCAGTTGGAACGATAGAGCAGGAGTCCGGCTGTAAAGGAATATGCCACGCGAACGCCACCATCCCAGAAATTGTATTTTGAACTACCTCCTATGAGACTTCCTGTTTTGTAACTTGTATACCAAAGGCAGACTGCGGCAAGGATAGTGAGAATTATAAGGAAACGGCGTCCAATTCTCGCTAATATTAATGCGTACAGAAAATTGGCTATATATTCCCATAGTAATGACCATGCAGGTCCATTAAAAGCAAAAAGATTGAATGCACGATCTTCCATTAATGGCAATGGAATAAGGAAAAGAGAAGCTATGAATATCAGCACTATTTGACCGATATTCTGATCTGAGGAACTTGCAAAAGGGTCAAGGAAATAACCCATAATACCAAGACAAAATCCCAATACTACCAAAGGGTGAAGGCGAATTAGCCGTATTTTGAAAAAATTAAGCTTTCCTAAGTGAAGGATACGGTTATCATAAGAATAGCTAATAACAAATCCTGATAAGCAAAAGAAAAAATCTACAGCCAGAAATCCATGTCCAATAAAATTGCCACTTCTTTCTGGAAAGATCCATTCTGTAAAATGAAAAATTACCACCGCCAGTGCGGCGATGCCCCTGAGTCCATCCAGTATTTCAAAATGTGTTTTACCTGTTAATTGTTCCGGTGCTACTGATGCGTTTTGCATGCTAACTGAAATAGTTCTTATTTTCTTTTAAATGTTCTTGCGATTTTTTTGAATCGACTGGTATATTCAGGAAAATCGAGGGTAGAATTTCCCATTATTAGAAAATAGTCATCATCTTCTGTAAAGAGAATAAGATGGTAAACCAATTCCGATGGCTTGCCTGGTTTTTCCAGTTCTGCAAGTATTTCAATACCAGGTAATCCATCGATTTCTACTTCATTTGTCTCTTTGATATTGGGTTTGTTTGGTTTTGTCACGGTAAGGAGATGTGAAGTTGCATACGCTTTGCGATCTGTTGTGGTTACTTTTGATAATGAATTACCAACCATGAATGTTGGTTTTTGAGTGGGTAACTGATATTCTTCCGTGAATAACAAAACGCCTGAAATATATTTATAGGGCTTAAATGCAGAACCTTCCAGAGAAATGGTGAACAATGCTGCATCCATTGGATTCTCATGCTGCGCCTGGCTATACCGTGTAGATAACAATGCTGCTTCTATTGCATTGCTATCAATGGCAGCTGATTCCGGATAAATGCCATTCACAATAACTGATACGGATGAGTCTCCCATTAACAGCATTTGTTTTTTATAGTTGATACCCTGTGCAAATTGAGTAACTACTATGTACGTTGCTTTTGAGCCATTCAGATCAATAATTTTTCTGCTGATCAGCTCCATTCCTCTGGTGCGAAGTGCCGCTGCCGTGAATCCATCTGATAGTTCCTGATAGGGGGCTGGTAATTCAGATAGCATAATGGATGCGCCGGTTGCTGTTTGTGTAAATCCACTAAACCGATCAGTCAGGATAAATCCATCCGGGGGTATCATGGTGCATTTTGTACCAGGAATGCTGATGGGCTGGCCCGATTGTGCCGAACAGAGTACCGGGGACAGAGCAAGTAAAATGAACAGGATATACCTCATAAGAATAGATTAGGTTTTTTTAGAAAGCAATATCTCCCTGACGAAACGACCACTCCATATGCTGATGTAATTCCTGACGAATGAGTAACTGAATTTGTCCAACATGATGTGCGGTATGCCGCATATTATAAAGAATTATTTCCAGCAATGGGTAGTCCATATTTCCATCTTCAATTCCCTCCGTGAAGCGATTCTGGAGATTTTCTTCATTTAGGGAAAAAATAAGCTCTCTGCATTTTGCGCGGATGAGATCAATATAATGAAGCAATTCC
>CAZJNY010000077.1:0-11357 GCA_964547405.1 uncultured Flavihumibacter sp. | reverse complement strand
CCCTTCGCCAGTTCATCAACGAGTTTATCAAGATAACGAACCTGTTGTGTTAAGGGGTTTTCAATTTCTTCTACCCGGTATCCGCATATCAGTCCGGTTATGAGGTGGGCATTCGGATTCATGGTAGCCTGCTGGAAAAAAGTTTCGAAACTCACTTTTTGGTCAATCAGTTCCCGAATGTTGGTTTCGGTATATCCGGTAAGCCACTGGATCACTTCGTGCAATTCTGCTTTAGTCCTGCCTTTTTTCTCCACTTTGGTTACATAGTGTGGATAGACTGAAGCAAAGCTCATCTTCGCGATTTTTTCGTCGTGTGCTGCGGTAGATTTCATACAACTTAGTTAG
This sequence comes from uncultured Flavihumibacter sp., assembly GCA_964547405.1. Taxonomy (GTDB): domain Bacteria; phylum Bacteroidota; class Bacteroidia; order Chitinophagales; family Chitinophagaceae; genus Flavihumibacter. The sequence goes on along the minus strand of CAZJNY010000077.1, from coordinate 11,012 downwards.
TTTCCTTATCAAATATTAGTAATCCTTCGGTTTCGTTGTTGAAAGTTATCACAAATACCAATACAGTTGACCATCAGAACCGTCATTGAATAGGAGTCCAGGAAACTTTCATTCGGGTTTCCTTTTGAGGTAATAAATATTGTCTGTTTCTTTTATTTGCAAGGCAGATTGTTGTGGAAAGAATTCAAAATAGTATCCACTGCTTGAATGCATGAAATAATTGGGGCCAATCGGTTCCAGTTCAAAAGTTACTCCCTTTGTTTCAATGGTCAGTTTATTTCCTTTAAGTATACTGTTCACAGATAATTGTTCATTGGAATAGTTGCCTGTATACGATGCCAATTCTTTCGTAGATAAGGAGTGATTGCCGCTAAATGGAATACTGAAGGGTTCATTAAAGCAGATTTTCAGAACGCCTTCGATCAGATCAGTACGGGGATAATGGATGCCATTGGTGCAATATGCAAGGGTCATTTTATTTTCCGGGAAATACCAGAGCGCAGAATAGAATTCTTCTATTCTTCCATTGTGCCCATAGCTTTTTTTACTGCCGTATTTGTTGGTAAAGATTCCCATGCCATATTCCTCTATAATAGTTTGCATTTTCGCTAAACTTGCTTTACTGATTAGTTTGTTGGCGAAGAGGGCATCCATAAATACAACTAAATCAGCCGAACTTGAAACGATGGATCCGGCTCCTCCATGAATGCTTAAATCGGTTGATTTCTCAGGGATCCAGTTTCCATTGGTGTACTTAAAAGACTGGCTTTGCGGAAATTTTGTGGCAGCTTCTGACCCGAACCAGGTCTGGGTCATTTTCAGCGGACTGGTTATGTTATTTTTTAAAAGAGTAGCATAACTTGTATTACTAAGTTTTTCTATGATATATCCAAGCAGCAGGAAATTGCTGTTGCTGTATGCTGCTCTTTCACCTGGCTTAAAATCACTTCCTTTTTCCTTGATCCTTTTCAATAGATCCTCAGGTGTTTGGAGCTTGTCCATCCAACTGGTAAAATCAGTATCTATTGTATAATCATGTAAACCACTTCGGTGATACAGCATGTCTTTGATTGTGATGGATGCTGCATTAGGCTGGTCTGGAAAATAGCGGCTAAGTGGTTCATCCAGAGATAGTTTATTTTCCTCTAAGAGTTGAAAAATAAGTACGGCAGTAAATAATTTGGTAACCGATCCAATTCTGTATAACGTTGCCTGACCAGCATTTTTTTGATACTGAATACGGCCATTTTGGGAAATAACCAGACTTCCTTTAACCAATCCTTTTGAGGATAGTGCCGTAATAAAACTGTCCAGCTTTTTTTTAGGAATTGTCTGTGCACTGGTAGTGCCGGTATACAGATAAAAGAAAAGGCAGAGAAGAACTGATTTCATCCGGACAAATGCTTATTGTCCGGTTAAGATACGATACTCTGCAGGTATTTCGATGCCTGAAAAATGATTGGTCAGTCCATAGAGGATGAGTAGCGTAAGTGCCGCTCCGAACAACAGGATGCCCCAGGCCTGTTGAGCCGGTTGCATGAAGAGGATCGATCGCTTCATTTTTTTACGATGTATGGCTGCCAGATGGCCAAAAAAAGCGAGTACGGCCAACGCATAATAGGGAATGAAAAACAGGTTGACTGGAAAATGATTTAATCCGGCTGCACCGAAGTAAAAATTTGTATCCAGGTTAAGGTAGATCCGGCCTGCCAGTATAGCTGAAACATGGATAAGTAAAAAAATGGCCAGATAGATTCCGCTTAATAGATGAAGGCGGTCAAAGAAAGCTGTCTTACTGTTGCTTCGCAACAAGGATAATCCTGAAATAACCTGAACCACGACCGCCGTCAGTAATACGGTTTCAACAAAAGGATGGCGATAGAGTAGCCGGAGATGCTCCATAAGCTCAATATGCTGCCGAATTCCAGCAATACTTGCAGCATGATTAAATAAATGTAGACCTATAAAAATCGACAGTATGACTCCAGATAAAAAGTGAATGCGCTGTTTTTTCATTTGACAGAATAGCTATCAAAGCTATTTTTTTCTGTTGTTTAGGAAATTATCCGGGGGTAATTTTTAGTAGGGGGTTTGTTCGTAAGGGTAAATGGAAGAACCAGCAGGTTCTTTCTGGTAGGCCTGTAAAAAATGAACGATTACGAGGGTGCAGAAAATAAGAGGTAATACCAGAACGATGTAGCCATCTAGTATTCGCTGATTTTTCTTTATGTTATAGACGCGCTCCTGCAATTTAAACATGTCTAAAAGTTGTGCTTCGCTCGATTGTTGTAGCTGTAACAGGCTGTCTTTCAGATACTGATATGATAGCATGCTTTTTCTTTGTTGCAATGGCATCTTTGTAGTTGTGGCCAATTCGTATTGATATTGGTAAATGTTTAAAAGTAGTGTTGATTGACTAAAGGCTTTGGATGAACTATTTGCCAGCTCAATAAAATTATTCGCTTTTGAATAGTCAGCTTTATTGCCATAGAGCTTGGCCAGTCCATAATAGATATAAGACAACAAGCTATTATTTTCTTCGCCCTCCATAATATTTTTTGCAACGCTTAAAAAATAATGGGCAGAGTCCGTATTATTGAGACCTAGCTGTATCATACCCAATACTGCATATGTATTTGCCTTGTAATATTTTTCCCGGAAGCAACTATTTATGCCGGATGCTTCAGGAATAATTTTTTCATTTAGTGCTAACAGTTCGTTGTAGGTTTTAAGGGGGGATTCTTTTTTCAGATCATACATTACAGCAGTCAGGTGATATTTTAAATAGGATTCATCCAGCGCTGCTTTATTCTGTATTCTTTCAAAGTATTGGCTGGCCCTGTTGAAATGAAGCTGTGAAATTAATGGCAGATGCAGGTTGGCAAAATTTATGGATCGTTGAATTTCAATATTAAACAGGTATACAGGGTTTTTTTCCAGATATATTATATGATCCAGTAGTTCATTCAGTGTTTTATTGCTTTTGTTATAGTCTCCCGTTGCTGCCTGATTTTCAGCCTTCAGCCATAATGATCTGACAATTCCTTTTTCATAACTGAAAACTTCGGCGTCGATCATGTTTTGATTCAGCAGAGTAAGTATCTCATCCGATTTTGATGGACGTAAATTATTACAATAGCAATCCTGATTGATTTTATTTATTGCTACTCTTGTTTGAGCGATGCTCTTGAGTGGGTAGCAACAGCCAATAGCAAACACAGCAATCAGGGACGTGAAGATTCCGGAATGGGTGTTAAATGATACTTGCATTTGACATGATTTTTCAGGATGATAGATTGTTCTTATCAAATATACCTGAAGGAAATCAGCTGTCAACTACACTTTTGTGCCAGGGTTTCAGTTAGTTAATCAAAGCACTTATTTTTTCCCAAAGCGCACTATCAAATCCGGATACAGCAAAGTCTGGATTATCCGGATTGGATGCCTGTCCCATTCTGATTACTACCATTTTTTTACTGGGGATTACATAGACCCGCTGGTCACCTGCCCCCATACCTGCGAACATATCAGACGGGGCTGTTGGAACCAATGTGCCTGGATACAATTTCTGATCATTGGGCAGCATGAATTTGGGTTTCCCATTTAACCACCACATATAACCATAGGAGGGATTAATGGCCTGAGAAGTAGTGGTGCTCGCAGTAAAAAAGTCTTCATTCACCACCTGCTCCGTATTCCATTTTCCTTTGTTCAGCGCCAGGATACCAAATCTTGCCATACTTCTGGCCGTGCTATGATAGATGGTAAAGATGGTACCGAAATTCCAGCGACCATCCATGCCGATTTTATTTTTGAGTTTGGTGTTGAAATAGGCTTCAAAGTCCTGGTTACTGGCTTCTGCTACCACATCCGTCAGTTTCTGGAAAATATTGCTGTAGGCCCAGCGGGTGCCGGCATCTGCAATATAAGTGATGTTTGATTTGATCATCAATTGCTTGGTATCATCATTTCCGGATGTCATGGTTAATAAATGCTTCAACGTGATCATCTGTTCTTTTTCGGGCGCCATGCTTGTCCAGCCGGCACCTAAATAGTCTGCTGCTTTGTCGTTAATATTCAGTAATCCATCCTGCGCAGCCAACCCGGTAGTGGTGGCCACCAGTGTTTTTCCGGCACTGTTCCATTCCCATTCAGTGCTGGCATTGTGGCCATTGAAATATTCTTCCATCACGATGCGGCCATTCACCAGGATCATAAAGGATTTGGTATTGCTGGCGGCCAGAAAGTCTTTCAGCGGCTGAACAGCATTTTGCTTCCAGCCCAGGCTTGCAAGGCTGGTACTTTCCCAGGTAAAATTTCCTGAAACAGGGGGGAAGTACATGGTATCAGGAGGGGTAGATGGACCGTCCCCATCATCTTTACTGCAACTGGAAAATGATACTAGAATAAGCAGCAGGTAGGCGATTGGTTTCATAAAATTGGAACTTGGTTTTTCTTTGGATGTGCTTTTTTGACGAAAGTTTAATCGCTCGTATTATAAAAATCGGTAACGTAAGCCTGGGGTTGCTTATTGCACAGTAAGAAATTTTTATCCGTAGACGATTATTGTAAGATTGAAGCTGTTCCTGTCCAGGAGGAAGGCATTTTTTTTATGCCAAATAAGGTCGCGATAACCACTGCTGTATTCTTATTACTGTTATATACGGAAGGATTGGCATTCTTCTTTATTTTGGGTCCGGTTAATGCCCAGGGTACCAGCATTTCATCCATGCTCAATCCGCCATGACCACTTGCCGGGTGTCCGCCATGGTCGGTAATGAACAGGAAATAAGTATCCTCAAACAAACCTGCATTTTTCAATCCCAGTACGAATCGGCCGAGGGCAGCATCTGCATCTTCCAGGGCCTGAATATATTGTGGCGACATCCAATTATGGGTATGTCCTGCATGATCCGTATGCACGCTGTATAAAAAAACCAGTTGTGGATTTTTCTGATTGGATTTAATAAAGTCAAGCGCTCTCTGGTAACTGCTGTCATATCCATCATTCTGTTCAAAAAATACATCATCGAGGTATTTTTGATTGAATGGTTTTATAAGATTCGACCAGTTATAATAAAATGCTGTTTGAATTCCCGGCACCTGATCTTTCACTATTTTGAAAATGGAGGGGAAATAACCATCTGTGTCGGTTTCAATTGCCTTTAACGTATGTTTATCCAGGTTCCATTCATTGGATGTTACGCCATGCTCCTCGGGTCCGGCACCAGTTAGATGACTGGTCCAGTTAGGCATGGTAACGGACGGCATCACGGGTCTGGTTGTAAGTGATAGAATGCCATTGCCAAATAAACTATCCAGATGAGGATGCCGGGCTTTGTGATACCCGGGAACACTGTAACCATCCAATCCAATTACAACGATCCGCTTTGCTTTTTTCTGACCAAAAACTGTGAGGTTACAACTAAGCAGGACTAAAATTTGAAAGGAAAAAAGAATTGATTTTCTGTTGAACATACTCTATGGAATTAGGTTGAAGAATATCCGGTTTTATCCCGGACTAATAAAATAGTTACGGAGCTGGTAAATGAAATCACTGCAATCAGCAAAAAAAGAATGGAGGTCGATCCGGTGAAATCAAGAAAGCGTCCGATTAGTGGTTCTCCCAATGCTGCGAAAAGATAGGCGGAGGCATTCATAATTCCGATACCCGTTCCTGCATTTTCATTACCGAGCAAATCAGGACAAAGCGGCCAAAAATTCGATTGAGGCCCGTATACAAAAAAACCGGCTAATAAAAACAATACGGCTATCCACCAGTGCTGTGATACGGGTATAAAAAAAATCAGCAGACAGACCACTGCACAACTGAACATACCCAAACTAATGGTCCAGACCCGGTTTCCATACAAAAACCGATCTGAAATATATCCGAAACTAAATGCCCCGATGGCCATGCCAATGGGTAATAACAAACTGATCCATACCAGTTCAGGTTCTCCCTTATAGGAATCACCCAAAACATATATCGGCAGCCAAAACAATAATCCATAGCGTGCCATACTCTGAAACCCAATGGATAGGCAGGCGAGCATAAAAGCGCGGTTTCCAAATACCAAACGATAGCGGTGTTTCCAACCCCAAAAAATAATATTTTCCTCTTTTTCCCAATGCTCTTCTTCCTGAAATCCTTTGTCCCGTGGATGATTAACAGAAAAATAGGCATACAGTATCAACGCGCCAAACAGCAGTGTTACAGGCCATCGAAACAGGTGTCGCCAGTCATTGCCATGGACGAGCAGGATGGATAAAAAATAAGTCAGTACGGAAGAAGAGGCTGCTGCCATGGTATAAAGTCCAAAAACCAATCCGTGTTTTTGGCGGGGCCACCAGTTAACAAGGATTTTTCCTCCTGGAGCCCAGGCCATGGATTGAAAATACCCATTACAGGCCCATAGGAGCAGGATAACTGTATAACTCGATGAAAAACTGATCAGCACATTAGCGGCAACAGAAAGCAAGCCTCCTGTCACCACCATATGCCGGGGACTCCAGCGATCTGCCAGATTCCCATTTACAAATTGGCCAACTGCATAGCCAATCAACATACTGAAACTGATCCAGCCAATTTTTTCATAGGCAATTCCCAGATCAGTGGCCAATAACTTTGATGCCCAGCCGAAGTTATGTCGGCCTGTATAAAAGAACAGGTAGCACAACATGGTTAGTGCCAGCATTCGCCATTGATATCTTCGTATAGATGTTTGCATGGTTAACAAAGGCGAATACCTACGCGAAAAGGTTTATTTTTTACAGCATATTTGAATGCCTGTTCAGCCTGCTTGAGACTGAATTCTTTAGCTACCGTTTTCTCAAAAGGGTATTTGTTCCAATTTGTTTTCATAAATGCCAGTGCATTCCGGAAGTCCTCATAATTGTAATTGTGTAAGCCTTTTACGGTGTGAAGATTCCGGATTAACTTTTCAGCATTAATCCGCAGGCAACGGGAGCTAAATACTGCACCTACCCATATCGCGCATCCACCGATTGCCAGTAGTTCTAATCCCAGTTCCATTGCTTCCGGTGATCCACTCATATCAAATACAATGTCCACTCCGTTTCTTGGTAAACTATCCTTAATTTCTTTTTCAAGCAGGTGGGTATTGCCGCGGTTATAATAAACCTGATCCGCTCCAAAATGCAGGGCTTCTTCCAGTCGCTCAATCGAAACATCAATTGCACCAATCCATGCAGCACCAGCTTCCCTGCACATTGCTGCGCAGGTTATTCCAAGATGACCCATACCCGTAATAAGGACTGATTTCCCTTGCAGATTTCCAGCCATTCGAATGGCTCCGGCAACTGTAGCAACTGAACAGTTTAAGGTGGCAGCAACCGATAATGGTATCTCTGGTGGTAGTAACAGCATTTCTGTATTCGGTTTAAGCACACAGTATTGCGCCAGACCACCATGAAATGCATCTTCTTCCTTAACCAGGGCATGACCGTATTTAAAAAGCTCGGTTCCTTTCTGTGGAATTCCTGCCTTGGAATGATAGGATTGCGGATTACTGGAAAAAATGGACCAGGTTACTATATCGCCAGGTTTTAGCGCATGCCTGTTTAAATCGATTCCCGGATGGGCTGGATCAATCTGCACGATTTCTCCAACAATTTCATGACCTAAAACGGTTGGACAGGTCTCCTGTCGTTTACCACAGTAAGTATGGAGATCGCTTCCGCAAAGAGTGGTATAGAGATTCCGGATTAATACTTCTCCGGTTTTTAATAAGGGTACCTGGTGTTCGATTAACTCCAGTTCCTGGCCAGCTCCATGAAAAACAGCTAATTGTCCGGTCAGGCGCTCATTGGTAGTGTACATAAAGGCAATCGATGGTTAAACTTTCCTTTAATGAAATATAATTTCCATTGAGTAAAATTATGGAGCATTTCATTATGAAATCAATATTCATGGAAATTTAATTTCCTCACAGGAAATATATCTGCTTAGATTTGAGAAATGGATAACACAAGCATGGAAGCTGATCAACTCTCGTATTATAAAATAGGTGGCTTGATCCGTCAATATCGAAAGGAAAGGGATCTGAAACTGCTGGATTTATCCACCCTCACGGGAATTAAATCTGCCCTCTTATCAAAGATTGAAAACGGCCGGATGCTGCCCACCATTCCTACTTTATTTACCATAATTCAGAAACTGGGAATACCGCCGGAAGTATTTTTTGCGCAGTTAAATGCAGATAAAAAATTCCCGGGTTACCTGTTTTTACCGCGCGAAACCTTTACTGCCTATGAAAAGGAGGAGGGGGCAACCGGTTTTCATTATTTCTCTATTCTGGAGCATTCAACAGAAGGGGGGAGCTTTCAGATTTCATTATTACAACTGGATCCTGGCGCACAGCGCCCTTTGGTAACAACGGCCGCTTTTGAGTTTATCTATGTACTAAACGGCAATCTTAGTTACCAGTTGGAAGACAAACAATTTTCTATGAAAACCGGCGATGCACTCTTCTTTGATGGAAATATCGCCCATGTTCCATTAAATGAATCAGGTGCTCCTGTGCAACTATTGGTTTTGTATCTATTCAATGAAAATGTTCGGTAAATCCATTGCAAGCATATGTCAACGAATTATTCCCGCCGCAGTTTTATTTCTACCAGCCTGTTGGCTGGGATTGCACTTTCTATTCCTGCAGCAGCAAGAGCAGCAGTGGAGTCGCTACGTACAACTGCGCGTATTGGGTTGATTACAGATCTTCATCAGGACATTATGCATGATGGTGCACAGCGATTGTTTTCATTTCTTTCAGCCATGAAAAAAGAAAAACCAGATGCTTTGTTTCAATTGGGGGATTTTGCCTATCCGGCCGATAAAAATAGAGGTGTAATTGAAGCATTTCGTAATGCACACGAACACACCTATCATGTGATTGGGAATCACGATACAGATGCGGGATATACGAAAGACCAGTGCCTTCAGGTTTGGGGTATGCCTAACCGTTATTATTCAACAGAAATAAAAGGTCTCCGCTTCATTGTATTGGATGGAAACGATAAAGGATCTCCCACGCATAAGGGAGGGTATGCTTCCTATATAAATAAAGAACAAATTGATTGGCTCGAAGCGGAACTCAATAAATCCAGTCAGCCGGCAATTATCGTCTCACATCAGCCTCTGGCGGGTGCCATGGCGGTGGATAATGCGGAAGATATTCAAACATTGTTGAGCAGACATAAGCAGAAAGTGCTTTTAAGCATTAATGGTCATACGCATATTGATGCCGTTTATTATGTACAGGACATTCCCTATGTTCATATCAATTCAGCTTCTTATTTCTGGGTAGGCGGAGATTATAAACATGAAAGTTATGATATGGATATTCACTTGCAATATCCCTGGATTGCCAGTACCTGTCCTTATGAATCGGCTTTGTATGCCTTGCTTAGTGTTGAGCCTGACACAGGAATGATACGTATAAAAGGTAAAAAAAGCCGGTGGAAAGGGCCTTCCCCTCGAGAACTTGGGTTTTCCCTGAAATATGTTTATGATATGGGCGATTTCATTTCTCCTACAATAACTAAACGACATTTTTTCGCCAGGACTGGAAGTTCACATTCTCCAAGCCAAAAATGATTGTGTAATGTCAGCGAATGTTATTGGGTTGGAGTTTGCTTTTAAAATATTTTATCCGCTGCTCGTACTCCTTAATACTGTTTACTTTTGTTTCAGCATCCCAGTCTGTTCTGCTTTGGTTGAATAAGATAGCCAGCTCTGCACATTTAATCGCTTCTTTGTAGTTGTTGAGTTTTTCCAGGATATCTACCTTCTGTCGGTAATACCAGGATTCCTTCTTTTGCTGAATGGCTTTGTCAATCAGTACCAATGCGAGTGGAAGGTCTTTGCCGAGAAAATAATAATATTCCGCTGCATTGGCATAGTCGTCCGGATTGGTCGATTGATTTGTCAATAGTTGCTGGTTGATAAAATTGGTTGCGTTCTTTTCTATTTCGGTTTCAATCAGGAAGGATATTTGCGTTTTTTCCCAGGAAATATAGAGTTGAAAATTATTGGGAACAATATCCAGGTCGATGTTCATGGATTGATAGTACCTGTTGGTATTGGTTGGTTTTACCTGAAATCGAACCACATCTTTTTGCTGGTTGTAAGAAGATGTTCCATACAATGATGTATCGCTGTTCAGTATTACTGTCCATTCTGATTTCCCTGGTATTGTAAATAGGGAATAGGTTCCCGGCTGGATAGTAGTATTGGCAATAACTACGGGTAGACTAAACTTGATCCTGGTGCAATTCCCGGCTCCTGTGCGCCAAAGTTTTCCATAAGGCACAAGATCGCCAAAGACCTTTCTTCCCCTTGCAGCCGGACGTTCATACTCAATTGTGATATCGGTTGATCCTACCCGCTGCTCGATTCGTCCTTTTGGACTTAAGTTTGGGAAGGCGTACTGCGCTGAGGCTTCTGAACCCGCAATGAATAAAAATGGCAAAAATGCTAGTTGCTTTAAGTAAGAGCTGTGCATGCCTGTGGTTAAAATGGTATTGGAATATAGGCAATTATTGTGATGAACGAAAAGGCAGTTTCCATACTTTAAAGAGCTGTTTGAGCCAGTCTTCCTGGTTTGACAATTCAATATCCGGTTGAATGCCAATGTCTTCAAATGGTAACATGCCGGGTGTTCGCATGTCAGTGGGATAGAACACAAATTCTCCTCCGGCAATAGGGACATGCCTTCCATAATTACTTCCATAGGCCAGCATGCCTTTGGTTGACTGTCCGGCCAGTACAACTCCTTTTAACCTGGATAGTTTACCTGCGGTTATTTCTCCCTGGCTGAGGGTATAGGCATTGATTATTACTACTACACGGGATTTTTTTCGGATTTCTTTGATCCACCTTATATAGGGTTTTGCCATTGAAGCAGCACCGCCCGTATTATCGCGCAAATCAAAAATCGTATAGGGCTTTGGGGTGGAATTATTAATTAACCGAAAGAGGCTATCGGATTGCT
>CAZJNY010000076.1:7030-14786 GCA_964547405.1 uncultured Flavihumibacter sp. | reverse complement strand
TGCCGAACAGTACAAAGACAGGCTGTATGTAAACAATGGAAAGGGACAGTTTCAAAACGCCGAATTAATAAATACCTCTAGTTCTGGTTCGTCTGTGGTAGCCTTTGATTTTGATGGTGATGGCGATCTGGATCTTTTCAGAGGAGGCAGGGTAGTGCCACATAGGTATCCCTATGCCCCGAGAAGTTATCTGCTGGTTAATGAAAAAGGTAAACTGGTCGACCGGACCCAGGAACTGGCTCCCGAACTATTCGAGCCGGGAATGGTGCATACAGCAACCTGGGCCGATCTGGATGGCGATAAAAAAGTTGAATTGATCATCAGCGGCGAATGGATGCCCATCCGGATATTTTCTTACGCTGGAGGTAAAATGCAGGAGCAAACCAACCGTTTTCAGCTAAACGGAACAGAAGGCTGGTGGAACAAAATTATTGCAGTAGATATTGACAAGGATGGCGATCTGGACCTGGTAGCAGGCAACCTCGGCGAAAATTATAAATTTAAAGCGAGTGCTAAAAAGCCATTTGAAGTGTACGCAAAGGATTTTGATAGCAATGGCAGTAATGACATCTTTCTCGCCAAATACAATGGTACTACACAGGTGCCAATACGCGGCAGAGAATGCACTTCGCAACAATGTCCCTTTATTGCGGAGAAATTTCCAACCTTCCTGTCCTTTGCCGAATCTGATTTGAAAACTATTCTGGGTGATCAGATTGAATCGGCCCTTCACTATAAAGTGCACCAGTTTTCAAGTCTGCTGTTTATAAATGAGGGAGGGCGGTTCAGGCAACAGCGGTTGCCGGTGGAAGCGCAATTGTCTGCCGTTAATGGAATCATTGTTCATGATTTTGATGCGGATGGAATTAATGATATTTTATTATCCGGGAATAAATTTGATGTGGAGGTGGAAACCACTCCGGCTGATGCTTCTCCGGGTTTGTTCCTGAAAGGAGCAAACGGTCTTCAGTTTAAGTCAGTAGGGATAGAGGAATCCGGTTTTTTTGTTCCGTACAATGTAAAAGATATGCAATTGCTGAAGCAGGGCACGGGCTACTCTGTGTTGGTTAGCTCGAATAACGATTCACTCAGAGCTTTCAGACTTGTCAGATAGAGATGCGCTGGGTACTGCTATATCTGTTTTTTTTAGTCGCCTGCGGCGAGGTTGAATTGAATCGATTGGCTACTGCCAGCAGTCCGTATCTGAAGCAGCATGCTGACAATCCGGTTGACTGGCACGAGTGGGGAGAGGAAGCCTTGACAAAAGCAAAACAGGAAAATAAGCCCTTACTGATCAGTATTGGGTATGCATCCTGCCACTGGTGTCACGTAATGGAAGAAGAATGCTTTATGGATACTGCAGTAGCAAGAATAATGAATGAGCTATTCATTTGCATAAAAGTGGATCGGGAGGAACGACCGGATATTGACCAGGTATATATGAACGCCTGTGAATTGGTAAGTGGTAAAGCAGGATGGCCCTTGAATGCCTTTGCCTTGCCGGATGGCAGTCCTTTTTATGCCGGCACTTATTATGAGAAAGAGAACTGGAAATCTTTACTGTTGCAGATCAGTAAAACCTATCGGCAGCAACCTGGAAAGGTAAGGCTACAGGCCCAATCCCTTTCTCATGGAATAGCAGAACTGGAATTTTCTATCATTGATCAGTCTGTTGATAGTACATCATTTACAAAGCTTGACTATCAGCAAATTCATTCCGCTATGAAAAGCCGGTTGGATACAGTGTATGGCGGATTGAAGGGAGCGCCGAAATTCCCGGCACCTCCATTGCTCGAATTTCAACTGCAGCATGCTGCCATTACACAGGATACAGCAGCGTTGAAAATATTGCTGAACACGCTGCATAAAATGGCATTGGGTGGAATCAATGATCAGCTGGAGGGCGGTTTTGCACGGTACACGGAGGACAGTACCTGGGCGACTCCTCATTTTGAAAAAATGCTGTATGACAATGCACAGTTAATCAGTGTTTATTCCAAAGCGTTTAAACTAACCCGTGATCCCTTGCTGGAAAAAACGGTGAGACGAACACTGGATTTTGTGAACCAGACATTGAAAACGCCGGATGGCGCGTATTTCAGTTCCACCAATGCCGTGTCGGGTGATGGAGAAGGGCATTATTACACCTGGAGCTACAACGAACTGGAAAAACTGATCCCTGATTTCCTGCCAACGTTCAGCAGTTATTACCAGCTTAGTCCATCCGGAAACTGGAAGAACGGAAGATCTGTTCTGAGGGCAGCTTGTACGGAAAAACAATATGCTGAATTGCATAAACTGGATGCGAACGCATTTGCTGCTCAATTAGCAGCCACAAACGAACAACTACTGATTCATCGCAGGAAAAGAGAAATGCCATCGGTGGATAAAAAAATCATCACGTCCTGGAATGCGCTGATGTTAATGGCCTATGTGGATGCGTATGCTGCATTCAATGATACCGCTTTTTTGAAGCGTGCTTATCAGTTAAGTGATTTTCTTGCGTCGACAATGGAGAATGGTATGCAGCATACCTTGGGAACTGGCCAAAAAGGGAAGGAAGTATTTCTGGAAGATTATATGTTAGTGGCAAAGGCGTTTCTTCGATTGTATCAACAGGATTTTAATAAAGAATGGCTATTCCGCTCGGCCAAACTTTGTGAAGATGCCATAAATAAATTCTATGATAAGAAGTCCGGGTTATTTTATTTTACCAGTACGGATAAAACATATCCGGCGATCCGGAAACTTGGATTGGCAGATACCGAACTTCCTGCACCCAATGCAATTGCTGCTACGCTCTTATGGGAGCTTGGCACTTTACTGGATAAAAAGGACTATCTCCAACTCTCTGAAAGTCTGTTTGCTAAAATCAGGCGGGAATTAACTGGTGAGAAAGCTACCTACTATGGAAGTTGGGCAGTCTTAGCCGGGTGGTTAGGGTACGGGACAAAGGAAGTGGCGATTGCGGGTGCGGATGCACGTAAAATGAATCAAACAGTACAGAACAACTATTTACCCCTGGCTATTTTTCTTGGAACTGAAAAAGAGGAATTTATTCCCTTGCTCAAGGATAAGGTTCCGAACGGAAAAACATTGATTTATGTGTGTGAAAAAGGCTCCTGTAAACGACCAGTTGATGATCCGAAGCAGGCTATAGAGCAAATCTATAAGCAGTAAAACATTTCTACTCATTAATTACACAAAATTGCTACCGTGCTGTACGCTACACAGCTATTTTTATTCGGCTTCAATTAAACTAAAGTAATATGAAAAGAATTTTTTGTTGGATACTTCAGTTGATACTGATGCAACAGTTGTGTGCTCAGCAAACCTATACCAACCCGATTTTGACCGGATTTTATCCGGATCCCAGTATTTGTCGAGCCGGAGATGATTACTATATCGTGAATTCTTCCTTTGCCTATTATCCCGGTTTGCCCATATTCCATAGTAAGGATCTGGTTAGCTGGAAGCAGATCGGTCATGCTTTGGACCGACCGGAGCAATTGCCATTAATTGGTGCCGGAGTATCGAGAGGACTGTTTGCTCCTTCCATCAGTTATTACAGGGGTATTTTTTACATTGTTTGTACCCTGATTGACAAGGGCGGTAATTTTGTGATAACGGCTACGAATCCTGCGGGACCGTGGAGCAATCCGGTATACATCAAAGAAGTAAATGGGATAGATCCTTCGCTGTTTTTTGATGAAACAACTGATAAGGCCTACATCATCTACAACAGTGATCCTCCTGATCGGAAAACCTTATGGAATGGACACCGTACCATTCGGATGTATGAATTTGATTATAAAGAAAAAAAAGTGGTGGGTGATGAACGCTTGCTGGTGAATGGAGGGGTAGATACGTCCAAACATCCGGTATGGATAGAAGCACCGCATATCTATAAAATAAAAGACTGGTATTATCTGATGTGCGCAGAAGGGGGTACCGGCTACAATCATTCCGAAGTGATCTTCAGAGGTACATCGCCTACTGGTCCTTTTCAACCCTGGGATCAGAACCCAATTCTTACGCAACGGCACCTGGATCGTTCCAGAAAAAATCCAATTACAACGGCCGGTCATGCCGACCTGGTTGAAACTCCGCAAGGGGAATGGTATGCCGTATTTCTGGGATGTCGCCCTTATGAAGGAGATCATTACAATATTGGACGCGAAACTTATTTAACACCGGTAACCTGGACAGCAGATGGCTGGCCCGTGATCACAAAAGGCCTGGAAGAAATACAATACCGGTATCCGTTGCCAAAGGAAGTTAAGGGAAAACCGGCAAATGCCTTTAGTGGAAATTTTACTTTTAGAGATGATTTCAAAGGCAAGGCATTGAATGTTCGCTATACCTTTCTCCGGACTCTGACAGAGCAATGGTATTCAACCAGCAGTCAACCCGGATGGCTGGAACTTTCGCTTCGTCCACATACCGTTAGTGGAAAGGATAATCCTTCTTTTGTAGGATTCCGCCAGCATCACCACGAAGCAAGTGCAAGTACCAAAATGAATTTTTCTGCAGCAAGTGCCAATGAAAAAGCGGGGTTGATCATCTTTCAGAATGAAACGCATTTTTATTATCTGTGTAAATCTGTTGAGGCAGGGAAACCGGTCGTGCAATTGTATAAATCAGAAAAGGATAGCATGCAATTAGTGGCAGCCGCACCGGTTGATTCTGACAAAGAAACGATATACTTAAGGATTGAACCCAATAAAGCGGTTTATACATTTAGCTGGTCGTCTGATGGAAAGCGTTGGGAAAAATTAAAAGAACTGGATGGACGTTTTTTAAGTACAGCTACTGCCGGTGGATTTGTTGGTTCAGTTTTCGGATTGTATGTTACCTCAATGGGTGAACAAAGTGCTGGTAAAGCATCGTTTGACTGGTTTGAATATACTGGAAAAGATGCTGTATTCCGCTGATTTATTGGATGGTCATACGAAAGCGTATGACCATGGCTGATAGGAAGGTTAACAGGGCCACAGCATAAATGGCTATATCCAGGTTAAATAGATCTGCCAGGATTCCGGTTAGTAAGGCGCCAATGGCGTAACCCAGATCGCGCCAGAGCCGGAAAATGCCAATGCTGGCGGCGCGGTCTTTGGGGTGTGTGCAATCGGCGATGGTGGCTAAAAAAGTTGGATATACCATCGCGGTTCCTACTCCCAATAATATGGATAAGGAAATGAAATGCGTTATTGTTGTTGCTATTGGAAAAAGCAACAATGCCAGCGCCTGTGCAAACATGCCGGTATAGAGTAATTTTTTCTTACTATAGGTATCTGCCAGATGACCGGTAAATAGTTGTGCAATACCCCAAACAGCAGGATAGATGGCAGTAACAAGTCCGATTTGTCCGATGTTGAATCCTCTGGATGCCAGCAACAAGGGGAAGAGTCCCCATGCCATGCCATCGTTCAGGTTATTGATCAGTCCGGCTTGCGTAACAGTACCCAGGTTAGGATCTGACCAGGTGGTTTCGTGGAAAAGCTTTTTTCTTATGGGTATATTACTATCGGCAGCTTCTTTTGCTACATGGTGAACGGTGTCTTTAATCAGGAAAATACTAGTCAGTAATCCAGCCACAGCTAATACGATACCGGTATAAAAGGGAACAGGGCGAATTCCATAGCTGGCAGCGAGCCAGCCTGTAAGAAAAGCCACTCCTGCCACTGCGAGATAACCGGCGAATTCATTGAGACCCATTGCGAAGCCTCTTTTTTTCTCTCCAACAAGATCTATTTTCATTACAACTGTACTGCTCCATGTAAGTCCCTGGTTAATCCCAAGTAAAACATTGGCTGCGATAATCCAGTTCCAGGAAAGTGCGTAGATCAGCAGAAAAGGAACGGGTAGTCCGATGATCCAACCGGCAATGAGTAAGCGCTTTCTGCCGAATTGGTTGGCGAGTGTTCCGGTAAAATAATTAGTCAGTGCTTTTACGATTCCAAACACGACAATAAAAGAGAGAATAGCGGTTTTTGCTGCCATTTGAAAAGCCTCTTCGGCCAATAAGGGCAGGATGGATCGTTCGAGTCCTACCATACCACCAACAAAGGCATTTACAATCACCAACAGCGTGAATTGTTTCCAGTTTTCTTTTAATCCAAGTTGAATGGGCTGCATTTGAAGACAAAGTTCCCTTTGAATACTGCCGGCAGATTTATCAAATGATAAAAAATCAGCGGGCTGCCCGGATCCGGCTCAGGCTAACCTGGGTAATACCGAGGTAGGAAGCAATGAATTTGAGCGGTACACGGTTGATTAAATCGGGGGTAGTTTCAAGCAGGCTGTTGTAACGTTCTTCTGCACTGTTGAACTGAAGGGATTCAATCCGGTTAATAGTTTCAATGTAGGCAGCTTCTATAACTTTTCGAAAAAGGCGCTCGATTTCGGGATAAGCATCAAATAACGCAAAAAACTTTTGCGAATCAATGGCAATCAAATCCGCGGTTTCCAGCACCTGGATTCCTTTTCGGCTAGGCCTTCCCGTGAATAAACTTTCGGCGCGGGCAATGATGCTATTTTCAAAATAAAATCCTTCAGTGATATCAATTTCATCTTTCAGATAATAAATGCGTGCTATACCGTTTTCCAGGAAGTAAATAGTTTGGCAGGTTTGCCCGATGTTCTGAAGATTTTTGTTTTTCTGAATGGTGACGGGTTTACAAATGGCTTCTATTGCCTCCAGCGCGGGGGCGGAGAGTGGCTGAAACTGATTGAAGAATTGCTGAAGTGCCCGATACATTTGGATACAATGTTAAGACAATGTACTGACTCCTTCCTGGTACCTAAAAATTCCAGGATGTCAACGGGCTATCCTGCCGTTCACGGGTAACGATGGCATCAAAACGTTGCAGCATTTCAGCGTGTTGGTTGGCGAGGTCTGTAGTTTCAGCCGGGTCTTTGGATAAGTCAAATAACTGCCAGGGTGCCGACGGGTTTTTTTTCAGACCGGTTTTCACAGCTTTCCAGTTTCCGTATCGGATGGCGCGCTGACCTCCATTTTCAGGATATTCAAAATATAGAAATTCATGTGGCTGTTGTTCTTTCTCTTTCCCCAGCAGGGTAGGCAGAAAGGAAATGCCGTCATTGGGCGGGGCTTTCGTTCCGGTTAGTTCGGCAAGGGTAGCCATGAGGTCGTATTGAACAGATACATGATCCGAAACAGTACCAGCTTCAATTTTTCCCGGCCAGCGAGCTATAAACGGCATGCGGATACCGCCTTCGTACAAATCCATCTTTAATCCTCTCATGCCTGCAGCACTGTTAAAGAACCTGGCATCTACACCACCATTGAACGTTGCTCCGTTATCACTACTGAAACAGATCAGTGTGTTTTCTTCGAGTCCTAATTCTTTGATCAGGTCCATTATTTTTCCCACCTGTTCATCCAGGTAAGATATCATTCCTGCATAGGTAGATAGAGGATATTTGCTTGGTGTGTAACC
Organism: uncultured Flavihumibacter sp.; assembly: GCA_964547405.1. Classification (GTDB taxonomy): domain Bacteria; phylum Bacteroidota; class Bacteroidia; order Chitinophagales; family Chitinophagaceae; genus Flavihumibacter. Next base: position 7,323 of record CAZJNY010000076.1, on the reverse strand, counting down.
CTGCTGTCCGTAATACGGCTGTTCTTCAAATTGTCCTTTATAAGTATTCACCCATTTTTCCGGAACCTGAAGAGAAGCATGTGGAATGGTGTAGGGTAGATACAAAAAAAATGGTCGGGATTTTTTTTCCCTTATGAATTTTTCTGCTTTTTCAGTCATTTTATCCGGCGCATAGTCCTTTCCGATAAAAGAAGCAAATGCCGCATCTGTTGCACTGTCAGGGGAAAGTTTCCGATGTACATAAAAATAGGGCTGATCCAGTGTATCCCATTTCCCATTCTCCCATAAATGTG
>CAZJNY010000076.1:0-6930 GCA_964547405.1 uncultured Flavihumibacter sp. | reverse complement strand
GTATAATGCTGCGTGAAACGGATACCCTCAGCGGCCATCCGGTCGAGATGCGGTGTTTTGATTTTTGTCTGCCCATAACTACCCAATTCTCCATATCCCAGGTCATCTGCATAAATGTAGATAATATTGGGTGTAGCGGAAGTCGTAGCTTTTTTATTCGCAGGAACTTTACAGGCAATAAATCCTGCTGTCAGGCTAAGCAGAAAGAGTAGTTTGGCTGGCAATCTCATGTTGAAGTTATTGGCGATATATAAATATCCTCTTTTAAAGCCGCCGATTTTTGAACAAACGTTTGCATTTGTCAGTGTTCTCAGGACTTGATATATTCAGGATACGGTTACTGCTAATAACCGGGCTAACCAAACTCTGATTGCCATGTTTCAGGACCAACGGCCACTTTACGACTGCGAGAGGTTGTACCGATATTTTGAGGAAGTATATGAACAGCTTCTCCAGATCGGAAGAACCCGCCACCTGGATGAATGGGTTCAAAAAGATCTGATTCATGAACTGTTTCTGTCTTTTTATGAAAAGCAGATCGATTTCGATACCATCAGTTATCCGAATTCCTATATCATCACTTCTTATAAGCGCAAAATCATTGATTTTTTTCGGGAATCGCACAGGGATTTCCAGGATGATAGCTGGATGAACCATCCCCTTACCCTCATCCCTTCAGCGGAAACAACCCTCATTGAAAAGGAATCCATGCAGGAAGCGGCACAGTTGCTCAGGAAAGCCTACGATCAATTGCCGGAGCGCTGTAAGCGGGCTATTTTTCTGAAATATTACAAAGGGTTGTCTGTTTCAGCTATACAGGCAGAAACCGGCTGGTCGGCTCAAAGTATCTACAATTATCTATCTATTGGAATAAAGCAGTTGAAGGCCGAATTGGTGGTGCACCCGAATCTGGCAAATGGTGGAGCCTCCATGCTGCTTTTGTTACTTTTCGCAACGATTTAAAAAAAACTTCTAAAAAAGCAGGTAGATTCCTGTTTGCATTCCGTCTTATCCTCATAACGCTGCTTGTGATGGATAAAAAAACCAGGGATCAGTTATTGGAGGACGAATCATTTATTCGTTTTTGTACGCAACCCGCTGAAGCTGACAAAGCCCACTGGGCTGGATACCTGGCCACTTATCCGGAAGAATGGGCAACAGTGGAGGATGCCAGATTGCTGCTGGTGTCCCTATATGGCGTACTCAAGGAAGAAGATAAAAAACAACAGCTCGACAGGCTAAAGCAGTCTATAGCTGAACAAATTCCGGAAAGCAGGACAGCTGTTCCTGTTAAACGATGGCTGGCTTATGCAGCGGCAGTCCTGTTGCCGGCCCTGATGTTATATCAATGGTTCGGGAAACCGTCCCAGCCAACCCCAATCCAGGCACAAAAAAAACTTGTGCAAAAAGCTTCGGATACTACAAAGCTTACAGCCAGTGAACCATATTTGACAACAGTTGGAGAGAAGCGATCGCTGGTGTTGCCGGATGGGTCGACTGTAGTCTTGAATGCAAACTCGTCTCTAACGCTCTCAGCTGCATTCGGCCAGGATAATCGAACGGTACAATTGATCGGAGAAGCTTTTTTTGATATAAAACATGACCCTGCTAATCCGTTTTTTGTAAATACCCAACAGTTTACGGTTAAAGTTCATGGTACTGCCTTTAATGTTCGGGCATTTAAAGGAGCAAAGCAGGCAGAAGCAGCGCTGATCAGAGGATCTGTTGAAGTGATTTTACCTGCTGAAAAAGATCGTTCCATTTTTCTTGAACCCAACCAGAAGTTGGTATGGGAAGATAAGGAACTTACTGCGGCTACCGTTTCCGGTTCAGCCAACGATGTATTACAGCCCACCGCTACAGTTTTACCCATAACAATTGGAAAAGATGGCAATTCAATAATTGAAACCGTATGGACCCGCAATTCCCTTGAAATCAATGACGAACGTTTCGATCAATTAAAAGAAAAGTTTGAAAGATGGTTCCAGGTCCAGGTTGTTTTTGAAGACGAAGCCATTAAGCAATACCGGTTTACTGCTTTTTTTGAGAATATACCCCTGGAACAGGCGCTCGAAGCTATGCAATTATCCAATTCCTTTAGTTATGAATTGAACGATAAAACCCTAAAAATCAGATCAAAATGACAGATAAATGAAAAGGGAGTTGCGCCTCCCTTTTCCATTAGTTTAACCCACAGAAGCAGTGTTCAATTGGAGTTGGCAACTGCTCTGTATAAAACCAGAACAAAAGTATGAAAAAAACAAAGGACCGCACGTGCCCTTTCCTGCCAAGGCAAGTGCTAAAAACACTGCTGCTTATGAAGTTAACGATCGCATTGATGCTGATTACCTGTTTACAGGTGTCGGCAAAGTCCTATTCGCAGGAGCGAATAACTGTCCGGTTTTCGGATACACGCCTTAAAAAAGTGCTGAAAGAAATCGAAGCCCAGTCGTCTTATCGGTTTGTTTATAGCAGCGATAAGATTCCGGGCAATGCCACAGTGAGTTACAAGGGAGAAAATGTGAGGGTGGTGGACATTCTGGGCTCCATTTTAGCGGTCAATGAGCTGAAGTTTAAAGAATTACCCAACCGGATTATCGTAATTACGGCTGCGGGATCTGAAGACCAGAATAAAACGGTTTCAGGAAAAGTAACAGGTCCCTCAGGTGAGCCCTTGTCTGGCGCAACCGTGCAGGTCAAAGGAAGTTCAATTATTACTACAACTGATGAATCCGGTCAGTTTTCAATTGCTGTTCCTGATAACGATGCCATATTGGTGGTGTCGTATGTTGATATGCAGGACATGGAAATGAAGGTTGGAACCAACACCACATTGAATATTCAGCTCAAGGCTGTAGATCAGTCGATGAATGAGGTTGTAGTTGTAGGTTATGGTACCCAAAAAAAAGTCAGTATGACCAGCGCCGTTACCCAGGTAAAGGGAGAAGACCTGGTACGTCGGCCGGTTTCCAATCTGCAGCAGGCGTTACAGGGACAGGCGCCTGGATTAACAGTGCTCGACAGGGGAGGAGAGCCCGGGCGTTCTTCAGCAACCTTAAGAGTCAGAGGAATCACAACTTTTTCTGGAAATAGTTCTGGAAATAGTTCTCCCCTTATCATTGTTGATGGAGTAGAGCAGCTGATGTTTAACCTGAACCCGGAAGATGTGGAAAGTATCTCTGTGTTGAAAGATGCGTCCTCAACAGCCATTTACGGATCACGTGCTGCGAATGGAGTAGTATTGATTACTACCAAAAGAGCTAAAACCGGCAAGGTGCAGATTGCTTATAATGGCTATTATGCCATTCAGAAATCAGTGAATCAGCCGGAAAATATGGAACTGGAAAAATACATGCGCTACCAGCAACTGGCGTATACCAACCAGGGACTCACGATTCCGGCACGCTACACGGATGAAAGCATCAATACCTGGGTAAACTCCAGTGATCGCTATCAATATCCCGATGTAAACACCTGGTTTAAAACGGTGCTGAAGCCAGCTCCGCAGCATAGCCACAATATTTCTTTCAGTGGCGGTAACGAATTCTCCAAAACACGCGTGAGTATGCGCTATATGGATCAGGGAGGTATTGCCCCGAATTACAGTGCATCCATAAGGGAGATCAGGATCAACAATGACATGCAATTGCACAAGCGCCTGAAGATGAGTGCCGACTTCAACTACCGGTACAATATGTCCAGAAGTCCGTTTGCGCCAGATGTGTTCAACCGCTTTTTCCATGGAACCTTGTTCGCTGTTCCAAAGTACCCCAATGGAACTTATGGACTGAGTCAGCAGGGTTTCAATCCGCTGCTACTTGCTGAACAATCAGGCAAAAATAATATTGCAGACAACTATTTCTATACCTCCGGCAAGCTGGAATATCAGTTGCTGGAAGGGTTGACATTGAGTGCGCAGATTTCCGCCGTTATGAATTTTATGGAAAACAAATCTTATCGGAACGCCGTAAATAATTTTGATTCTCTGACCGGCAGAAGGTACCAGATTGCCAACAATGCGCTTTGGGAAACACGCAATCGATCCCGGGAAATCACCACCAACTACCTGGCTAATTATTCGAAAAGTTTTGATAAACATGAACTAAAGGCCCTGGTCGGATTTTCGGAGTTGTACAATAACGGATACAATCTACAGGCTTATCGCGAACGCTTTTATAACAACGATATACAATCCATCGGACAGGGAGCAAATGATCCAACCAAAGATAATTCGGGAAATGAATTTAAGTTTGGCTTGCGTTCTTATTTTGCCCGTTTGAACTATGCCTTTGACCAGAAATACCTGCTCGAAGTGAATGGTCGTTATGATGGCTCATCCCGGTTTACCGGCGACAAACAATACAGCTTTTTCCCTTCCTTCTCTGCGGCCTGGCGACTTACTGAGGAAGATTTTTTTGATAACCTGAATACACCGTTTAATGAATTAAAAATAAGAGGGTCCTGGGGACAAACCGGAAACCAGACAGTGCCCCTTTATAGCTACTTCGCTTCCCTGACACAGGGTTCCTATACATTTGGTGGAGTAGCTGCGCCAACTTTTTCGCAAACAGTGCTGGCTGATCCCAGTATTTCCTGGGAAACCAATACGCAAACGGATATTGGATTGGAAGGAAGCCTCCTGGGCTATAAACTTTCCTTTTCTGTAGATTATTATAAAAAACGAACCAGTGGCATATTACTCGCCTTGCCCTTACCGGTTGTGACCGGATTCAGTTCATCCAATCAGAATGCCGGTGTAATTGATAACCGGGGATGGGAAATTTCACTTGGCTACCGGAATAATGAACATAAAGTTACTTATGCTGTGAGTGGTAATGTGGCCATCAACAGAAATGAAGTGATCGATCTGAAAGGTGGCGGACCCTTCATTAATAGCTCCTATGACCTTGACCCCCGATATATTGTGAAGGAAGGTCTCCCTTATAACTCACACTGGGGCTATAAAACAGCTGGATTTTTTCAAAGTCAGGAGGAGATCAATAGTTATCCAACGATTGCCCCCAATACCAAGCCAGGTGATGTGAAATATGTGGATTTAAATAAGGATGGAAGAATTAACTCGGATGACTGGACAGTGATTGGAAATCCATTTCCAAAATATACGTTTGGCGCAACTGCTGAAATCGGGTACCGAAATTTTTCCCTGAACCTGCTTTTCCAGGGTGCTGCCGATGTAGATACCAGGTTGTCTGGCGCTTTATCAGAATATGGAATATTTGAAGGATTCACGCACGAATTGGTAACTGATAATTATTGGACACCGGAAAGGCCAAATGCGCGTTTCCCGCTTCCCAGAAAAAGTGATCAGCGTAATGTGAATACATCTGATCAGCTAATTATTGATGGGTCCTACCTGCGATTAAAGAACCTGCAATTGAATTATGCGGTTCCACCTGCCTTGCTGAAAAAGGCTGGAATCAATGCTGCCCGCTTTTATTTATCAGGTACGAACCTGTTGACCTTTTCAAAGTTGAACGAATGGAATCTGGATCCTGAAGCAGAATCCGGAAGAGGAATTTATTATCCTCAAACCAGCTTGTATACGCTGGGCTTAAACCTTAATTTTTAATTCGTCAACCTGATTAATTATGAAACAAACTACTAAGTATATATTGCTGGTCGCCCTGTCCTTGTCTGGAGTTATAAGTTCCTGCAAAAAGGATATTTTGGAAACGGTTCCAAACGACCGTGTCTCTTCTGCCATTTATTGGCGTACTGAATCGGATGCCATCTACGGAGTGAATTCTGTCTATTCAGCACTCGATGCGGTGAATCTTTTTGTGTTGGATGGCGTATCTGATATCGGGCATACCAATACCACGTTTACGGTAGAGTTTAATATCGAAAACGGAACCTATGATGCCTCTCATTCCCGAATTCAAACAGAATGGCAAAGTACTTATAGGGGAATATTTCTGGCGAATGATGTACTGGCTAACATTGATAAAATTAGCAGTTCCAATACGGCACTAATTGACCGGTTAAAAGCTGAAACAAAAGTGCTTCGTGCCTACTATTACCTCAAGCTGACAGGCTTGTACGGTGATGTACCAATGATAACAACTCCCATTACTGCTGCGGAAGGATTGAGCATTGCAAGAACTCCGCAGGCGGAAGTTTATCAATTTATTTCGACTGAATTAACCGCGGCGGCAGCAGCATTGCCAGCTACCTATCCGGCGGCTGATAAAGGCAGGGTAACAAAAGGAGCAGCCCTGGCCCTAAAAGCCCGCGCACATTTATGGGCAGGAAACTATTCGGAAGCGGCTACCGCAGCAAAAGCTGTAATGGATCTGAATGTGTATGGATTGGTGGACGAATATGGAAAACTTTTCACCTATGCCATGGAGAACAGTAAGGAAGTTGTGTTGGATAAACAGTTTCTGGCAGGTACACTCACACATAATTCCTTTTCGTATATGGGGCCTTACAGTCAGCGTAACAGCGCCAGTAATTTTGTGCCAACAAAGGCATTGGCTGATTTGTATACCATGAAAAATGGAAAGGATATTACTGATCCCACATCAGGCTTTGATCCCATGCAACCCTATCTGAACAGGGATCCAAGAATGCGTTATACTATGTTCCTGGATGGCGATGTGTTACCTAGCGGAATACTATTCCAACCGGTACCGGGAAGCGGAGGTGCAGATGAAGTGGGAAAAACTCAATACAATACCAGCACTGGCTATTCGCTCAAAAAATACGTGGTTGCGGAAGATCTTCAAACACCGGGAGCAAGCGGTTTGAACTTTATGTTGCTGCGCTATGCAGAAGTATTGCTAACCTATGCAGAAGCAAAGATTGAATTAAATCAGTTGGATGCATCGGTGTATGATGCAATTAATGCTGTGCGAACCAGGGCAGATGTAGGATTGCCGGCACTTGAAACCGGGCTTACACAGGAAG
>CAZJNY010000075.1:0-14992 GCA_964547405.1 uncultured Flavihumibacter sp. | reverse complement strand
AGGCATTGTTCATGAACTCATTGTGCTGCGGCAGTCTTTTTCTGGTTATCAGCGAAGAGTCTTGCACATCGTAACTCGTACCAATCTGCGCATACGAGCCAGATGCCAATAAACACAGAAACCCTATGAGTGCTGTGTATTTTTTGATTGCCATAATAGATTTTTATAAATAATGGTTAATGAATTGACAGGATACAGTATTCCAAACAAAGCACAAAAATATCAAATGAGCGCAAAATACCAAATAAAAAACTCATATAAACCCTCTTTAATATCCACATAATCAATAGAAAGACACATTACAAAAGAACTGTTTTGCTTGGATTTGGACATCTATACCGTAATTTGCCGCGGTATTTAAATTCATGAAACTAGCACAGTCTGTCATATCCGGAGAGCTAAAGATCTTCGAAAAGAGGTTCCAGGAAGCCGTTAAAAGCCAGGTACCCATGCTTGACCGCATTACCAGCTTTATAGTAAAAAGGAAAGGCAAGCAGCTCAGACCCATGTTTGTGCTTCTTTCTGCAAAACTGTGCGGCCCTATTACCGATTCTACCTACCGGGCAGCCTCACTTGTTGAATTACTCCATACCGCAACCCTTGTACACGACGATGTAGTGGATGAATCCATGGAAAGAAGGGGCTTTTTTTCAACCTACGCCCTCTGGAAAGCCAAAGTTTCGGTTCTTATCGGTGATTATCTCCTGGCAAAGGGACTGCTTTTATCATTGGATAACAACGACTTCCGTATTCTCCAGCTGCTTTCTGATGCAGTCCGGCGAATGAGCGAGGGTGAATTGCTGCAAATTGAAAAAAGCCGGAGCCTCAACCTGGATGAGCATATTTATTTTGAGATCATCAGCAACAAAACCGCTTCCCTTCTTGCATCTTCCTGTGCCGCCGGTGCATTTTCGGCACAAAACGATGAAAAACAGGCTGCTATGCTGAAAGACTTTGGAGAAAAAGTGGGAATTGCCTTCCAGATCAAAGACGATCTCTTTGATTATGGATCCGAAGACATAGGTAAACCCACAGGAAACGATATCAAAGAAAAAAAACTTACCTTACCTCTTATATATTCACTTAACCAGGCGGATAAAGCTACCCGTCGCCGCATGGTTAATATCATTAAAAACGATCACAAAGACCCCGAACAGGTAAAACTGGTGATCAATTTTGTGGTGGAATCAGGTGGCATCCGGTATGCCACAGAGAAAATGATTCAATACAGGGATGAGGCTTTATCCATCTTACACGAATTCCCAGAAACGGATTCCAGACTGGCATTAGAAGAACTGGTCCGGTTCACAACCGACCGTAAATATTGAGTTGAATGGAAAAAAGATGGAAACTACTGGAAGCTCCCAGCCGGGAGGTGAAAACCCTGCAGGAAAAACTGGGCATTCACCCCGCTATCTGCAAAATTCTGGTACAAAGAGGTATACGGAATTTTGAAGAGGCCAAATCGTTTTTCCGCCCCTCCCTCAGTTTTTTGCACGACCCCTTTTTGATGAAGGATATGCAAAAAGCCGTTGACCGGATCGTTTCTGCCTTGCAGGCAAGGGAAAAGATTATGGTATTCGGCGACTATGACGTTGATGGAACCACCGCGGTCGCCTGTATGTTTCAGTTTCTGCTCGACAACTACGAGTCGGATAAAGTAGACTATTATATTCCCCACAGGTATAAAGAAGGATACGGCATTTCAAAAAAAGGAATTGATATCGCACTCGAACGGGGTGTCAACCTGATCATTTCCCTGGATTGCGGTATAAAATCAATTGAACTCATCCGGTATGCCAAAGAAAACGGGATTGATTTCATTGTTTGCGATCACCATATGCCCGATGCTGAACTGCCACCAGCGGTTGCTATCCTCAATCCCAAACAGACCGACTGTCCATACCCCTATAAAGAACTTTGCGGATGCGGAGTTGGCTTTAAACTGATCACGGCACTCTGTAAACATATGCAGATGCCCGATGAATACTTCCTTCGGTACCTCGACCTGGTTGTAACTGCCATCGCTGCAGATATTGTTCCCATTACCGGCGAAAACAGGGTAATGGCCTACTTCGGTTTAAAACGGGTTAACGAACACCCTTCTCCCGGAATAAAAGCACTGATTCAACTTTCCAAACTGGAACATCAGCAGCTTACCATCAATAACCTGATTTTTGTTATTGCACCTCGTGTCAATGCTGCCGGCCGTATGGATGATGCCAGCATTGCCGTTCAACTTTTTATAGAAAAAGATCCGGTAAAATCTGCTGCATTGGCAGAACTGCTTCATTCGCATAATGATGACCGTAAGGAGGCTGATCTTTCCATAACGGTGGAAGCATTGGAAATGATTGAAAACGATCAGGAACAGGCATTTAGAAAATCAACCGTAGTGTATCAGCCGCACTGGCATAAAGGGGTTGTAGGAATCGTTGCCTCCCGTCTTATTGACCGGTATTACCGTCCTACCATCGTACTTACCCAAAGTGGCGATATCGTTGCAGGCAGCGCAAGATCAGTTTCAGGATTCAACCTCTATGAAGCTATTCATGCCTGCCGGGAACACCTCATTGGATACGGCGGGCATTTTGCAGCTGCCGGTATGACGCTGCTTCCTGAGCAGGTAAGCGCATTCCGGGATAAATTTGAAGCGGTTGTTTCCTCCACCATCCTGGAAGAACAATTGATTCCCGAAATCGTGATAGACGCAGAAGTTCGCCTGGCAGATCTCAAACCAAACTTCTATAATATTCTTCGCCAAATGGAGCCTTTTGGTCCAGACAACAGCCGGCCCATCTTTATTGTAAGGGCTGTAAAAAACAATGGCTGGTCCAAAATTGTTAAGGACCAGCACATTAAATTAAGTGTTGTTCAGGATGGAATTTTATTTAATGGAATCGGATTCGGAATGGCCGATAAATTTCATTTACTCGAACAGGAACAACCGGTTGAAGTCGTATTCACACTCGACGAAAATGAATGGAACGGTTCCAAACACCTGCAGCTCCGTTTGATGGATATCCGTGCTTCTGTAAATGAGTCCCATTCTATTGCTTCATCAAATCCACACTCCGCTCAATAAAGGAAGTTAAGTCGCTGCCTTTTAATAATCCCTGTGAAAGCAGTGCCAGGTCTGCCAGATTCCTGGTGAGCTTCTCCTGCTTCTGCTCGTCTCCTACAGTAAGTATCTGCTGGTAAATCGGATGATTGCCATTCACCGTCAGCGTTACTTCATCAGGCATATTCGCATAAAAACTCCCCATCGGACCACTTATGGAGGACATGTCCTTCATTCTTCTCATAAACTCCGGACGGGTAGCCAGAACGGGGGCTGCTTCCGGACTAAGCCCTTTTACTTCCACTGTCAAATGCAAGCCTGATGGTTGTTGCTCAAACAGTTTCTGAAGCCGCTCCTCCTGCTCCTTGCTTAATACAGAACTGCCTGCTTCCTGCTTGTCTATTAAATTGTCAGTGATGTCGGCATCAACCCTTGTAAATTGTACATCACTCCACTTCATTTCCATTTGGTTGATAAAAGCGGCGTCAACTATCGTTTCCAGTTTTACCACGATATAACCCTTATCTGTAGCCGCTTTAATATACGCATCCTGCTGCACAGGATCAGTTGCATACAGGATTACCAGTTTCCCCTCTTTATTTTTCTGAAGTGTTGCAGCTGCAGTTTTGTATTCTTCCAGTGTGTAAAATTTAGACGCACGGGCATCCTGCATGATATGAAACTTCTCTGCTTTTTCCAGGAACTTATCATCGGTCATCATGCCATACTTCACAAACAATCCCAGACTCTCCCATTTGGATTCAAATTCTGCCCGGTCTGTTTTGAATATCTCCTCCAGTTTATCGGCTACCTTCTTGGTAATATGGTTGTTGATCTTCTTTACATTGGGATCACCCTGCAAATAACTACGACTCACATTCAGAGGAATATCCGGACTGTCAATCACTCCCTGCAAGAGCATCAGAAATTCGGGAACAATATCTTTGACTTCATCCGTTACAAATACCTGATTGCTGTATAACTGGATTTTGTCTTTCTGGATTTCATAACTCTGCTTGATTTTGGGAAAGTAGAGAATGCCGGTCAGGTTAAACGGATAATCCACATTCAGATGTATCCAGAACAACGGTGGTTCATTAAAGGGATACAATTCCTTATAAAAGGACTGATAATCTTCCGTTGTTAAGTCGGATGGTTTTTTCGTCCAGGCCGGAGCAGGGTTATTGATTTGTTCGCCCTCAAAGAAAATTGGTACGGGAAGAAACCGGCAAAACCGCTTCAACACTGCCTTCACACGGTCTGCTTCAAGAAATTCTGCGCTTTCCTCATTTAAATGTAAAACGATATCGGTTCCCCTTGCTTCTTTCGAGGCTTCTTCCAACTGATACTCCGGACTTCCATCACATTCCCATCTTACGGCAGGAGCGTCTTTGAAGCTTTTGGTAATAATTTCTACCTTATCGCTAACCATAAAAGAAGAATAAAAACCAAGCCCGAAATGGCCAATGATGTTGTTTTCATTCTGCCCTTTGTATTTTTTAAGAAATTCTTCGGCTCCTGAAAAAGCTACCTGGTTGATGTACTTATCCACCTCTTCAGCCGTCATTCCCACTCCATTATCAGAAATTGTGAGCGTTTTCGCTTCCTTATTGATGGCAACACTTACTGCCAGCTCCCCTATCTCACCTTTCGCTTCCCCAATGGAAGAAAGTGTTTTCAGTTTTTGGGTGGCATCCACCGCATTGCTGATCAATTCCCGCAAAAAAATATCATGTTCACTGTATAGAAACTTTTTAATAATGGGGAAAATATTCTCCGTTTGTACTCTGATAGTTCCTTTTTGCATACTGTTTATTTTTCGTTGGTTTCAGGAAGCCCTGGCTCAAATCGGGTGCCACGGACAAATTTCTTACCTGAATCAGCAAAATTGGCAGAATCTCTGCACTACCTGTCAGCCGGAAAGCATTTCTAAGTAGCTTCGGTACGATTTTTTTAGGTACAAGCACGGAGAACCCATTGAAAGTGATTCAACTTTATCCCAAACGCAGCCCCCGCTGGCTTCGCATAGTCATGCGGGTACTTTTTGCGTTGCTGCTGGTGTTGGGTTTACTTTTCCTGTTCATTCAGTCAGATTGGGGACAAAACCTTATCACCCGAAAAGCAAAAGCGATTCTCGAAGAACAGTTTCAAAGCCGTGTGGAGCTTCAACGCATTCGCTTAAATGGATTCAGCCGGATAGGGATTGAGGGGTTCACCGTATACGACCAGCAGAACAAACTGCTGCTTCACAGTGGTGAACTTTCCATAAATTTCAGTCCGCTTGCGCTCTTATCCAATGAAATAGTGGTGCATGCTATCAGGTGGCAAAACCTCACTGCGAAGGTATATACCCAGGAAAACGACTCTCTGAACCACCAGTTTTTGCTTGCGCGGTTTCAATCAGCAGACAGCGCCCAGGTTGATCAACCAGCTGCCAATCCATGGAAAATTTCTGTAGGAAGGGTAGAATTGGAAAATGTCAACCTTTTATACGATGACCAGCCTGGCGGTATATATTCAGCCGTTGTCCTCAAGCGACTCAACTGGCAATTCAAAGAAACCAATATTGAAGAAGGGCGGTTTGATTTCAATGATTTACGGGTAACCGGCTTAAAAGGCTTTTATGCCCAATCCTTTCGGAAAGATACTGCTCCTTTGCCTGAAGCCCCGCCTTCTGAGAATCCAATGCAACTATTATTCAGGGGCAAACTTATTCAACTGGAATATATTGATTTTGCCTATCGCGATGAAGGCAGTGGCATCCATACCGGTTGGCAATTGGAGCAGGGCAGAATGGAATTGGTGAATGCAGATGTCGGAGCCGGCAGGTACCTCTCTGGTCCGGTTAAACTGATCTCGCCAACTGGTTATCTCATACAGCAAAACAGGCTGGATTCCCTGGTGCCTGCAAGTACTGAAAGCCAGCCTGTAATCGTGGCTATAAAATCACTGGAATTGAGAAACGGGGCATTTGGTTTGCAAAACCGGGAAGCGCAAAGGACTGCTTATCGAAACTCCATTGACTTCAACTACCTCGGATTATCCGGCATTCAGGCCAATATTGAAACAATCAGCTGGCAAAACAACGAACTGGCAGCTCTCATTAAGGAACTGGCAGCCAGGGAAAGATCAGGATTCCGGTTGGAAAATCTTTCTGGAAAAGTCGGATATGGTAATGAACGGATCTCCTTAGCTGATTATCGGATTAAGACCGGATCCAGTCAGTTATCCAAAAATCTGGTACTGCATCTGCCGACCAATGAAAACGGAGAATTGTTAACCAATCGTATTGGAATAGAGGCTGATCTGGTTTCATCCAGATTGGCGGTAAAGGAAGCCTTGTACTTTGTTCCGGAATTAAAAAACGATAGCAATTTCAGGAAGTGGTGGGATAAAGAAATCCAGCTCAGAGGCACCGTATCCGGCACCTTATCGGCGCTTCAATTGCGGGGGTTTCAGGTTCAGGACAATGTTGGCAATACTATTCAGCTTTCCGGACAACTTCGCTCACTGACGGATCCTGATAAATTTGGCGCTGAACTTTCCGCTGTCTCTATTCAATCCGGAAAATCTGCCATTACCTCGTGGATAGCAGAATCCATGCTGCCTTCCAATCTTGATTTACCGGATCGTTTTGAGGTAACAGGACGATTATCCGGAACAACAACCAGTGGAAACGCCGCACTCAGCATGAACTCCAGTTATGGCCGGCTGCGCTTCCAGGGGTCGGTTGCCGGACTTTCACAGAAATCCACGGCAAGGTATGCGCTGGATCTTCAGGAATTGAATATGGATGTTGGCAGATGGATTCGTGATACGAGTATCGGTTTAATCATCGCCACCGGAAAAATAAAAGGTCAGGGATTGGAACCTCAAACCATGAATAGCCAGGGTTCTATCCGGGTGGAAGAAGCCAGTTTAAACGGTTACAGGTATCAGCAGGTGGATATCGCCGGAAGTCTTACTCAGAATAACTATACCGCGTCTATTAATAGTCTTGATTCGAATCTTCAAACGCAGTTGGAACTGGCAGGGAAATTAACGGATGGCTATCCTTCGATAAATGGAACCCTCCGGATAAACCGTGCAGATTTGCAGGCAGTGGGACTAAGTACAAGTCCGCTTATCGTGAAAGGAGAAATAGATCTGGATCTGACAGATACGCGGCCCAGGCAATTGGATGGAACTGTATTTGTTCACCATGTTCAATATGCCAATGAAACCGATCTGATTCAACTGGACAGTCTGGCTATTGTCACCCAGGCTATATCAGATAGTCAATTTATCCGGGTAGAAGGTCCGATTGGGTTGCTGACATTAAACGGCAACTACGATTACACGAAACTTGCTACAGCCGTAAATTCAATCCTTCAAAAACAACTGAATCCTGGAGATACATCCATGGCATTACTAAAAGATTCCATTGGTTCGCAAACCGCCAGTTTGCAGGGAGCACTCCAACTACCCCGATCATTGGAAAAACTTGTTCCGGATTTACAAATGCGTCAACCGCTGCGGATACAGGGACGGATCAATACCGACAGTAGCCTCCTGTACCTGGAGGCAGCACAACCCCAATTCAGGTATACAACTGCAATGGTTGATAGTTTCAATATGAAGCTACTGGTTAATCAGGATACCATCAGCAGTTCCATCGGTTTTGCCCGGTTAGATCATCCTTCTTTTCCTGTATTCAATACCTCATTTACAGCGAAGGGACAACCGGGAGCTATCGACTGGTTAATATCGGTTGATGATGCTGCGGCCAAACCCTCTTACCGGATTGGAGGAAACTGGCAGGGTGCCTCATTGAATGACTGGCATCTCCGGCTGAAGCAGGAACTACTGTTAAACAAAGAAAATTTTGAAGCCGCTGGTGATTCGGCAATCGTATTCAGAAATGGCGAGCTTTGGGATGCCGCCTTTCAAATCCGGTCCGACAGTCAGTCTATTCAGTTAGAGCATATCCGGCAGGATGATAACCGAAACACTGCTTATCGATTACAAATAAAAGATTTTGAAGCCCGCACGATCAGTTCCTTTATTTCCAATGACACATCACTGGCAGAAGGAACAATCAATGCGACATTACAATTGAACCGGGCCATCAATGACTCGTCGATCACCGGCAGCATTTCTGTTGACAGTCTCCGGCTCTTTGGAAAACCGGTTGGAAACCTGACCACAGAACTTACGCGGAACGGTACCGCAATAGATGTGCTGACTGTATTGGAAGGATATGGCAATAAAGTCAGACTGGAAGGTGTATATGATGATCGTCTGTCAGCGACACTCCGTTTTGATAGCCTGCAGCTGGCCTCGGTAGAACCCTTTACTGCAGGAGCAACCACTAACATGAGTGGCGCTATAACAGGGAATCTGTCTGTTGAGGGAGAACTGACGAACCCCGACATTGAAGGTTCACTTAAGTTTCACCAGGGTAAATTACGGGTATCGTATCTGAACAATCCATTACAGATTGACCAACAGGAACTGCGGTTTAGCAACCGGAAATTAGTATTGAATCAATTTACGCTGACGGATACGGCCGGGGGAAAAGCCTTGCTGGACGGAGAAATTACGCTGGAAGATTTTCTGAACCCGTCATTCAGGCTTGCTGTGGATGCCCGGAATTTTCTGGTGCTGGGACCAAAAACTGCTGAAGACCAGATGATCTGGGGACCAGCCAGAATAAATAGCACCATTTCAATCGGAGGAGATTTGGCATTGCCAAAAGTTGACATGCAGTTAAAGCTTGTAGATAAATCAGCAATCGGATTTGTAGTACCAGACCAGGAACCGGGCATTGCGAATCGGGAGGGAGTCATCGAATTTGTCAACAGGGAGAATCCGCCCGATTCATCCATGTTGGTGCAAACAGACAGGAAAAAGAGTTCTTCCACAACGTTTACCGGAATAGAATTTTCAGGCGATATCGAAATAACGCCAGCCTCCACTCTAACCATTGTGATTGATCCCTATAATGGAGATTTCCTGGAGGTAAAAGGGAACACCAGCCTGAATGTGAAAGTGGATCAGGGAAATCGTATATCCATAACCGGTGTATACGAAATTGAAGGAGGGAAATATGAAATGTCGCTCAATCAGCTGATCAAAAGAAGCTTCAGCATAGAAAAAGGAAGTACAATAACCTGGAATGGAGATCCGCTGGAGGCGGCTGTAAATATCAGGGCAAAATACCAGGTAGATGCACCCGCTATAGATCTGATCCGGGATCAGAGCAGTGGTACAAGAACCGAACTCACGCGGCTTCGTCAAAAAGTGCCCATCGATGTGTACATGGACATTCGGGATGAGTTAATGAAACCAGCTATCAGTTTTGAATTGGACATGCCGGAAAAAGACAGGAACTTTTTCAACGGTGCCGTATATACGCGATTGAAGCAGATAAACAATAATGAGTCGGAACTGACCAAGCAGGTTATGGCCTTGCTGGTATTGCAAACATTTTTGTCGGAGAATCCGCTTCAGAGCCTGGAGAACAGAAACAGCGGAGGAATCGGCTTAGCTGCCAAGCAGAGCGTCAGTAAGATACTGTCCCAGCAACTGAATACACTGGCAGGATCACTGATCAATGGTATTGATCTGAATTTTGACCTGGAAACAAGAGAGGATTATATGAGTGGAAGCAGGCAGGAATCAACTGTGCTGAATGTGGGTGCCAGCAAAACATTATTTAATGACCGGTTGACAGTATCCGTTGGTTCGAATATCGGGTTGCTCGGAAATGCGCCGGCAAATGGCGCTCATTTAATAGGAGATGTTTTGATTGAATACAAACTCAGCCGGGATGGCAGATACCGGATCCGTGCGTATCAGCGAAATCAGACGGATGCAATTCTGCTTGGGCAGATCATTGAAACCGGGGTATCCTTTATACTGGTCATGGATTTTAATCAGTTCCGCCAAATTTTTGAAAAAGTAAAAAAGCAACAGGGGCATGCGGAAACTACAAAATAACAGGTGGAGCTTTTGTCTGCTGCTGGGTTTATTAATACTGGCAGGATGCAGTACAACCCGATCTGTGCCGGAAGGGGATCGCCTTTATCTGGGTGCCGGCATTAAATGGGAAGGGAAAAAACCTGGAAACAGTAAAGAACTGGGAGAAGAGCTGCTTTCCTTAACCAGGCCTGCTCCCAATCGGAAATTCCTTGGCATGCCAGTACGCCTGTGGCTGTATAACCTGGGCAATAAACCAACCGGAAAAGGGCTGAATCATTTGTTGCGGAACAAGTGGGGGGAGCCACCGGTATTGTTAAGCAAAGCCAAGCCATCCTATTCAGCCGAAGTAGTAACCAGTCATATGGAAGACCTTGGTTTTATGCAGGCATCCACGGCTTATGAAATAGTGTCCAAAGGAGAAAAGAAAGCAACCGTTCAATACCAGGTAACTGCAGGAAACAGGTACAGAATAAATGAAGTCCGGCTGGAAGTGGATAGCTCCAGGCTGGGTAAACTAATTGTAAAAAGTGCGGATAACAGTCTTTTAAAACCCGACCGGTTTTACAATTTACAGCAGATACGAAATGAGCGGGAGCGAATCAGTAATTATGTACGCCAGCGTGGTTATTATTACTTTAACCCGGATCATCTGCTCGTTGAGGTGGACAGTAATTATAATGGGGCAGTGCGATTATTTGTACGCCTGAAGGACTCGATACCAGCAACTGCCAAAATAGCTTATCGCATGGGTAGTATTACCTTATACCCAACATATAATCTGGCAGAAGATAGCCTCGTTCGCAACAGGGAAGCAGTAGACCTTGGTCCGTACCGGGTAAAGGATATACATGACCTTTTCCTGCCAAAAATTTTTAGCCGGTATGTGTTGTTGAAAGAGGACAGTTTGTACCGATTAAGAGCACACGAACGAACGCTGGAGCGGCTGATGAGTCTGGGCACCTACAAATTCGTCAAAACAGAAATGGAAACGGCAGACAGTAACCTGTTAAATGCCCGTTTTTTTATGACCCCCAGCCCGAGAAGAAGTTTGCAGGTTGAATTAAACGGAAATAGTAAATCCAACAATTTTGTTGGGTCCCAGTTAACCATCACCTCTCTGAATAGAAACTGGTTAAAAAGAGCAAACCGGCTGGAAGTGAAACTGGCAGGCGGATTTGAGTGGCAGGTGGGTGGAAGGCGGGCCAATCAGGCTAATACCACAGGGTATAGCGTAACAGGAGAAGTGGCATTTAATCTGCCAGGTATAATAGTTCCATTCTGGAAGATCCAAACCAGCAATGCTTTTATACCCAGAACCAGACTGAGTGCGGGCTATGAATTATTGAGCCGGCCAGGATTGTACAACCTGAATTCATTTACCATACAACAGGCCTATCAATGGAAAACAGGGCGATTAACAGATCACTTGCTCGTACCAATATCCATTTCCTACGTGCTGCCATCCCGGATATCGCCGGAGTTCCAGGAAATACTGGATAGGGATCCGGCTTTAAGGCAATCTATCGACAAACAATTTATTATCGGCAGCAATTATACGATCACCTTCAACAATGTAAACAAAAGGCGCATTCACAGTCTTTTTCTGCAGGGCAATCTGGATGTGGCCGGGAACTTGCTGGGACTGCTAATCCCGGCCAACAGTCAGGGACAAAAAAATATTGGGTATCAGCCATTTGCCCAGTATGCACGCATAACCGGGGAGATACGGCATTACTGGAAACTGGGCAAAGAATTTCAATGGGTAAACAGGCTTCTTGCGGGTACCGGATATTCGTATGGGAACAACAGTTCTTTACCATTTGTGAAACAATTCATGACGGGAGGGAGCAACAGTTTACGGGCATTCAGGGCAAGAACCCTGGGGCCAGGATCTTACCGGTCTGAAACTAGTACATTTGCTGCCAGTGAAGCGGCCGACATCAAACTGGAGTTTAATACAGAGTGGCGCTTCAAGCTGTTTAGTGTGCTCAATGGAGCAATTTTTGCGGATGCCGGGAATATCTGGTTGCAACGGGAGAATCCGGAAAAGCCGGGAGCGGCCTGGCCAGGAAGCAGATTTATGAATGATATTGCAGTTGGAGCCGGGTTTGGCTTACGGGTGGATGCCTCCATATTGGTTATACGGGCGGATCTGGCTATGCCGCTTCGGAAACCATGGCTACCGGCGGGTGAAAAGTGGGTGATCCAGGAAATTGACCTCGGCCAACCGTCCTGGAGAAGGGAGAATCTGATACTGAATATCGCGATAGGCTACCCATTCTAGCAAAAAGACCAGGGCATTGATTGTCATATGACAGAAACCTCTTACCTTTGCAGCTCAATTAATTTTTTATTTAACAAATCAGGGATCATGAACAATTACGAATTGATGGTGATTTTTACCCCTGTTCTGAGTGAGGAAGATTACAAAGCCGCTCAGAAGAAATTTATCGATCTGGTTACCGCAAACGGTGGCGAGTTGGTAAATTCCAATCCATGGGGATTAAAATCACTGGCGTATCCTATCCAGAAAAAAACCACTGGTTTATACTGGGTAATGGATTACAAAGCGCCATCCGACTTCAATGAGAAGCTGAAAATTCAGCTGTTGCGTGACGACAACGTTCTTCGTCACATGTTTACTGCACTCGACAAATACGCCGTTGAGTACAATACCAAAAAGAGAAGTGGCGTACCTACCGGAACTGAAAAAGTGGAGGCTTAATCATGGCAAAGAATGAAATAAAATACCTTACCGCGATTAAGACGGAGAAGCGTGCCAAGAAATTCTGCCGTTTCAAGAAGTACGGTATCAAATACGTGGACTACAAAGACGGTGAATTTCTGAAGAAGTTCCTGAATGAGCAGGGTAAGATGTTACCTCGTCGTATTACCGGTAACAGTCTGAAATTCCAGCGGAAAGTATCAGAAGCAGTTAAGAAAGCGCGTCAAATGGCGATTCTTCCTTACGTAACGGATCTTTTGAAATAAGATTCACTGCGTTTAAAAAATCTAGTAACCAATCCCTAATCTGTCAGCACATTAGTGAAGATGGAGACAGTCTGAATCAGATTCCAAAGGTTTGATTGGGCTCTTTGGGGTACTAAAAAAGAACAACATGCAAGTAATATTAATCCAGGATGTAGATAATCTGGGAGGTGTCAATGAACTGGTAACCGTGAAGAACGGGTATGCCCGGAACTACCTGATTCCTCAGAAGTTTGCAGTAGAAGCATCTCCTTCAAATCTGAAGCAGCTGAATGAAAAGCTGAAAGTGCAGAAGAAGAAGGAAGAGAAAATGCTGGCACAAATCAACCAGGTAATCGCTAAACTCCAGGAAGGAGCCATTAAACTGGGTGCCAAAACAGGTACCAGTGGTAAGATATTTGGTAGTGTAACTGCCCTGCAGATCTCCAGAGCCATCCGTGAGCAGAAAGGATATGAAATTGACCGTCGGAAAATTTCAATTCCTGATGAAGTAAAGGAACTGGGACAATACAAAGCCAGTGTAGATTTCGGTAACGGAATCGCTACTGAACTGGATTTTGAGGTAGTTGCAGAATAAGATATCCCCAAAAAGTTGAAAAGACGATTCCACAGGCCAGCCTGTTGAAATCGTCTTTTTTTTTATATTTAGATATTTTGTATGTTTTTCCACAATTTTATTACCTTCGTTTTGGTTCCTTAATGATCTTAACAGTTTCAGACTTCCCAGAGCGTTTCGAAGTAAATGATTTTCTGGCTTTTTTGTAACACTGTGCTTCATTATGGTTTTATTCACTCGTTCAAAAAAATTAGAAAATGAACATTTACGTTGGCAATCTCAGTTGGGATTTAACTGAGCAGGATCTTTTAGAAATGTTTGCTCCTTATGGAGAAGTTGTTTCTGCCAAAATCGTTACAGACAAATTCAACAACAACCGCTCAAAGGGATTTGGATTTGTAGAAATGAGCGATGCAGAAGCTGGAAACGCTGCTATCACTGCACTGCACGGAACTGAAATCATGGGTCGTAGCATTGTGGTAAATGAATCACAACCCCGCGAAGGTGGATCCGGCGGTGGTGGTGGATTCAAGAAGAAAAGCTTCGGTGGTGGCGGCGGCGGAAGCCGTGGTGGCTACGGTGGCGGCGGCGGAAGCCGTGGCGGCGGTGGTGGCTACGGTGGCGGTGGCAGCCGTGGTGGCGGTGGCTATGGCGGCGGAAGTCGTGGTGGCTATGGCGGCGGTGGTCGTGATTATTAATCAAGGCAAACAAGTCGATAAAAGACAGAGGTCTGGCAATTGCCAGACCTTTTTTATTACAGGAAGATATCGCCAGCCACGGTTAGGCAATTACTGCTTATTACCGACAGTATTTTAATTGGGCTGTTTTCTCAGTTTGTAAACATCTACTCCCCCATTACCATAGCTTTTGGTAAAAACCAGGCTATCATCATTTCTGTGCAGGATATAAATTCCATCCAAAATCAGGGTCCAGTCAAAATCTGCCGTCCAGGTTGAAGTATTATCAAAAATCAGCGTTTCCTGCTCATTGATACTCCAGGTCCCTTTAGAAAGTGCCGGATAATGATCTAAATTACTGGTGCCAGTCCAATCATTGTTTAGAAAAACCAAACTTATATTGGCCGTTATATCTTCTGCCTGATTATAGCGTTTGAAAGTTCCGGAATACCTGCCGTTAAGCGGGGCATTATTTGTTTTATCTTCTTCTTTAGAGCAGGAAAAGAGTGCAATCAGCATAAAGGATAGAGGAATAATGATTCGCATAGTTTTTAGTTGATGACTTTAAAAGGGAATAGATCGTTGTCTTGATAAGAAGAGCCATGGAAGATGGAGGAAAGGAAGATGGAGGAAGGAAGAGGGAAGACGGAGGAATGGAAGACGGAGGAAAGGAAGAAGGAAGAAAGGAAAATGGAAGAAGGATGAGGGAGGCAAGGAAGATAAAAAAATGGAAGAAGGAGAATGCAA
>CAZJNY010000074.1:0-15035 GCA_964547405.1 uncultured Flavihumibacter sp. | reverse complement strand
GCATTTTTTACTTTGAGTCCAACTGTGTATGCCCCATTGTTGTGAAAAGTATAACTGGCTTCTTTGGTGCTGCCAAAAGAAGAGCCATAATTAACAGACCAGTTCCAGCTTGTTGCACCAGTGCTGGTATCTTTAAAGCTGACAGTTGTCGGAGCGCCGCAACTGGTACCCAGGTCTACTGTAAATCCATTTAATTCAGGTCCTGTTTTAACGTCCACTTCTTTGGTGATTTTTTGTTCACAGGTACCAAATTTTGCCGTCATTGTCAGCTTTCGCTTGCCTGGGTTAAAAAAGCGGAAAGGCACCGAAGTATTTCCATAAGAATAGGCCTCGCTGCCATCGTCTGCCAACCAGGAAACCGAACTGGGTAAAGGATCACTGGTATTGCTAAGTTCGAAACTGCTGTTATTGCATACCAGAGCGGGAAATTCAAAGTCGGCTTCAAAATCGGCCACACTGATCGTAAGAGGAGCACTGGTAGCCTTACATCCAAACTCATTGCTGACCGTTAGTTGCGCGGTAAATTTCCCTTTTTTGTTATAGGTGTGGGTAGGCGACTGACCCGCAGAGGTGGATCCGTCACCAAAATTCCAGGTATAACCAAGTGTACCCGGACCACTACTCGAATTACTGAAGGACACCGGATCATCCACTTTACAGACCGTCTGGTCAGGCACTGAAAAACCTGCACTGATCGGTCCCAGTATTTCTACCAGAGCCGTTTTCTCCACAGTTCGGTAACAGCCATGGCTATTCGTAACGGTTAAACTAACGGATGCTTTTTGCACAGACTGATAAGTATGTGAAACAGTATTAAGATTGCTTCCCTGCAGCAACCCTCCGTCTCCAAAATCCCAGAAATAATTGCTGATACTCCCGTCTCCTGTGGTAGAAGTGCTGGTCAGTTCTATTGGCAATGGGGCGCATCCCTTCAATACATTGGCATCAAAACTCACTTCGGGCTTTTTATATACGGTTACTTCCAGGGTTTTGGTGGAGGTCTGAGCACCGTCTTTTGCAGTCAGCGTAACTGTATATTTTTTTTCTTCATTATAAGTGGCACCGGGATTTTTAAGGGTAGAGCTGTTTCCGTTTCCAAAGGACCAGGTATACGTAGTGGAGGAACTGGTTCCGGTTGTTGTATTGGTGAAAGAAACGGCATGTGGAGCACAACCTCCGGGTTTATCGATGGTGAAGTCTGCCTTTAACTGAGCCCACGACGGGACTGACAAAAAGAGCAATACAAATGCTATAACAGCAGCAGTTCTGGAATAAGGTTTACTTGGCATTTTAGAGGCAACTGGAGCTACCAGCCAACTGCAATATAATAGGATAGTGGAATAAACACAAGCCTTTACACAGGGTATTTTTCCCTTATTTTGCCCTATGGACTATTTCAGGCAATTAGCCCTGGTACTGAAACAGGAGTGGCAGGAAGACAAGAAAAATTTTGATGAACAGGTGCAGCGCAGCACGGTACAGGAGCGCAGAACCAATGGGTATAGCTGGTATCCGGTTGCCATACGGGATACGGAGTTGGGTAAAGGGGATTATCTGACAGTACAGTTTGAACGAACCACACATACCGACTTGTCGCACCAATTCCGCTTTGGGGGATCGGCTTCGCTTTTTTCGCAACACCAGCCGGATACCAACCGGCTGGAAGGCATCATTACGAATGTATCAGGTAATACCCTGAAAATCAATTTTCGTACAGAAGAATTACCCGACTGGGCAGATGATGGGAAACTGGGTATTGATCTCGCATTCGATGATAATAGCTACGAGGAGATGCGCAAAGCCCTGCAACTGGCAGATGCATTGAAAGAAAAAAGAGAAGAGGGCCGGCTCATCCGCGTTCTCACCGGAGAGGAACCGCCAGCAAGAAAACAAAGCTCCCCTGCTCTGCCATTAACCGAATTGAACGAAAGCCAGCAGGCTGCCATCCGGAATATCCTCGAAGCGGAAGACCTGGCCATTGTTCATGGTCCTCCAGGAACAGGAAAAACCACCACCCTTATCCAGGCGATAAAAGCCCTTTGTTCAATGGAAACAGGGCCGTTGCTGGTGGTAGCGCCAAGCAATGCAGCGGTAGACCTGCTAAGTGAAAAAGCGGCCGATGCCGGACTATCTGTACTACGAATAGGCAATCCGGTTCGGGTATCAGAAAAACTGCAATCGCTGACGCTGGATGAAAAACTGGCAGCACATCCCCGCACCAAGGAAATCAAACGCATGAAAAAACAGGCGGATGAATACCGGAACCTGGCACACAAATACAAACGCAGTTTTGGCAAGGCTGAATGGGAACAACGGAAAGCGCTCTTTAAAGAAGCCCGTTCCATCATGAGAGAAGTGGAAAACACCCTGGACTATATGACCCGCGATATCCTTGAAAAAGCCCAGGTAATTACCTGCACCCTGGTGGGCGCGGCACATTATACCATTGCCAACCTGCGCTATCAGACAGTAGTGATGGATGAAGCCACCCAGGCGCTGGAACCGGCTGCCTGGATACCGGTTCTGAAAGCAAAAAAACTGGTACTGGCAGGTGATCATCAGCAACTTGCTCCTACCGTAAAAAGTCAGGAAGCCGCGGCCGACGGATTATCTACCTCGCTTTTTGAAAAACTGGTAGCCCGCTGGCCGGAAGCAGTTTCCATGCTGACCACGCAATACCGGATGAATGCCGCCATTATGGACTATTCCAACCGGAAGTTTTATGAAGGCAAACTGGTGGCAGCCCCCATAGTAGCAGATCACCTCATTTTTCCTGACGACAAACCCCTGCTATTTATAGATACTGCCGGCTGTGGATACGAAGAAAAACAGGTGGGAACCAGTACCAGCAACCCCGAAGAAGCCGCTTTCCTGGTGAACTACTTACGGCATTATCAGGATGAATGCACACTTGCAGCCGCATCCACCGAAAACCTGAGCATAGGTATCATTGCTCCATACAAAGAACAACTGGAAGCGATTCGTCAGGCCATTCAGCAAGAGGGTTCCTTCCCATTTAAAGGACAGCTATCGGTCAATACGGTGGATAGTTTCCAGGGACAGGAACGGGACATCATACTCATCAGCATGACCCGCTCCAATCCAGACAGCCGGATTGGCTTTTTATCTGAGATCCGGCGTATGAATGTGGCCATGACAAGGGCCAGAAAAAAACTCGTGATAATTGGCGATAGCAGTACACTGGCGCAGCATGCATTTTATGCCGGACTGATAGAAATGGCCGAAAAGCAGAATGCCTATCAAAGTGCCTGGGAATATCTGTAAATCAGGGTTGCCCAAAAACCGTCTTAAGCAGCTCTGTCACCCTTGCAGCAGGATCCTGCCGGATCTTTTGCTCTTCGAGTGCCAGTTCATGAAAAATTCCGGCGATGGCTTTCTCGGTTACATACGCAGTCAGGTCTGTATTGACGGGTGTGCGTGATACCTTGTTGTACGCGGAAAATACATCGTTCCAGTATTTTGTGGCTTCCACTTTTTTCAAGGAGGATTCAATAACCGGGCGGAACGCTTCGGTTAAGGCGCTATTGGTTTTATCCTTAAAATAATTGGTAGCCGCAAAATCGCCACCTTTTAAAATTCCTACGGCATCGTTGATCGTCATTTGCTGGATGGCGGTTTTAAAAATGGGCAAAGCCGATTTGGAGGCTTCTTCAGCCCCCCGGTTCATCGACTGGATGGCTTTGTCAACAACAGAACCCAGTCCAATGTTACGAAGGGTAGATTCCACTTTCTGGGCCTCGGGGGGCATCAGGATTTTCAGTGCTGCATTGGAAAAAAATCCATTGACTGCACTTAACCGGCCAGTGCTGTTAGTGGCGCCCACGCTAAGGGCCTCTTTGAGACCTGCAGCAATTTGCATTGTATTGGTACCCGTTCCGGTCGGCAATCCGCTTAAGATCTGCTGGGTACTTTCGCATCCGGACCCGAGTACAAAAACAGTCAGGGCTACCAGTAAGATTTTTTTCATGTTCTTGGATTTTAGCTGAAAGCAATACTAAGAAGAATCATGGAAACTGCCGCGATAAGCGTGTTGAGGAAATTTACCCAGTCGTTATTCAGTATACCCCGCCGCTGTAAAGCCGCACCCAGAAAGGAATCCGCCAGATTCCCCAAAAATCCGGCCATCGCAATCCATAGGACTTCCACTGTGAACGTTTGCAGCAGGCCATATACCATTGCCATCAGCAAGCAGGCCAACCCTCCAATGCCAAGCCCTTCCAGGCTCACTACGCCATCTGCTCCTCGTTGATCTGGCTGGCCGCTTAAACAATTATAAAATCGCCTTCCATATAAGGTGCCTAACTCAGAAGAAAGCGTGTCGGAACAGGCTGCAGACAGGGTTGCAGCAACCACCAGGAGGCAGTACAGCTTTGCTTCCGGGAAAAAAAATGCCGTTATTCCTGCAAAAGCGGCCAGGCCTCCATTGGCCCATACCTGGCTGGCGGAACGATCTGCTTTTTTTTCGAAATTTTCGGTTGTTCCTTTCCGTTTGAAACGGCTCCATCTGGTTGCTCCTGCACCAGCTATAAAAAAGACGGCAAGCAATACAAGGCCTGTAAGTCCGGTACCCAGCCAGATCATCCAGGCAATCAGTGCCCCGGAAGCCGCAGCCGGTTTGTTAAGCAACCTGGACTGTACGGTGAGACCAGAGAGTAGCACCAGCACAAAAAGCATCAGAAATTGCTGCACCTGCATTTACAACAGGGGTTTCCAATACTGTAACCAATCCAGCATCCGGCTGGTATATCCGTATTCGTTATCAAACCAGGCAATCAGTTTCACCTGTCGCCCAACAACGGACGTAAGGCTACCATCAATAATGAGGGAATGGGTATTGCCCTTGATATCAGCAGATACCAGTTCATCTTCGGTATACGCTAACACGGATGCATAGTCGTTTTCGGAAGCTTTTTTAAAGATGCCATTGATCTGATCCCGCGTAACGTCTTCTTTCATCTGAAGCGTAACATCAGTTAATGCGCCATTGGTAACAGGAACGCGGATCGACATGGCAGCCAGCCTGCCCTTCAGGGGAAACAATCTGTCGAGAGATTTCACCAGGTCAATTTCCACCGGAATAATTGATTCTGCTGCTGCCCTGCCGCGCCTGAATTGAGGATGTGCCGTATCTACCAGCTCCTGCCTCGAGGTATAAGAATGCAGAATATTAAAATGCGCCGATTCAATACCAATGGATTGCATCAGGTACAGAATATGAGTGCTGCAATTGGTCATGCAGCCACCGGGAGAAACAATGTTTACGCTTGCGTCCAGCTGATGCTGATTGAAACCATAAATCAGAAGCGGTATATCTTCAGTGCCTGTAGTGGAAAGCAATACTTTACGGGCTCCGGCTTTCAAATGTTTTTCTGCTCCGGCGCTACTGCTAAACCGCCCTGAACATTCGAGTACCAGGTCTATTTCCAGCTTCTTCCAGTTTAGCTGAAGCGGATCTTCTTCCCGGAATGCATGAACGGTTTTATCTGCCACTCTAAGCTGGTTTCCTTCCAGGACAATTGATGACTGCAAAGGACCGTATAAGGAATCATATTTTAAGAGGTACACCAGGTTCTCTACCGGCATTACATCGTTAACCGCCACCAGTTCAATACCCTCCTGTTCCAATAGCCGGCGGAAAAGTAAGCGCCCTATCCTGCCCATTCCATTTATCGCTACTCTCATAAGGGGAATTTTTGGGCGCAAAGATCAGTAATTAGTTCGTATTTTACTGAAAACAACCTGCTTGTCCCACAGGTTCTACCTTCCGCATCCACTGCTACAGGATAGTATTCACTGCATCATGCCATCAACTACTCCCCTTACTAAACCTGCTGGAAAATTGGCCGGATTTCGGACCTTAGCCTGACAAATCAATCGATATGATCACATTTATAGGCATGGGATTGCTGGGATCTAATTTTACCAAAGCATTGCTGCAAAAAGGGCATTCCGTTCAGGTATGGAATCGCAGCCACGAAAAAGCGGAAGCGTTGGAAGCTGCAGGCGCCAGGGCTATCCGTGATATCCGGGAAGCCGTGAAAGGCATCCACCGGATTCACCTTACACTCTCTGATGATGCAGCTGTTGATAGTGTACTGGCGGCGGCTGCGCCTGCATTGGAAAAAGGTTGCTTGCTTCTTGATCATACCACCACCTCGATGCAGGGAGCCATTGACCGTACGAAGTACTGGGCTGCCCAAGGCATTCATTATGTTCATGTGCCTGTGTTTATGGGACCTGCCAATGCATTGGAGAGTACCGGATACATGCTGATTTCAGAATCAGAACCGATACTGAATCAGGTGCTACCGCTGATTGCTCCGATGACCGGAAAAGTGTTACAATACGGTTCGGATACAGGAAGGGCGGCGGCCATAAAACTGGCGGGCAATTCCTTCCTGATAACAATGACAACCGGAATTGCAGACATGCTGGGTGTAGCCAAATCAATGGGCGTGCCCACGGATGATATAACCAACCTGTTTGAGAACTGGAATGCGGGTGCAACTGCTCCAGCACGACTAATGCGTATGCTTAGTGGAAATTACGACGCTCCTTCCTGGGAATTGCAAATGAGCCGGAAAGATGCCCGCCTCATGCTGGAAGCAGTTGAAACTGCTGGCAGGAAACTGGCGATACTACCTGCCTGCGCAACCGAAATGGATCGCTGGCTGGCGAAAGGCATGGCTGAAAAAGACTGGACCATCATCGGTTCTGAGCACCTGTAACTGTTTCCTCTTTTTCAAAACAATCGTTTTAATTGCCAGCTACCCTGAACACTTTAACAGCTTAATTGAATAAGCAAATGAAATCATTTGGTAATTTTCAGGCCATGAAACAGGTATCCTTAGCGCTACTGATAACCGGGCTGCTGATGGCCGGCTGCGATAATTCCATGAAACCCAGAACCAGCAACAGTTTTGAAGAGCAGAATCAGAAAAACAGACTGGCGGGTACACCCCTGCCCTCCATGCAACTGGTGACTATAAAAAATGAACCATTCGATCTTGCTTCCTTAAAGGGCAAAAAAGTATTGGTGAATTTATGGGCCAGCTGGTGTGCGCCCTGCCTTGAGGAAATGCCATCCCTGGAGGCACTTTACAAAACCATGGATCCCGGTAAAGCAACGATGGTTTTGTTGAATGTGGACAAGGACCGCCAGAAAGGTGTAGAATTTGCATTGAAAAATAATTTCCAGGTGCCAGTGTATTATACCGATCAGGCATTACCTGCTGTTTTTGAAGTTTCAGGTATTCCTACCACATTTATTTTTAATGAAAACGGAGAACTGGTGGATCGGATAGAAGGCGCCCGCGATTATAATACAGCCACCTACCAGAAGTTTTTTCAGTAGCTTAGGGAAAGCTTCCTGAATTATGAAAAGAAGAGACTGGCTCCAACTACTGGGCGCTTCCACCCTGGTAGCCTCCCTGCCTGGATGGGCAGAACCAATTGCCCCCCTGCAAAGCAAAAGAAAAGGCAGTTTTTCGCTGGATGGCACACGTCTCCGGTTTTATCATCCGGATATCAGACAGGCGTTTCAAACCATTGTGATTGCCGACACCCATCTGTTTCGTGACGATGAGCGCGGTATCCCCTATCAATCCTACAGTGGCCGGATGGCCAAAGCCTATAACCAAACCCAGCATTACCTTACGGGGGAAGCCACCAATCCTGAAAAAAGCTTAACTGCTGCGCTTAACCTGGCAGCCGATAAAAAAGCGGCACTGGTTGCGCTTATTGGAGATATTGTCAGCTTTCCATCCGAAGCAGCTATTGACTTTGTTCTTGATAAAATGAAAGTTGCCGGCCTGCCTTATGTATATACCGCAGGTAATCACGACTGGCACTATGAAGGCATGCCTGGCAGCCTGGAATATTTACGGAGTGACTGGATTCAAAAGCGCTTACTCCCGCTTTATCAGCAAGAGCACCCGATGATGCAGGTGAAAGAATTACAGGGTGTGCGCATCGTCATCCTCGACAATTCCAATTACCAGATTACAGCAGAACAACTGTCCTTTTTTAAGCAACAGGTTCAAACCGGTCAACCAGTGCTGCTGATGGTCCACATCCCGCTCTATGCACCCGGAAGATCCGTTGGCTTTGGCTGCGGACATCCTGAATGGAATGCCAAATCGGATAAAAATTTTGAATTGGAACGCCGCGAACGCTGGCCGGAAGCTGGTCACACAGCTACCACTATGGAATTTCACCGTAGCGTTTTTAATTCGCCGAATGTAATGGGTGTGATTGCGGGACATATTCATCGTCCCTCCCTGGATTTAATAAATGGCATACCACAGGTTGTCAGTGAAGCCAATGCCCGTGGTGCCTGTCTTGAAATTGAATTTATTCCTACTACCTGAGAAATTTAGCTATGATAAAACTCACACTAACCAGCCTGTTTGTTATTGCTGGTTCTGTACTGTTGGCCCAACAATCCGGCATTGATATCACCAGTTCAAAATGGAAAGAGGCTATCCGGCAAACAGATCAGGTCTTTACCGATTTTGCCGGCAGAAATAACCAGCCGGGTTTTATCTATGGCATTGTAGCAAATGGTAAACTGGTGCATTTGAAAACTTCGGGTATAGCTAATCGTGAGTCGGGTCATCCGGTTAAACCCGGATCTGTTTTCCGGATTGCCTCTATGTCGAAAAGTTTTGCCGGAGTGGCAATTTTGCAATTGCGCGATCAGGGCAAACTGCAACTCGATGAACCGGCACAATTATACATTCCCGAGCTTTCGGACATTCGCTATCCAACCAGCGATGCGCCGCCTATCACCATCCGGCATTTGCTCACACATGCAGCAGGCTTTCCGGAGGACAACCCCTGGGGCGACCGTCAGCTCGACATTTCCGAAGACAGTATGCACGCGATGTTTAAACGTGGCATATCCTTTTCTACGAGTCCGGGTACTGCGTATGAATACAGCAATATGGGCTTTGCCATGCTGGGAGCGATCATCAAAAAAGTTTCCGGCATGCCCTACCAGGAATATATTGAGGAATTTATCTGGAAACCGCTTGGCATGTATCAGACCTATTGGGAATATGGAAAAGTACCAGATTCTACGCTCGCTATCGGGTATCGCTGGCTCAATGCCAACTGGGAGGCGCAACCAATGGAACACGATGGCGCCTATGGCATCATGGGCGGTATTCTTACCACTGCTGAGGATTTTGCCCGTTATATGAATTTCATGTTAAGTGCCTGGCCAGCCCGTGATGGTGCTGATAACAGTCCGCTGCAAAGAAGTTCCCTTCGTGAAATGCAGCAACCCTGGAATTTCGCGGGGTTGAATCCCAATTACAAATACCCCGATGGGAGACTATGCCCAACTGCAGCAGGTTATGGCTATGGACTGCGCTGGAGTAAGGATTGCGAGGGCCGTATAACGGTGGGGCATAGTGGCGGATTACCCGGCTTTGGCAGCAACTGGACCATCCTGCCGGATTATGGAATTGGTATTGTTAGTTTTATCAACCAGACCTATGCGCCAGCCAGCAGCTTAAATATTCAGTCGTTGGATCTGTTAGTAAAAGAAACGGACCTGAAACCCCGGACAATTCCACCTTCCCCGATATTACTCCAACGCCAACAGGAACTGACAGCCTTGTTACCGGATTGGAAAAATGCGGAACAAGCACCCATCTTCGCAGAAAATTTCTTTTTCGATTATCAGGTTGACAGTTTACGGAAGGAGGCCAAAACACTCTTTCAGGCTGCGGGCAAAATCCTGCGAAGTTCTCCCATAATTGCGGAAAACAACCTGCGGGGTACTTTTACCATGCATGGAGAAAAAGCTAACCTGAAAATATATTTTACCTTATCACCCGAGCAGCCAGCAAAAATCCAGGCCTATCGCATTCGACTGGAGCAGCTTGAAAAATAACTTAATTCCCCCGGTAGGTGGAATATCCAAATGCCGACAGTGTAATCGGTACGTGATAATGTGAGTTGTCTTTGATTTCAAAAACTATTTCCACAAAGGGATAAAAGCTTTCAATTTGTTGTTTTTTGAAATAATCGCTGGTTAGAAAAACCAGTTTGTAGATGCCCGTATTGGACTTCCCTTCCGGCAAAAAATCACCAACCCGGCCATTTTTATCGGTGGTTTTCTGATCAACCACTAACCAGGACTTGCCTGCAGGATCCATCTTTTCTAACCGAATGGGTACGCCTGCTGCGGGTGCCCCTTTTGATATGTCCAGAATATGACTGGAAAGCTGAAACTTCCCCGATTGTGCAAACCCTGCCAAAGAAAAAATGGTAAAACAAACTGCCAGTAGTACTGATTTCATGACGAATTGATTTGGAAGAGCAACAGAAAGAAAGGAAAAGAGTTTAGCTGAGAACTGTTAAAAAATATCCTAACAGTGCTCCTCCAATAACAATAAACGCGCTATTAATACGGGGATAAAAAAAGGAAACCAAAAATCCAGCAACTGCAATTATTATCATTCTCCAGTCGGAAATGGTTTGCTGGCCCATTTCAACCAAAACAGCAAGGATGATGGCCACTGACACAACATTCACCGTATCAAGAAAAGCTGCCATAACAGGAGATTTTCGCAGCAAGGGAAGCAATCGCTGTAGCAGCGCGACAAATAAAAAAGAAGGAAGAAAGATACCAACAGTAGCCGCAAGTGCCCCTCCGAATCCACCCAGTTGCCAGCCAATAAAAGTAGCAGCAGAGAAAACAGGTCCCGGGGTAAACTGTCCAACAGCAATGGCATCCACTAACACCTGCTTTGATAACCAACCTCTGCTAACCAATTCTGCATCCAGGAAAGCGAACAGGACATATCCGCTGCCATATAAAATGGAACCGATCTTTAAAAAGATCCAGAAGATTTTACCATTCATCAGAGGGGGCGCCTCCAGAACAATCTGTATGATTGGGACAGGCAGGAATCCTTTCAGACTCCGATTGGCTTGTGCGTAATGCAGCAGTATTCCGATTGCCCCGGCTCCAAACAAAACATATATCTCATGCATACCAGCCAGCACAGCAATCAGCGCCACTATACCCAACAGCGCCAGCTGGCTGTTTTTTACGGCTTTTTTACCCAGACTGATCATCACCGCCAGCACTACAGATAATACGGCTGGCTTGATGCCATAAATAAAGGGAGCGACTTCCGGTAATTGCCCGTATCGCTGGTAGGCCCAGGCCAGCAGACCAGTTATCAGCACCGCAGGAACAATAAAGCAGATTCCCGCTACCACCAATCCCTTCCAGCCTGCCCGTTCATGACCGCAATGCATGGTCATCTCTGTAGAATTCGGTCCGGGTATAAGGTTTGTAGCGCCTACCATATCCAGGAAATGTTGCGCACTCATCCATTTGCGCTTGCGCACTACTTCTTCTTCCATCAGAGCGATATGCACAGCCGGACCACCAAACCCGATTATCCCGAGTTTCAGAAATACACGTGCAACTTCGTTTAGTCGTTGCCGTTGGTTCAATGCCTGATTGGCGGTTGAAGGCTGCTCCATATCAGCCGCTAAAATACTAAAGCCGGGCTTTTAACGGTTCTGAAAATCCAATGATCAGGTTCAGAAACAGGTTTCTTCCCATACGTGGGATCCTGTTCCAATCTGCAAATGTGGTATAATACCGGTTGAACAGGTTATCTACACCCGCTCTTAGCTGAAAGGTATTTTTCTTCCATTTGAACTGGTATCCGGCTCCCATGCCTGCGATAGTATAAGCCGGTGCGGCAGTTTCACCAAATAACGGACTGTACTTCGCTTGTTGTACCGCCCCATCCATACTGGCTTCAGCAGAGAATGCATTGCTGGTATATTGCAACCGAAGGCCATAAGACAATGGCTGCATCATTGGCAGATCAAGTTTTTCATTCGTAAACCCTCTGCGATAAATGGCCTTTCCGGAAACCGACAAACCAGCAACAATACCATAACTGGCATTCAAACTGGCAGAATATATCGTTGCAAATGGAACCTGCTCATAAATCTTAATTCCACTTGCGCCGATGGTCATTGGAATCAGACCGTTTGCCGGCATCCCGATTATATAGTTTCGGATATGAAACCAGTTCCCCTGTCCTTTTACACTGAACCGGTCATTTGCAAAAGCAATCGTTCCGTTCATGGAAATGGATTGCTCATTTTTCAAACCGGGATTACCGATATAATCAAACCGGTCAAAACTGTTAAACAGATAAAACCCATAGCCTTCCGAAACACCGGGAGCACGTTCACTATAAGAAGCACCCATCGAAAACCGCCAGCTGCCAGGCTGGTACTGCAGACTGGATCCGAAATTTTTCAATAACCGGTTTTTCACAGACTGCATTTCCGGGTAAAAGATTTGCAGGGTTTTTACTCCGGCTTCATCTTTTAATTGATTCTGCTGAAAAGCAATACCGGCTGAACTATTGAGCGTCCATTTGCGATGCAGCTGAAAATTATCTTCTGCAAACAATCCAGCATAGAAGGTATGTACATCGGGCCAGGTCAGCATAAACATTTCTTTTTCAGTCGGGTCATTCGGATACATGGTCATCTCCGCCAGGGAACGGTTGTGATGCGCGCTGGCAGTCAGTTTTAATTGATGACTGGCTAATTTCCCTTCAATTCGGCTATACATACCCGTTGTAGTACTCCACCCCGGCATATCCATACGAATCGGAACAACCGGCCGTTTCGTATCATCCATAACATGGGTCACCTTATTGTGGTAAATTTTGGTCTCCCATTCCTGCCAGATACTGGTAAGATGGTGCCGGGTATAGGCAAGAGAGGCTATGACTGCTTTTGCGCTGGATACATCCATCGGAAGTGCCGGGTAACCAATATCGCGTGCATCATCTACAATAACAGATGCTTCCAGCTGTTGATGATCATTCAGCTTATATCCTGCAGCTGCTGAAAGATTAAATTTGGAAAACTGACTGTAAAGAATCTCCTGTTTTTTTCCATCGCTATAATTTCCTGCTTTCCTGTAAGTGAAATCAAGATCGGCATACCAGCGATTCCGGCTGTATTGAAGATCTGTTCCCACTATTCGCTGTTGGTTATTGGATTCAAATCCCGTAAACAGCTGAGTAGCAAAGCGATTGTTTCCAAATCCGGATTTTTTTCGAACCAGGTCCAGACTGCCAGCAATGGAGCCCCCATGCGCATTGCCAGATTGCCCGCTTTTCACAACCGCCCGGGAGAGATTGGTTGTTTCCACATAGGAACTGACAGGATCCATTTTATCCGTACAGGCACCGTAAATACGCATACCATCAATAGTGATGACAGATCGTTCTGATGACAAACCATTTAGGATCGGTTCCCAGGCATAAGCGCCTCGTTTGATCAGATCAACCTGTTCATGAGAGGAAAGATATTGATCCAGCGTGCTCAACAGATTGCTGTTTTTATTCCGGCTAGCCTGGCGGGAAATCACAATCACTTCGGTCAATTCCTGCACCCTGTTGGTATCCTTCTGCGCAGGGACTGTCTGGCCTGTAGAAGACAGACCAGACAGTATCGCTGCGCAGCATAATAGCTGCTTCATACTTTAGGATTTAAAATTCAACTTCAAAAAACAAACTGCTGGATTCGTTATCACCGGCAACCGGTTCTCCTTTCAGAACGGATCCAGTGGCATCAAGCAATTGGAGATTGATTTTCCAGTAACCAGACATCGTCAGACTCAGTTTTCCCCGGTAAATCTTATCAGTCCCCTGAGTGAGGTGTACATTATTGGGAGAGCCATGGTTTCCCATACCCGGCATGCGGGGATCAATTTGAATGGTATAATTATCCACCGGATCGAATTGCATCATATTTGTCATGGTATACAGCAATCCGCTCATATCATTCAATGCAACCTTCGGATCAGCAGGCTCGATCATTGCCAGCACATATCTTTTATTGTCTGCGCCCATGAAAGATTGTACGCTTTTCCTGGTACGATCCGTTACCTGAATACGGTCTTTGATGGTAAAGGATTCACCATTGATGGTATAATTCAGACTGAGCTCCCAATACTCCATTTCACTACCGGGCATTTGGAAAACAATAAAGCCCTGGTAGGTATAGGCAGCGTCCTGTTTTTTCCCGATGGTTGAGAAGGGGCAGGAATGGCTCATATTCATCATTTTCATAACCGGCATCCAGGTAATGGCAGCATTGTTTACGGGGTTGCCATTGACAGTTTTAAGCTGGAAAAAAATTGGATTGTATCCGGTTTCAAATTTTCCGCTGGGGGTATATAAGTCTATACTATGCGTAGCATTGGATATTGTTTTTACCAGCAGAAGTCCCTGCAATTCATCAGCAGGTGCAGGTTTTTCATCATTTTTGGAACAGGAGCTAACTAAAAGGGTAAGGGATAACAGTCCCCATATGAACAGAGATTTCATGTTTAAAAGTTGAGAAATTAGACAATAGTGGTATTCGTACGATTACACTATTGACTGGGGAGGGCGGTCCGTGTGGGAAAGGAACTGAAACTGATACGCATTGCGATAAGCGGTACCGGGTGGAGTTTGCTCCGCTTCCAGGAGAACCGGCAAGGGAAGGTTGATTTTTTCAGCCGGCTGAAAAAGCAGGTAATCCGCCTGAAGAGAAACCAGGGTATCATTGGCTTCCTTTTGTTCTTTTTCTTTCAGTAACTGGGAGAGTTTACACTTACCATCACAATGCAACTGTGGACGGTCTTTATTTACGCAGAAGGTATTGATAAATGCGGTGGTATCTACCTGGTAATACATCAGCAACAGGGAGTTTTTCATCGCCCCTGTCAGTACCACCAGCAATAAAAGGCCGGTTACTATGTTTTGAAGGTATTTCACCTGGTATAACTACCGGGCGAAATTACAACCACATATAGTAAATCCCAAAAGCATTCATCAGTCAGGCACCTGATTAATGTCAGGTCAAATCAATCTCAAGGCTTATTGGTAGCTGCTTAGGTCAAAATGGCTTTTTGCAGAAAGCCAGGAATCGCCTAGCTTTAGGAAACTCACTTTGCCTCTTTGCGG
>CAZJNY010000073.1:0-15105 GCA_964547405.1 uncultured Flavihumibacter sp. | reverse complement strand
TGAGTTCAGGAGAATCCTCCCAGGAACTTTCTATAATGTTCCAGAAATCATGTAAAGTCATAGCTGTGAATTATTTTAACGTAATTTATTAATAACTTCTTCGAGACCGTTCCGAACACCTTCATAAAACCTGCCTGTTTTTGTGCTTTTCTCTCGCTTTGAGTTTCCAGGGCGCATCTATTTGCCAATTCCCGGCCATTATACAACCATAGGGCATGATTTCATCAAGAACCTCTCCAAGTCCAAACTCCTTCATTTGTCGCTTTACCATTTCTGCATTTTTATAAGCGCTGGGCAATTCGGAGATATCAATTTGATTAGAAAAAAAACGAACATCCAATCCCTTAGTTTCTTCGTAAAAAATCTGTTCAATTGTTTTGTGAGCATTGTTTTTAATATGCCGCCCGCGACTAATATTTCTTCCCGCACCATGTGGTGCAAAACCCAGATTATTTTCAGTAGTGGCACCTTTTACGATTAAAACAGGCTCACTCATATTCAGAGGAACCAGTCTCAAACCATCTTTACTATCCGGCACAAATTTATCATCGAGCGGAGTTGCTCCTTTGGCGTGATAAAAAAGATCCTGGTCTTTAAAGACAAAATTGTGTTCATTCCAAAACCTGTCCAGTGGCTCCGTTTGCAGCATCTGAGAAGTGGCATCATGAATGGTTGTATGGTTCAATTTCGTCCATTCCCGAACCAATTGCAGGGCTTCCCAATATAGTTTTCCTTCCTCTGTATCGTAGGGAATCCAGGCATTCTTTTCTGGTGTTAAGGGTGAAATCTCCCGCCTGAAATACTCCGCTATTTTCATTCCCTGGGTATAGAGATTGGCTCCAAAACCCCGACTACCATGATGGGTTACCAGCATCGTTTCTCCGGTTCCTTTTGAAACTCCTACAAACAGAAAATGATTTCCATCACCCTGGGTAGCCAGGTGGGATTTTGCAAAACTCAGACTGCGCTCTGAATTCAAATACCTGTTCTGCTTAATATTTTCTTCCAGCTCCTTGGGTAAGGCAGAAAAAGAATCCCGACCACCCCCGCCAAAATGTGTGACAGAATGAGCCATATCTAAAACTGCTTTTGGCGACAGCTTGCCAAAATTTGTCATCATCACAGAACAACAAATATCAGCACTATGCATGGAAGGATGAATAGCATTGCGGGCAATCACCACACCACCAACAGGTATTTGACCTGGTCCGGTTGGACATGCGTCAGGCATTACTGCACCACCAATCAAAGTAGGTGTGGTCATCAGACTATGCATAGCATCCATAACCATTTCTACATTCTGTGTTTCCTCATCATTTTCCGCCCTGATATTTTTGTAAAACGAAACAGGTGCGGCATGAGGTTCCATATATATAGGGCGCACAGATTCCACATATTGCTTCAAACTATCACCACTAAGCTGGTGTTGATTGGCATATGCGATGACCTCTTTAAACCATTTCCCCTGTTTAAAACCCAGGTCAATTAAATCTTTTCCTGTTATCATTTCTTAGTATTTATCCTGAATACCAGCCTCAATGCGTTTTGTTTTAATCTCTTCTTTGTTTTCCTGAAGGTAGGTTATTGCTCCATCCAGTTCCTCTTCTTTTGCTTTTTTACAGGTTTCAAGATTTGCATCCGGATGAAATTGTACGTTTTTGTAGACCCTACGGCAAGAGGCGATATCCTGTACTTCATCCCGTACTTTTTGTACGATGGGAATCAATTTCTCCACATCATTAAAGGCATAGCCATTCAGGTAAACACCGACTATTTGGTTGAATGCGGAAAAAAGGTTCATGAGTTCAAATGCCTCGCTGCCCATACCACCCATCTGTTCCTGATCCACCATTCCCATAAAAATCCGGGCCCGGTTTTGCGCGGTATAAAACCAGTATACAGCTTCGTCTTTTTGTCCAAGATCATAGAGGCGTATCGCCAATACATACAGCGCTTCAATCGGCAGTTCATCAATTTCTACCTTAATGCGTTCAGCCAGAGCAAGCATTCTGGCCGGATTCTCTTCCAGCAACTGCCCGCTGAACCTACCAACCTGAATGGTCAACGGATCATAATTATAAACCGGAACCGCATAAAAAGGTATCCGGGAATTTTTCAATTGCAGGGAAAGATCCGCAACTGCATCAACTGCCTGTTTAAAGCGACTTTCCCAGGATCCTGTAAGCTCCGTAAATGATATACCATATGACTGCAATACTGCCCGATGAGATTCATCCAGTTTATTACGCTGTTCTTCCTCTAACCTTGTACCATCCTGAACGAATGGCACATCTTTGGTACAATACAGATAGAGGTCTGCTTTGTTAAGCTGAAAAACCGAATCAGGAAGGTTCAGGCTGCTACCAAAAAGAAAGCGGGTATAGGAGAGCGTGATATGAATATCCGTATCAATGATGATTAGCGGATACGGGCCTTTTGTGGCCTGTTCGATCCGCCTGGCATGTTCAATAGCAACTCTTTCCAATTGAGCAAATTCTACTGAATCAGAATAAGCAATCAAATCACGGCCGGCCTCCTGCACTACTGTACACTGGAAATAATCAGCCAATTGGTTGGCCAGGGTTGTTTTGCCCGTACTTTCAGTACCCAGAATTACGACCTTTAAAGCGAAATCAGGTTTGACACTGTCTGGCAGAAACTCCCAATATTTCATCCGGTTGGCTCGGATAGCTGATGCTGAAACCGGATACAGATTCCTTGGGATATCAAAAGCGATATGCTGGATTCCCATAAACCCGGCTACATAGTCACCATATTCTTCTGAGGTAACAACCAGTTCAAAATCGGGGAAAAGTTCTTTAAACTTCTTTGACCATAAGAATGAAACTTCCTCTGAAGCTACAGATGTATTGGGTAGTTCTTCTTCCAGGTAATGAAGTACACGAATTTCAAAATCAGGCTCCATTGGGAACGCATCCTGAATCCATTTGACTCTCTTTTCAGGAGGAGTTTCCTCATAATTACTGCAACAGATTAATACGGTAAGAAAATCTGATTTCGACAAGGCAAAGCGGATCATTGCCTCATGTCCTTTATGAAACGGTATAAACTTCCCAAAAACAAATGCTTTTTTCATTCATTAGATCTAACGGTGAAGCCTACTTAA
Organism: uncultured Flavihumibacter sp.; assembly: GCA_964547405.1. Classification (GTDB taxonomy): domain Bacteria; phylum Bacteroidota; class Bacteroidia; order Chitinophagales; family Chitinophagaceae; genus Flavihumibacter. Next base: position 11,978 of record CAZJNY010000073.1, on the reverse strand, counting down.
AATTATACTGAATGGAGGCATAAAAATGGAAAGGAGCCTGGACAAAATATTTCGCAGTTCCGTCAAAATCAATATACCCCTGGTTGAAATAGGAAGTATTGAGCAGATTATTCAGAAAAAGTGAAACCTGCAATTTTGGAAACTGATAGGAAGCTCTGCTGTTCATTAGAAAATAGCTCCGTAGTTTTACTGTATTGGCATAATCTATAAAGGCTCCCTGCTGGTATCTTGCGGAAAGAGAGAGCGTAAGTTTTTCCCTGTTGTAAAGGAACTCCTGATTAAGCAAAACAGGAGGCGTTAGAATTGGAGAAAACCGTGTTGATTTTTCTTTTATCCTGCTATAGTTTACCGAAGAGTTATTGACCAACTGCAGGTGCCTGGAAACCCTATAGGTGAAACTCCATTCCAGGCCTGTCCGAAAGCTATTTTCTACATTATTGGTCAGTGCCAGGCCATTGGGACCGAATTTTCCATCCAGGACAATTTCATTTTTAAACCGCATGAAATAAAGATTTATATCCAGCTTCCAATTCTTTTTCGCTACCCTGATTCCAAGTTCCTGATCGAATACATATTCCGGATCGGTGTTAAACAAAAGAGCTTGTCCGGTACTATCGGCCAAAAGATCATCATTACCACCAAACATATCATTCCGCGTAGGCTCCCTTCCAGAATATCCCAGACTATAATACCAGGTTGTGCTGGTATTTCTGATCCAGCTCATGCCAATTTTTGGATTTAAAAACTGCCATTTCAGAGCTTGCATCGGAACTGAACCGGTATAGTGAAAATGAACAAAACGGTATTGCATATCCGTAAAGAACCGGAAGTTGGAATGTGCAAGTTCCCCCTTTACAAATCCACTTAGTTCATTTTTATTCCCAGTATTCTGGTATAGTTGTCCCAGCAGCTTTTCACTGCCGGTATGTTGTCTGTTATAGCTATTGCCATGAATTCCCAGCGTAAGTTTAGCCCTGTTTTTTGAATAGGAAAAATTGCTGAAGAACCCTAGCAAATTGGAGTGTACCGCATATCGGTACAACTCGGAACTAGAAGGCAGTGCCAAAAAATTATTCAGGTCAAAATCATAACTCCCGGTTAGAAAACTGTAATACACACTGGAGCGTAAAGCAGCATATTTATTGAACTGAACACCATTCTGTACCTGAGTCAAGAGTTGGAAGAAGCGATCCTTTTCCTGCCGGGAATTGGCATTTGTTTTTCGATCACGGCTAATTAATGAGTCTGCAACGCCTATCCAGGCTAATCCGTTGCGTTGATTCCCTGCAACCAGGTTGAGTTTCCATAATGATTTGTCTTTAAAAAGACCAGTACTAAGAAAAACGGATTGTGAGTTATTATCCGAATGATATTTATACCCATCACTTTGAATATGAGAGGCTCTCAGGTATATTGCCTTTTTGTTTTTCAGTCCGGATTTATATTCACCAAATACCCGCATACTGTTAAAGGAACCCCACCCAATACCACCAACTAAACCGGAAGAGTCGGTAAGATCAGGTGAAAACAATTGAATGCTACCGGCATAACTGGCCATACCATTTTTAGAAGTACTAACACCCCGCTGTAGTTGAATTTGACTAACAGAGTTGAATAAATCAGGTAGATTCGAAAAATACGCGCCCTGGTCTTCTGGCTCATTCAGAGGCACGCCATCAAGAGTGATATTGATCCTGGTTTGATCAATCCCCCGCATTCTGAAATAGGAATAACCCTGCGAGCTTCCAGCATCTGAATAATTAGTTATGGAGGGCGTTTCGGTCAGCAGGAAGGAAGGCTCCTGTCCGGTTAATCTAAGCTTTACCTCCTTTGCCCGTATATTTTGAAAGGTGATAGGCGTATGCTTATCTGCCTGGTAGGTAACAATCACCTCCTTTAAGTTTTGTAAACTATCAGAAGAATTATTCTCTTGTGCATTCAGCAATACACTAGAGAAAAAAAAGCAAAGTAAGACAGCGGTTAGTTTCATTTGATATCAGTGCATTAAGCAACTGTTGAATTTACATAATTAATGCACGACACCAAATCTATGGAAACAAAAAAAGTACTGGATTAGCCGGTACTTTTTTAAAAATCATTTTTACGGTTTAAATGGTAATGCTGATTTATGAACAATGATGCGCAGTTTGCCATCTTTCCCTTTCTTAAAGACCCAGGTTTTATCGACCATTACTTCTTTTCCGTCTTTACCTGTCACCCATACATTGCCCATTGTAATAGCAACAGAGCCGTAAATCTGAATGCCTTCGTTGTTTTCACCGGCGTTATCGTAGCGAGCCTTCACCCAGGGCGCAAGCGCAAAACCTTTGTCATTGGGATAGTCGGGATCTCCTCCGATAAAATAGGCCAGGGCTCCTTTTTTGTTGTTACGGAAAGTTTGATCGCCATAGGCAAGTGTAGGCTTAAAAAACACTTTTCCGTAATCATAGTTATAGGCATTGGAGAGTACCTGTTCTGCGAAAGCTTTGTAATCACCTCCTTCTTCCTTAAGTTGGCCAATTTTAACCAGTGCATCGCACCAGGCCTGCTGCGCCGCATTCACTTCTTCATAGGTAATGATATCCTGGGCTCCTTCTTCCACATAAACCAAACCCAGTTCATCAATTACCCGCTGTACTTTTTCATTTGTTTTTGTTTGAGTTTGCTGAGGTTCATTGTTGTTTTGTTTGGTTCCATCATTACAACCGAAACTCAATACCGCAACTGCAAGTGTCAGGACTGTTAGCTTCTTCATGAATACATTTTTGGTGGTAAATTATTCATGCGAAACTACCCTACCAGAGTGCAGCCCTATTGCACTCTGATAAAGGAAATGTTAAAAGAACCATCCTCCTTATAACAGTAAGAATTTTTGATTTTACAAAAATAAACCGGAGCCCCCATTTCCTTCATAACCGTAATAAATTCAATAGCAGTTCTCCTGGAAACGCCTAGTTTTTCTCCGAGATGTGTACTGGTACCGGTCGACTTTTTCCTTATTAAGCGATCAATCGTCTGGAACCTTTTTATAAATGTTCTGGGCATACCATAAATTTAGCACAGAAGTCTCACTTCTTTGTAATCATATTGAAAGTAAGTACTCCCAACAACACAATAATAACCCCCATCACGATCCATAACCACAATTTGTTAGCAAAAAGGGGTTCCCCGGCAGGAGGTTCATTTATCAGGGTTTTCAATTCCGGGCCCATATCCAGCAGTTGAGCTTCAACCGGAACTTTATCCGTAAAATGATTCAAATCGTAAGCGGGCCTGGATGCTTTTTTATTCCCATAATATAATGCATAGGTTCCCGGGAAGGTGAAACGTGCAAATAGTTCATGTACATATCCCTTAAGCATAACTTCACCTACAGAAAGAGCCTGATTATCCTGGTTGTCAATAACTATCCTGAGTTTCCGGACCAGCCTGCTCTCCCACTCCCATTGCTGCTTCTCAAAAGAGTTCAGCGTGCCCGAAAGCAGCGATTGGTAATTAAAAATCCAGCCCTGTTCTGTTTTAACACTGTCGGACAAATATTGAATGGTGATTGGGCGATAGTAATCAACTGTATCATTGATTTTGATTTCAAGGGAACTAACCGGCACCGGATATTCCAGTTCCAGATCTATTAGCGTTTGTCTGGTGTCTTTTTTCTCAGTGGCAGCAAATTCCTTCACCTTGTAACTTCGGCTATTCCCGGGTATTGTTTGCTGACTGGCAATACTGGAAGAAAGCAATTCCGGCTTAACTGAGCTGTTAATGGAAAGCCTGAGAAAGCGGAATTTTATATCAGGGAAATTCAACGATGTAAACTTAAAATTGGTTGACTCATTTTTAATGGAAAGAATGCGATAATCGTTTAAAACAGTAAACCAGTCCTGCTGGTTCTGACTACCTTCCAGTTTAATCCTCCAGTCAAAATTCTCTTGTTTAAAATCCAGCTGAAGTTGATTGACAGATTCGACAGTGGGAATTTCAAAAGTAAAGTAGTATCCGTTTTCATTGCTGGACTGATTGATGGTTTTGAATTGAACCGTCCGGTTATCGATTTTATCGGCTGCGATACGCAGCAAATAAGGTGCTTCTACCGTATCCTGTTCAGGAGCCAGGGCATAGATTCGGATATCTGAAAAGTTTTCATTCAGATGCCGAAAGAGATCATCAGGCAGTTGAATGGTATGCCATTGCGTTGAAATACCTTTCAGCTCTCTTTTATAACTATATTCATTTAGCTGGGCGAAGGCGCAGAAATGACATAGGAAAAATACACACCCCAATAAGTTAATTCTCCAATTCATCCGTAATAATATGTTTATACTTGTTGTATAAGAAAGAAATTAACAGCAATAAAACTCCCAGTGATACAAATACGATTGTTTTAGCAATAGTATCCAGATGAGCGATATCGTAGGTAAAAAGCTTGATCAGCGTAATACCAAATAAGGCGATGGCACCAATCCGAAGGGGTTTATTCTTTTTCCAAATACCTAGTGCAATCAGGAAAAGCGAATATAATCCCCATAGTATACTTAATCCAAGTTTGTACGACTGGGTAGAATGTGCAATGTCCATCCAGTTAATCAGTTCACTACTGGCAATCCAGATAATAGATACATGCAGCAGGAAATCAAATGCTGGTTTCATATCCAGTTTCATGAAGTCCTGTTTGATATATTTATAACAGGTGAAGAGGGCAAACGCCACAAATGCAAAAGAGATATACCGAATAGTGATATTAAAACTTCCCCGTTTATAATACTGCGATAAGTTTTGACTTAAGTAAGATTCACGTAGTTCACTAAGGTTGTACAGTCCCTGGGTAAGAAAAATAACAATCGCCAGCAGGATAAGTACCAGATTAATATTCCCGAAATTCCGGTTTTTGAGGTACCGGAAGTTAACGAAAGCGAGTAAGGAGACAAAAGCAAGCGTATAGAGAGTGATCCAAGTATTTTTGAACTGTACCAGATCGTAGTTCCAATAATTATTGGGACTATCTGCATTGCCGGCTTTTATTTCGAGCGCAGAATCAACAAATCGTTGATTCCAGTAACTGGCGATTTCCACACGAATACCCAGGTACATAATCAGCACCAGGATAATCGGGAGAAAAAAAGAAACAATCGATGAGAGTTCTTTTTGGGATTCAAAGGCAGGTTTGAACTCTTTTTTTTGATGAATAAAATTGATAAATCCAAATGCGCCTATAAAAAGTATATATGTCAGGAATTGGATGTTGAAAATGGGGCGTAACTGATAACTGCTTAGCATCCAATCCTGCAGAATGCTGAAAAATGCCAGCAGCATCAGTATATAGGAGATTTTTTCATACACTGGCAGCTGTCTGGTTCGGCCAATCCAAAATAACAAAGCAGCTTCTCCCGCCCAAACCAATGTAACCCAATTGCCATCTAATTGTACGGGAATGGCGATGGTAATAAAAACCAACACTAATCCGGATACCATGTAAAAGATTGTCCGGTCTGCCAGTTGCTTTCGGTAAATGACAGCGCTTACTATAAAATGAATGATGGCGTTACCAAGCGTGAAGAGTCCCAATAATTGTTTACCCGTCGGGTGGTCGGCCAGTATTGCATAACCCAATCCATAAAACAGGAATGAGTTTAGCACCAGCATCAGCACATCGCTGACAACAAACTGCTGATTTTGCAGGATTTTATATGCCAGAAAAGTGAGGTAAAAAAGAATAAAATTGATAGCCAGGAAAAGAAGTGATAATGCAAAATGCTGATCCTGCACATAAAAAAAAGAAAACCAGCTTGCGTAAATTATCCAGGTAAATCCAAAAGCAGCATAATAAAGAGGTTTCCAGTATTTTTTTACTGCAATGGACAGGATTCCAACATTAATAATAGCCATATAGGAGAAAAGGATCCCCACTTTACCTGATCCATCGCTAAGTAAAAAGGGTACCGCATAAGCTCCAACCAGTCCAACAAGAGCTATCACTTGCCGGTTGTAGTGGAGGGCCGCTACTACGGTAAAAACAGTAAACAGCAACATCAGCAGAAATGCAAACCATTGGGGAAATAATTCATATAAACTATACGCTGTATAGGTAATTAAATACATCACCGCCATTGCTCCGCTTAATAAAACAGCGCTGAAACTTTCGTATTTTGCTTTCAGTTTGATAGAAAATCCAAGAAGGCCCAAACCTACCAGGTAACCGAGAATAATACGGGTAAGCGGACTGATTAACTCTTTATCGATGGCATATTTGGCGCCTATTGCCACACCAATGACCGTGATTACAATACCAATTTTATTGATCAGGTTTTCACCAATAAATTTCTCCCAGTCCGATTTTTCTTTCGGTTTGACGATCGTCGGTGCAGGGGGCCGGTAAGGTTCAACTATCTTTTGTGCCGGTCTGGAGGAACCAGCAGATTGGTTGGATATTTTAATTTCCGGAACCGTTGGTTTTTCCGCACCAACAAATGGTTTATCACGCTGTAATTCCTGTATCTGATTCCGAAGATTATAAATATCTTTTCCAAACTCTTCATGCCTTTTTAAAAGCATTTCTAGTTTGCTCAGAAGTTGATTGATTTGCTCGCTGTTATCGCTCATTTTGTAATTGGCTGAAAATGATATTAATCCCAGCCAATATAAATATTATTCGGATGAAGTACAAAGCAGGCAGAAAAAGAAAATCCCCGGACAATAAAATTGCCCGGGGAGCCAGGAAAAACCAACTTCACTAGCGATTTGCACTGATATAAGCGACCAGGTAATTATTGAAGGTATCCAGTGCATCGAGCACTGCTTTTTTGTATAAGGCCGGATCCGCTTTTACCGTATAGGTGAACTCCCCGGTAGCGCGACCATTGCCTACCAGTCCGCCACTGAAAATGGCGGCCATATCCCCCGCCACATTTGATTTAAAGCGCTTCATTGTTTCAGGCATGCCTTTGCTGGCCTGCGTTTCCAGTGCATATCCCAGATCTGAATGCAGTGCTTTATCATTTGGCATAATGGCATTGGTATAACCCCAGTTGCGGCCGGTAAATAGGGCATAACTGCCATCACCCCGCATCTTGGCGCCCTGCGACACTCCTTCAATACGGATTCGCGGAATCAGGGTAGATTTGGATTTGGTGGTTGTCATGCCCTGGATATCGCGTACCGACTGATTGATTTTCAGAACAAACTCTGCAAAATCGATGGTGATGAAAACCTGCCCAACCGGCTTCTTCAAATCATTACCCAAAGAAGAATGTGGGCCCATCATACCAACCGGATATTCAATATAGGGTGCTTCATTGGCCGTAATAATGCGACTCACACCCCAGTTCTTCTTGAAGACCTCCCGGTTCCGGTCGGAATTTTTATCAATTAATTTTTTGTACGCATCTGATTCCCGATATTCCTCGGATAAACCGATTCCATTCTCTTTCAGTTTCGCTGCGAGCCGTACATAATATTCATTCGCAATCTCCTGCATCAACTGTTCATCAATGCCCTCCAGGAAAGCCCAGGAAATAATATTGCCTGCTCCCCGCTTTTCAATGTACTCGCGGGAGGCAAGTTTGAATTGCAGATTCACACTGGTTAAACAGGCTTCTGTTTCGCCTTTGAAAGGAGACCGGTGATTGCCTTTGGGAGCAAAAAACTTACTGGCTTCCTTTTCGGTGACCTGGCTGAAGGTGGATCCGGTTACTAATAAACTGGCTGGTAATAACAGGAATAGGATTTTTTTCATGGGGAAATAAAATTTTCAGTAAAAATCCAGACAATCCGCGCCATCTGCAATACGCAATATTTCGTATTACTGCGTATATCCGTCTCCGTTTGGATGAATTGTTTAAATTCACTTCAGAACCCAACCACCGTATGTACATCGTTATTAAACCTGGACTACTGCTCCTGGTATTCCTGCTGAATGCCTTGCTGCTGAGGGCACAAAACAATGCTGAAACTGATTCCCTGAAAATTGTTCTTAAAAAGACAACTAATACAGCTGAACAGGCAAAGCTGCTAAGTGATCTCTGCTGGGCCTACCTGCCTGTTTCCATAGATTCGGCTATCCATTACGGTCAGCAGGCTGTAACAGTAGCTTCAGGGATATCCAATCCAACCCTGGAAGCACAGGCCCGCAATGATTATGGCACTGCCCTCCTGCTGAAAGGAAATCTGGATGCCGCTATTGCAGAACTATCAAAAGGCATGACGATTCGAAAATCATTAAAGGATTCCAGCGGCACAGCATCCATCCTGCTTAAATTAGGGAATTGCTATTATAAAGCCGGCAAACTAGATAGTGCGATGCTGCAGTTCACATCGGCCCTGGCCTATTTTGAAAAAGAGAACAAGGCATTTGAATCTGCCCAGATACAGGGGAATATCGGAGCGCTGTATTTCACGATGGGGAATTATGCAAAAGCCATCGACTATCAAACCAAAAGTGCCGGGTTGCTGGAATCACTGAACCGTTCCTACGAATTATCTAATACCCTTGTGAATATTGGGAATACCTACCTGAAAACAAAGGATACGCCCAATGGATTGATTTATTACCGCAAAGCGCAGGATATTGCAGAAGCCTCCAAAAACATCTATGCGCAATCTGCGGCACTCAATAACCTGAGCAATATTTCCATAGGCAAAAAAGAATTTCCTGAAGCGATTCGCCTTGCTAAACAGAGCATCGAACTGCGTAAGTCCATCGGACTCGATGGAGAACAGGCCAGTGCAAGAACTACACTTGCCATCGCGTATAATGCAACCGGTGCATATAAACCCGCACTGGATCAATTGCAGCAGGCGCTTCCAATTGCAGCAGCAGGTGGATTATCAGAGCAGCTCATCAGCATCTATCTTCAAACAGCCATTGCATTCGGAGGACTGCAACGGGCAGACAGTATGCAATACTACCTTGTACTTCATGAAGCAGAAAAAAATCGCTTTACAGAAAAAGAGATGCTCAAGGCTTCAGCAGAATTGGAAACCAGGTATCAGTCGGCGCAAAAAGACGCCGCCCTCGAAAAAAGCAAAGCCAGTTTGCGTTTCCGAAACCTGGCATTAGGAGGAGTGAGTGTACTGTTGTTATCGGGGATCATCATTGCACTACTCTATTTCAAGCAACAAAAGCTGAGCGCCAGAGCCCGGGAGATGGCGCGACTCAATGACCAGCGCATGCAGATCTCGCGCGAGTTGCATGATAATATCGGATCTTATCTAACTTTTATCAAGGCATCCGTTGAGCAGGCGGATGAAGGATCTGGTACATCCGTTCCCTTGCAGGATATTCGCGAACTGACAGATGAAACAATTGCCGAATTGAGAAAAACAGTATGGTTGATGAATAATCCGGAAATTCAGTTGGCTGCCTTTAATTCCAAACTAATTGATTTTTATAAAAAAATTGCATCGGTAAAAGTGCTGCCGCTAAGCGGTGATACTGACATGGTGTTAGGCAATGAGTTGGCAACGCATTTATTTCGTATAATTCAGGAAGCAGTAACCAATGCACTAAAACATGCGGGTGCCAGCCTGGTGACTGTTCAGGTAGAAGCCGAAAATGGCCTGTTGAAAGCAAGCATAAGTGATTCCGGAGCAGGAATGGATACAAGTAGTGAAAGCATGGGATCTGGTCTTCGGAACCTGCGGGAGCGCGTGAAGGAGCTCGAAGGAAAACTGGAGATCCGAAGTGAAAAAGGTAATGGAACCCGGCTCAGTATTGAGCTTCCCTCGATACGCAGTATTGCGTAGGAAGACAGCTTCATTGAATCAATAGATTTGTACTATGTCAATTAATATTGCGATAGCAGAAGACAATGCCCGGGCAAGAATTGCCATTGTTCAGAAACTAGCACAAAATCCAGCAGTCAGGGTTTCTATTGAAGCGGGAAATGGAGCCGAGTTACTCGAAAAAATGGAAAGTCAGTCCGTTGACCTGGTATTAATGGACATCGAAATGCCGGAGCTCAATGGCATAGAAACTACTGCGCATATAGCAGAACGTTATCCTACTTGTAAAGTCATCATGCTTACGACCTTTGATGATGATGAAAAAATCTTTCAATCGATTTTAGCCGGCGCCAGCGGATACCTGTTGAAAGATGAAACAGGTACCGAACTGATCTCCTTCATTCAGCAAACCATTGCCGGAGGAGCGGCCATGTCGGCCAGTATTGCATTAAAAGCCCTGAATTATATCCGTGCGGCAGAAGCATCCAAACCAAAGCGATCCGATCAGCAACCTGGCAGTAACCTTACGCCAAGAGAAATCGAACTGCTTGAATTATTAAAAGACGGATTGGGCTATAAGCAGATCGGCGCCAGTCTGGAAATCAGTGAAGGAACGGTTCGGAAGCACCTGGAAAATATTTACCGAAAGTTGCAGGTAAACAATAAGGTCAGTGCCATCAATGCAGCCATGCGCAACAACTGGATTTCTTAAAGCGATCGCTAAAAATTCCGCTAATTCCAGACTGCTGAAATCCGTTCGGCAGGAGGTTTCTGTAGTCTATGCCCTAATAGCGGCATTTGATGGATTTACTAAAAATCAAAGCAGGTTAAAAGCTAGCATTGCAAAAACACTATTTATGAAAGCTATCCTGATTAATCCTGCCCGTTTGCTGGTGCTTCTGCTCTCTGTTATTTTATTCTCCTGCAGTAAAGACAGCAATCCTGGTTACCCCAAGACAGTAAACATAGAATACAAAGTCACAGCGCTTTCAGGTATTTCCGGACCTCTCAGCCTCTTAAGCTTTACCAATGAAACAGGAGGAAACACCGACCTTTCCAATCAGTCGCTGCCCTTTACGAAAACTATTTCCAAAAGAGTAGCGGTTGGCGATGTCGTGGTGTTATCCTTACGGTATAATAACACAACGACTTCCACACCTGTTTCTATAAAAATGGAGATAATTGTCGATGGTAAAGTTGTTAAGACAGAAACTTCCAATAGCACTACTCCTGTAATTATTGCGGCCATTGCCTATGCTTTTTCTTAGATCAAGCCAGCTTATCAGGTTTATCATTCTTAACATTCCATTTCAACGATTTTGGCAGTATTTGCGGTCAACTTTATAAAATCTATGAATAAAATAATTACACTATTAGTTGGACTGCTGGTGATTTCCCTTTCCGTATCGGCGCAGAAGACCCTTCATCTCTCTCAATTGCTTAAAAAGGGCAAACTGCTTGTGGTTAACCGAACGATCTCAATTGCAACCGATGGACAGTCTGATTACATCAAAGTTTCAGAAGCTGCAGGGGAAGGAATTGTCTGGCTGCCCATTGATAACCTTTCTACCGGTAGTTTCACGCTGGAAGTAAGAGGCAAAGATGAGTTACAGAAAAGCTTTGTGGGTTTGGCTTTCAACGGGCAAAACGATTCAACCTATGAAGCAGTTTATTGCCGTCCCTTTAATTTCCTGGCTGCAGATTCTGTTCGAAGAATTCATGCAATCCAGTACATCGCACATCCGGAATTTACCTGGAAGAAACTGAGAGACGAACGGAATGCTGAATTTGAAAATGCCATACAATTTCCTCCGGAGCCCAATAACTGGTTTAGTATGACCATCCACGTTACTGATACCGAGGTTATAGCCCTGATTAATGGAAATGCCAATCCGGCTTTGAAAGTAAACCGTTTGCGTACTGCCAAATCTGGTAAAATTGGAATCTTCCTGGGCGGCGGCAGTGGAGGTGATTTCAGAAAACTTGTTTATACCGGTAAATGAGTTAAATTTAGTTGAATACGAGAACCTAAAACTATTCAACATGGGAACACCGGAATTTCCAAACGGTTTTGAATCCTGGCAGAAAACACATTTTGAGGTGGTTGAAGTACTGTGTTATATCCGTAGCCTGGAAGAAGGAAAACAGCCAAAAAGTTTTTCTGAAATGCTGGATCAGTCTGCCACTGATGAAATGTACCAGTTGGCACTCAACCTCACCAACAAATTCGAAGAAGAAACCAAAGGCAGAAAAAGGGAACG
>CAZJNY010000072.1:0-15299 GCA_964547405.1 uncultured Flavihumibacter sp. | reverse complement strand
GTACCCTCCTGCCCTGTAGCCCGTCCAAGCTGTAAGGCAGGAGGCCGATAGTGGTCTTTCAATTTAGTTGCCCCGTTTTTACAATCCATACACCCTGACCGCTGCAAAGCGAGTATCAGCATATCCAAAACCCCCTGAAGCTATCCGTTAATGGCCCCCTAACCTCTCTATTATCAAATTTTTCTTTACTGGCCTGTGTGAACCTTGCCCCAAACAGATTTCCGTTTCCCGGCTTTTGCTGTAACTGGAGAATTGTCATTTACTCATGACAATTGAACCCGTTGCAACAAAAGCTTTTTTATTTTGCGCTACATGCAATCATTCAGAGATCAAACCGGATTTACCATCGAATTAAAGCATCGGCCAGCCCGGATTATATCCCTGGTTCCTTCTCAAACCGAACTCTTGTTTGAGCTGGGACTCGAAGAAGAAGTGGTTGGCATCACCAAATTTTGTGTTCATCCTACCCATTGGTTTCAATCCAAGCCAAGAATCGGGAGAACCAAGGGCATTCACCCTGAAAGAATATGGTCGCTGCAGCCCGACCTGGTCATTGCCAATAAAGAGGAAAACCTGAAAGCGGAGGTGGAACTGCTTCGAAACCGGGTTCCTGTATGGACCAGCGATATCGATTCCCTCGAAAAAGCCCTGGAAATGATTCAGCAGGTGGGACTGCTTACCGGTAAAAGCGAGGAGGCCGAGGCGCTGAAGCGGCAGATAATCACCGGTTTTGCCCGCCTTCAGCCAGCCCGGGTTCCCATAAATATGGCCTACCTCATCTGGAAAAAGCCTTATATGACAGTAGGGCATGACAGCTTTATTGCTGATATGCTGAACCGTTGCGGTTTTCATTCAGTTTTTGATCAGTTGAGCCGATATCCCGAAATATCCCCAACCGATCTTAAGGCGGCTGCTCCTGCAGTTGTTTTCCTGTCTTCTGAGCCTTATCCCTTTAAAGAAAAAGATATAGCAGAATTGCAATTATTGTTGCCAGATTCAAAGATTTTGCTGGTTGACGGCGAGTTATTTAGCTGGTATGGCAGCCGGCTCCGGCAGGCCCCTGAATATTTTCAGCAATTGATTGATCAGCTTGGTTCAAATCCCTAACTTGGATCCAGTTTGCATACACCCTTCCGATCTGGTTATTCACGCGGCGAACCTGACCGCCCTTCCCGGAAAAAACCCATGTTTCCGGTCAGCCAGTCCCTGCGCGCTTTTTTAAAACAGCATGGAAGGGAAGTAAAATTGCCGGTTTCCTATCGCGATCTGCAACGGTTCACCTATTCTGTTCCGTTGAAAGATAAAGAAGGCCAGGACACCCATTGGGAAACGGTAGTGTATGATATGCGGGAATGGGAATTCATACGGGAGGGTCTGGTCAGGATTTATGCGCTGCTCAGAACAGAAGGCGACATGACTTTTAGTAAACATCTGGATGTGGCCCGGATTGATTATTGCGCCTTTGGGAACTCCCAACCATTCCGGATCCGGATTGTCAACAAGTTCAACGACAACTACGATCATTACTATATCAAAATTGCGGATGCCTCGCGGATCTACGGATTGGAGCTGGAGCATATGCTCTCTCCTAACCGCATCACCTTTCTGACGAATAATCACAGCCTGGTAGAAGAACATATCCCTGGCATTCCGGGGGATGTATTTATACAGCAACACCTCAACCGTCCAGACACCAATAAAATCCGTATCGCCAAAGAATTTGTGAAGTTCAATGAACGTTGTTTTGTACGATTGCTGGGAGACATGCGGAGTTATAATTTTGTAATCGACATCACGCCCGATATAGAAGACTATCAGTATCGCATCCGCGCCATAGATTTTGATCAGCAATCCTATGAAGGCCGGAAGAATCTTTACCTGCCTCAATTCTTTAAAGAAAACTATGCACTGGTGGAGGCAACCCTCAAACACCTGAATAAAGACAGCATAGAACAATACCAGACGGAAGAAAGAACCATGATGACGTTCCGGCTGGTTTCTGCCCGCTACCGGTTGAAAGAACTGCTGGATATAATGGGTAAGGACACCATTTCTACCCCGGAAAAACTCCGCCAGCTATCATCCGAATTAAGTGAACTGCATAACCACCACAAAGGCCTGCTGAAGGCCAAAAACATGGGGCAATTGGTGAAAGAACACCTGAAAGTCTGCCTGCGAAAAAATCTCCTGCTGATTCCCCGTTTCCAGGGCCGATCTGAAGACTAAGCCGGTCATTCAATGCTTTATTGTTATATTAGCGCTTCTTTTTAACGATTGCAGTTGTCTGTTTTATCAAAAAACCCAACAAATAACAATGAGCAAGTACAGTGCAGGTGTTCTTTTCGGCGATGAATTGGAAGCCCTCTACAAAGACGCCAAAGCCAACAAATTCGCAATGCCAGCCGTAAATACCATCGGCACAGATTCCATCAATGCAACGCTGGAAACTGCAGCAAAAGTTAACTCCCCCGTGATCATTCAGTTTTCCAATGGCGGTGCCCAGTTTATGGCGGGCAAAGGAATGCCGAATGATAAAATGCAGGCGAATATCTCCGGAGCTATTTCAGGTGCCCTTCATGTTCACAATGTGGCAAAATATTATGGCGTTCCGGTGGTTCTTCATACCGACCATGCCGCCCATAAATGGTTGCCCTGGATTTCAGCCCTGGTTGATGCCGGTGAAACCTTCTATAAAGAAAAAGGTCAGCCGCTTTTCAGCTCTCACATGCTGGATCTTTCTGAAGAAAGCCTGGAAGAAAACATTCAGACTTCCGTTCAGTACTATAAAAGAATGCAACCCCTGGGCATGGGTATTGAAATCGAACTGGGTGTAACTGGTGGTGAAGAAGATGGGGTAGATAACAGTGGTGTTGAAAACGATAAACTCTATACACAACCTCAGCATGTTGCCTACGCATATGAAGAACTGGGCAAAATTGGCGGCCTCTTTACAGTAGCCGCTGCCTTTGGTAATGTGCACGGTGTTTATAGTCCGGGTAATGTGGAACTTCGTCCCGAAATTCTGAAAAACAGCCAGGACTTTATCCGTCAGCAGTTCAATACCGAAGAAAAGCCGGTTTACTTCGTATTCCATGGTGGTAGTGGTTCTCCCAAAGAACAAATCCATGAAACACTCGGATATGGCGTTATCAAAATGAATATTGATACCGATATGCAGTGGGCTTTCTGGGAAGGTGTGCTTGGTTTCTACAAAAAGAATGAAGCCTACCTGCAGGGCCAGTTGGGTAATCCGGAAGGACCCAACAAACCCAATAAAAAATACTACGATCCGCGCGTATGGATTCGCAAAGGACAGGAACATTTCGTTCAGCGTCTGGAAGAAGCGTTCACTGATCTGAACTGTATCAACAGAAATGCATAAATAAAAAACGGTGTTAGAAAATTCTAACACCGTTTTTCTTTAAAACGCTTTCTTTTCAGCGGTTATTTTTTCAGGCATCAGTACTGCACTGAACACATTTTTTCGGTTTAACAACAACCGGGCTGCTTCCTGGATATCCTTTACCGTTAGCTTATTTACTTTCTCTTCATATTGCAGGAAATAGGAAGGATCCTGTCCTTCAGAAGTCTGACTCAACAGTTCCTGCATCCAGGTTCCATTCTCTTTCTGATTTGTTTTGTATTGTTCAATCCATTGCTTTTTCACTTTGTTCAGATAAGAAGAGTCCGGACCTTTTTTGGTAATCCAGTCAATTTCTGCATTCACTGCTTTAAGCAGGGTATCTACTTTTTCGGGTCCGCAGGGTAGTTGCAATACAAACGAATAATTGGGATAAGGGTGTTTGGCCACCTCCACAAAAAATCCACCACCATAAATCCCCTGAATTTTCTCCCGCAATTCTTCGATCACCCGGATATTCAGTATTTCAGCAATAGCCTGTGCTTTCAATTCCATATCCTGACTGTATTTCAGCTCTCCTGTATAAAAATTCAGAATCAGACTTTTCTGCTCCTTGCCCTTCATCACCATCAGCTGTTTATTTCCTGAAACAGGCCTTACCTTATTATCCTTTTTCTCAAATTGCTGACCACTTACCGGCAAGCTTCCCAAATAAGTTTCAAGCAACGGGATTACCTCTTCTTCCTTAAAACTTCCAACCAGCACAAAATGCATTCCGGAGGCATCTCCGATTCTTTCCTTATAGATTTCCATCACCCGATCGAGATTGATCTGGTTGAAATTTTCCACTTTGGGAAACACGATCGGCGCTGCCGGATTTTTGTTATACAATACCTGATTCAGCGTATCCAGGAATGCCGCCTGCGGATTGGATGACAGTGCGGCATACTGTGCCACTGAGCGCTGAATAAACGCACGGAACAGGCCCGTATCCTTTCTGGGCTGCGTAACCTGCAAATGCACCAGTTGCAGTAATGTTTCAATATCCTTATTGCCGGATGATCCGGTAAAGCCATCTGTCACCTCGCCTATAGAGGGAGACAATGTAACCGTTTTTCCTGCCAATGCTTTCCTCAAATCTGCAGGACTGAATTCACCCACCCCCATCGAAGCAACAACCTGCACAGCAAACTGCGCATTGTATTTATCCGCTACACCATAATAATTTCTGCCTCCGTTGCGGGTGGCACCCAATAAAATCTGATCATTTTTGAATGTTGTTGGCTTAAGGGTCACCTTCACTCCATTGCTCAGGGTAAGGTTGGTTGTTCCCATAGTTTTATCGGCCTCCTTCCTTGTCACTTTCCCCGCTTTGGGCGTTACTGCCAGCAGAGAACTGGCCACTGCTTTTTCTTCATAGGCCGTGATTGTTTTGGATGCTGCCCCATTTACAACAGCTAATAAATCTGCTGGTGCAGGTAAACTGGTATTGGCCGCTGGCTCCGGACCCGTAACATAAACAAATTGATTGTTGGGTGCCAGCGCCATCTTAGCGGTTGCATTCAATTCTTCCAGGCTGATACCCGGTACCAATTCTTTGACAAGTGCAAATTCTTTTTCAATACCAGGAATAACTTCTCCGCTCAAAAAATTTCGCACGTATTCGTCTACCCATACCTGTGACTCAGTTTTATCTCGGTTATTATAGGATCTCTCTATAGAATTCTGGAGAGATTTCTTTGCTCTGTCCAACTCTGATGCAGTGAAGCCAAAACGATTCACCCTTTCCAACTCTGTAGTCAGCGCATCCAGACCTTTATTGATATCACCGGTTCCTACAACTGCCACTGCCCGAAAATTTTCATGGCCTCTTACAAAAGCTCCATACCCGGCACCCGCTCCTACAAAGGGTGGATTAGCCTGTTGAGCCAGCTCCTGCAACCGCTGGTTCAGTAGGCTTGAAAACAATTGTCTTACCAGGTTTCGGCGGTATCCTCCTACTGACTTGTCTTCTGCTGCACTGGTGATCGGATAATTCAGCGTAATGGAGTAACCGGTTGCTTCCTTATCGGTTACGACTATTGCCTCCGGTTTCAAATAAGCGGGAATTTTAACCAGGTCGCGTTTCCTTTCCTTTGATGGATTTTTCAGTCCTTCAAAATGTTTACGGATCAGTTGTTCCGCTTTTTCAGGAGCTACATCTCCAACTACCATCACCGCCATCAGATTGGGTCGATACCAGTCTTTATAATAGCGCCGGATCGCATCCGGCCGAAAGTTTTTAATCACCTGTTCTGATCCGATCGGCAGCCTCACTGCATACTTTGAACCCGCAAATAAACCCGGGTAAATCTGGCGCATCATTCTGTCCTGTGCACCTTTTCCAAGGCGGCTCTCTTCCAGAATGATAGCTCTTTCTGATTCAATGTCTTCATCCAGATAGGTTACCTGGTGTGCCCAGTCTTCCAGCACCTGGAAGCCTTTTTCCAGATTGCCCGGTTTATCCGTTGGAATGGGCAACATATAAACCGTTTCATCAAAACTGGTATAGGCATTCAGGTCATTCCCAAAACCTACGCCGATATCCTGCAGAAAGGAAATAAGCTCATTCTTTTTGAAGTTTTTGGTTCCATTGAATGCCATATGCTCGGCCATATGCGCAAGTCCCAGTTGGTCCTCATCTTCATTTATGGATCCTGCATTGATCACCAGCCGGAGCTCCACCTTGTTTTCAGGCATTTTATTGGACCGGATATAGTAGGTTAATCCATTGGGTAGCTTTCCGATTTTAACAGCCGGATCAACCGGGAGTATTGCATCCATGGAGTTTTGTGCCTGTACACCCTTGATATTAATAATCGCAAGTACTACCAGCATAAACTTCAAAAGCCCCGAACATTTTTTCATATGTCTAAGATTGATTAAAACGAAACTACTACCAATAACAAAAAAAACCCGGACTGTTGAACAGTCCGGGTGAATATACCCGAATACCTTCAGGCAATTATATTATTTAGCGATTGCTTCTATCACTTTTCCTACAGTTCCATTGGGCATCTGAATATGCAACAGGGCCGCGATGGTGGGTGCGATATCAGACATATACACTTCTTTGTTGGATTTGCCAGGCTTGATGTTCCAGCCATACCAAACCAATGGAATATGCGCATCATACGGATTCCAGGAACCATGGGTGGTTCCTGCTGCACCGCCATCTATGTATTGCGGATACAAAACAAGCTGTATATCGCCACCCCGGCTGGGGTCGTATCCATTGGTGATCATGGCGCGAATTTTTTCTGGAATTGTTGTTTCCTCCAGTTCTGAAATATCAAATACCCGCATTACTTCCGGCTGTTTTTCCATGAACCGCACTACTGTTTTTACAATCTCGTCGCGGTCAAGATCCAGGCTGTCCATAACCGGTCTGTTGAGATGAATCTGGTAATTATACATACTAATAACCATATTCGGATGTCCGGTTTTAGCTTTAAGAATTGCATTCAGGGTATCCCTGTACTTACCATCATCAAAGATTCCCGCCGGTATTTTATGTTCCTTCATGAAGCCGGGAATATGAGCTACTCCATGGTCAGCAGAAATGAAGAAAAGGTACTGTCCTTTGCCAACTTCCTTATCCAGGAAATCAAAAAACTCGCCCAGTTCTTTATCAAGACGCAGGTAGGTATCTTCTATCTCAACGGAATTGGGACCAAATGCATGTCCGATATAATCCGGGGAGGATAAGCTAACAGCCAGCATATCGGTAAAAGCACCTTTTCCCAGGCCTTCGCCTTTTAAAGCCGCCTTAGCCAGCTCGAGGGTCATGGTATTGCCATAAGGAGTTGATGCAATCGCTCCATAATTTTTCCCGATCATGGATTTCAGATCATAGGGATGCGCCATTGCCTTGGCACCTAACGGCTTGCTTTTATAGGGCTTGTCGGCTCGTTCACTATTTACATATGTTTCAATTGGATAAAGTGTATTCCAACCTGTTTCATAGATTTTATCCACCCATTTGGAGTCGTTGAAGGATTTCACCCAGGCTGGAAGATCATTCCGGTAATAGGTAGACGTAATCCAGTTACCAGAGCTCCCATCATACCAGTAAGCTCCATCTGCGGTATGTCCGGCTGGGAGGATCCCTCCTCTGTCTTTGATGGCAATTCCGATCACTTTAGAACGAAAATTGGTTGCCAGTTTCAGTTCATCGCCAATGGTGGTGGTCTGCATATTCCGCGGACTCATCAGTCCCGCTTTGGAATTGCTGCCTACAGTTTGCACCGTTGCGTCTTCCACACAATACATAATTCTACGCTGGCGCTGGTCGTACCAGGCATTTCCGGCGATTCCGGTTATGGCAGGTACACTTCCCGTATATATGGTACTATGACCACAGGCGGTAATTGTTGGAGCGTAGGGGATAAAGGTATTTTCATTGGAGAAACCCTGTTTTAAGAGGCGGTTAAACCCACCATTGGGCAGGTACCGGTCCTGGTAACGATAGAGAAAATCCCATCTCATCTGATCTACAACTAAGCCAATAACCAGTTTCGGGCGGCTGATACCAGATGCCGGCCCTGTTTTCTGTGTGGATTGGGCAGCCAGGTTCATACTGGCGAGGCCGGCCATACAGAACACGAAGAAGCGTTGGAGCATGATACTGTTTTTTACAAATATAAAGCCTTAAAAAAACTACCTTTGCGACAATTTAAAAACACAAATTATTCATAACATATGGCAGATATCTTCGAGAAGCTGGTGAAAGATGGCGGGCCAATCGGTCAGCACATGAAACGCGCGCATGGTTATTTCGCCTTTCCGAAACTGGAAGGTGAATTGGGCAGCAGGATGTTTTTCAGGGGTAAGGAGCGAATTGTATGGAGTCTGAATAACTACCTGGGGCTCGCGAATCACCCTGAAACGCGGAAGGCGGATACCGTTGCTGCTGAAAAATGGGGCATGGGGTATCCCATGGGTGCGCGGATGATGAGCGGGAACAGCGTCTATCACGAAGAACTCGAAAAAGTGTTGAGTAGTTTTGTGCAACGGGAAGATGCGATGTTATTGAATTTCGGCTACCAGGGCATTATGAGTTGTATTGATGCGTTGGTAAATCGCAGAGATATTATTGTATATGATGCAGAATGTCATGCCTGTATTGTGGATGGCATTCGTATGCATCTTGGATATAGCTATACTTTCAAGCACAACGATATCGAAGATTGTGAAAAGCAATTGCAGCGCGCTGTAAAGATGGCCGAGAAAACCGGTGGCGGAATTCTCCTTATTACAGAAGGTGTGTATGGAATGAGTGGTGATCAGGGAAAACTGAAAGAGATTGTGGCCCTGAAAGAAAAATATGAATTCCGGATTCTGATTGATGATGCGCATGGATTTGGTGCAATGGGACCAACTGGTGCCGGTACTGATGAAGCCCAGGGCTGTCAGGCGGGGATTGATCTGTATTTCTCAACTTTTGTAAAATCAATGGGAAGCATTGGTGCCTTTATTGCAGGACCAAAAGATGTGCTTTCCTACCTCCGTTACAATACGCGGTCACAAATCTTTGCGAAGAGCCTGCCCATGTTGATTGTGGAAGGCATGCTGAAGCGGATGGATATGTTAAAGACGATGCCGGAGCTGCGCGAAAAACTCTGGAAGGTTACCAATGCGTTGCAATCCGGACTGCGTGAACGTGGATTTGACCTGGGTAAAACCAATACCATGGTAACGCCGGTGTATATGAAAGGAGATGTACCAGAAGCAACTGCAATGGTTCTTGATTTGCGCGAAAATTATAATATTTTCTGCTCTATCGTTGTATATCCGGTAATTCCGAAAGGACAGATTATTTACCGGCTGATTCCAACCGCGGTTCATACCGAAGAAGATATCAACCTCACGCTGAAAGCCTTTACTGAAACCAAGGCCAAACTGGATGCCGGCGCCTATAAGGTTGCGGAGATTCCGGATATGGCGGAGGCGATGTAAGGAAGAAGTGAGATGTGAGACGTGAGATGTGAGATGTGAAAAAGGTGAAAGGGTAATCCCTTTCACCTTTTTCATTTTATTCAGCTCATTCAATGTTTTCCTCTTCCATACTCCACAAAAAAAAATCCCGCCGAAACCGGCGGGATGCACTAATCAAATACCATTAACCATTAAACCTTATCCTATGAAAATTCAAATATAAGATGTTAATGAGTAAACATTAGTTGCATCCGGTGATTTTTTTTGGGTAGCAGGAGAGAACTTGACATAAATCAACCCTTACTAAGTACTTCCTTGAAAGGAAAGGATCGAATACATCAATTTTCTGACCCAGGTGGCCAGCAGCATCTTATGAAAACCATTAGTACTGATTAGATTTTACACTTAAACGTTGCAGGCCTGTTAAAGTTATGCTGATATTTTAATGCGATTTTAATCTTCTCCTACCACTTGCGCTTTAATTGTTGCTGAAAAACAGGGAACGGAGTATTTGGGTAGGCTTTTTCTCCAAAATATTTTACAAATGGCTCCAGTTCTTTGGGCAGCATGAATCCTGCCACCGCCTGTGGCGCTTCGCCCGGAGCAGGAATTATGACTGTTGTAGGATACGATAATTGTCCCTGGGTGAGATAAATAGCAAAATCATTGGTTCTGTACTGCTGATTGAACTGGAAGGTTTTACCCATCCACTGAAAAGGAGTTTTTGCCTCCGCATCCAGCTTGACCGTATAAAAATGCTGGTTCAGGTATTGAATTACTTTCGGGTTTTTGTAGGTCCTCTTATCCATTACCTTACACCATCCGCACCAATCGGTATACAAATCTATAAGAACGGGCCTTGGAGATGTTTTGCTCGCTTCTTCTGCCTCCTGCAAACTCATCCATCGTATATCCTTCTCCGTTGTTTTCTGGGCAAAGGACCCAGTCCAGTAAAAGAGAAGGAATAAAAAACCTATAAACCTTGGCATGATTACTTTTGTTACTCTAAAATAACGAATCAAAATGCAAAGAATTGTTATTGCTATTACGGGCGCCAGTGGTTCAATTTATGCCAGGCTGCTGATTGAAAAGCTGCTTACACTTCGACAACAATGGGATGCATTGGGTATCGTTATGACTAAAAATGCCAGGGAAGTATGGAACACGGAACTGGGTAATGACTCGTATACCGGATACACACAGGAAGGTGTTCGTTTCTTTGAGAAATACGATTTTTCAGCTCCCTTCGCCAGTGGTTCCGGTTTATATTCGACTATGATTATCATCCCCTGTTCAATGGGCACGCTCGGAAGAATAGCCGGCGGCCAGTCGGATGACCTGATCACCCGGGCCGCTGATGTTATTTTAAAAGAAAGAAGAAAACTGATCTGTGTAGCGCGGGAAACGCCCTATAACCTGGTTCATATCCGGAACATGGAAACCATCACCCTGGCAGGAGGAATCATCTGTCCGGCAACTCCCTCCTTTTATTCAAGACCTCAAACCGCAGAGGAAATCGCAGAAACGGTCGTAGACAGGGTGCTTGACCTGGCCGGACTAGATATCAAAACCTACCGGTGGGGTAGTGATTGAAATTCTTCCGTACTTTTGCATGACCAATTCTTATAACTTGTTCAGTTTTGAATATCAGTCAAATAACTACAGACACCTGCTTTCACGTTTGGCTTATGAACTAGGCTGCACGATGCAGGGTGATACTTTAGTGTATCCGGAAGAATTTGCATCCGGCTACTCAACTGTTTTTGAACTACCGAACGGACTTCAGGCGATTCTGTCAGACTATACACTTAATGACCATTTTTTTTTGAAAAGAACCAAAGAGGCAGATGAGTTCTATGTGCTACGCTATGAAGAGTTCCGAATTGCTGAAGAGTTAACACTGAAGATCGATGGCGAGGTCCTCTCTACAAGAAACACCCATCATTCAGGCATTTACCTCACCAGCTCTCTTTTTGATGTCTCCTACTTTGGCAGAAAAGGTAGCCACAACAAGGGTATCAATATAATTTTTAATAAAAACTGGCTGGCAGATCATCTGCATATAAAAGACCCGGAAGAAGTGCTCGCTACTTACCTGCAACTCAAAACGGCCTCTTTCACTATTGAACCAATTGATAACGAGTATCGAAAATATTTTACAGATATACTCCAGATAAAAACAGAGAACCCCTTACGCACAGCAACTGTTCAAAACAGGATTATGCTGCTCATCGAACGTTTTTTTTCAAGGCTGTATGATAGAAGCAAATCAGTACTGACGAGCCCGAAAATTTCAAGACATGATATTCAGCAATTGATGCACGTGGAAACCATCCTTACGGCAAGCGTTCATACCCGCCCCCCAACCATCGACAAACTATCCCAGGAAGCTGCCATGAGCTCCGCCAAATTGAAAAAATTATTCAAGGAAGTATATGGAACAAGCATCTATGCTTATTACCAGAAACAACGAATGCAGATGGCCAGGGATTTATTATTAAGCGGCGACTTTTCCGTGAAAGAAGTGGGCATACAGGTTGGCTATTCAAACCTCAGCAACTTTGCAGCCGCCTTCAAGAAAGAATTCCACCTTTTACCCAGTGAAATAAGGGCCTGATTATCTCAGGTCTATTTCCTCTACTCCAGGATATTTTTTCTTATCGAATACAAATTGCGCATCAGGAATTACCGCTTTCCCATTAAAATTAGAAACAGTATAGGTGTAAACATTGCCGTTCTTTTCCAGAATTTTTGCGCTATGAATTGACTTTTGTGCTTTGTCTACCAGCAGGTAAACTTTGTGAAACGCTTTTGATTTATCAGTTGGAGTGAGCTCTATTTCCTGCATCTGGCGGGCTCCCACTTTCTTTTCACCATTCAGCTTATACAAAAAGTCTTTATCGTAAAAGTTGGTAAAGAGTTTTTGCGGAGTCAGTGAATTCTGACCGCCTTCCATTTTCGTAATAGTAACTTCATTCGCAGCTTTATCATAAGTCCAGACAGTTGAACCATCACTGTAAATTTCCTGTCCGGATATGTTCACCCGGTATTTACCACCTTTCATAAACACAATCCCGGTTTTTTCTCCCTGAACCTTGCCTTTTCCATCCTCCACTTTGAGCGTAAAACCTGACTGAACCGCATTAAAGGATTTAAATTTTGCGCTCACACCGTCCAGAATCTGCTTGGCGGCAGGATCCGATTGCGCCTGAGTTTGTTGTACAATTCCAAATCCTATCAGAAAAGCTACGAGCGTTAAAATTCTATTCATGAGTTCAATTTTGAAAATAAGTTGCAAAGATAATTAATTGACAATGGTATAGACTGCAATTAAGATGCAGGGATTAACCAATGCGTTGTCTTTAAGCGGCTTTTAACAAAAATCACATGTTGGTTAGAAATTCCTCCAGTTCATGTTCGGTTTTTATTAACACCTCGCGTGCTTTACTCCCCAAATTGGGGCCCACTACCCCCGCTGACTCCAGCTGGTCCATCAATCGCCCGGCCCGGTTGTAGCCGAGTTTCATCCGGCGCTGGAGGAGGGAGGTGGAGCCGATCTGGTTGGCAACGATCAATCTGGCGGCATCCTCAAAAAGCGGGTCTTTATCACCCAGGTCAAAATCCTTCCCTTCCATATCCTTTTCATCTACATATTCAGGCAGTAGAAAGGCCTGTGGGTAGCCACGCTGATTTCCTATAAAATCCGTCACTTCTTCCACTTCCGGAGTGTCCACAAATGCGCACTGCAGGCGGGTGAGCTCTCCATTGTAGGAAATCAGCATATCCCCCTTCCCAATGAGTTGTTCCGCGCCTCCGGCATCCAGAATGGTCCGGCTATCAATTTTGGAGGACACCTTAAAGGCAATCCGGGCCGGAAAGTTGGCTTTAATGGTTCCGGTAATAATATTTACAGACGGACGCTGGGTTGCTATAATCAGGTGAATACCTACGGCTCTGGCCAACTGAGCCAATCGCGCGATGGGCATCTCTACTTCTTTACCTGCTGTCATGATCAGGTCTGCAAACTCATCAATTACCAAAACGATGAAAGGCAAAAACTGGTGCCCCTTTTGCGGATTCAACCGGCGCTTTATAAACTTCTCATTGTATTCTTTGATATTTCTGGTTCCGGCTTCCTTCAGCAGATCGTACCGGTTGTCCATTTCTATACAAAGCGCATTGAGGGTATTGATAACTTTTTTGGTATCGGTTATGATGGCTTCCTCCTCCCCTGGCAACTTGGCCAGGAAATGGTGTTCAATAGTTCTGTAAATACTCAGTTCCACTTTTTTCGGATCCACCAGTACAAATTTCAGCTGCGACGGATGTTTTTTGTATAACAGGGAAACCAGGATCGCATTCAGTCCAACTGATTTACCCTGCCCGGTAGCACCAGCCATCAGCAGGTGCGGCATACTGGCCAGGTCAACAATAAAGTTCTCGTTGTCAATTTTTTTACCAATTGCAATAGGCAGACTAAATGCATTGTGCGTGAATTTCTCGGAACTGAGTAATGTTTTCATACTCACCACGGTCTTTTTCACATTCGGCACCTCAATCCCGATAGTGCCCTTGCCGGGAATCGGTGCAATGATACGTATACCTAGTGCCGCCAGGCTCAGGGCTATATCGTCTTCCAGGTTTTTAATTCGCGAAATCCGAACACCCGCAGCCGGAACGATTTCGTACAAAGTAACCGTTGGACCAACTGTTGCACTTATTTTTTGAATATGGATATCATAATTCTTCAGCGTTGTGATGATCTGGTTTTTATTCATTTCCAGTTCAGCCGGATCCTGCACGATCTTTTCACTCCCATGAGTTTCCAATAAGTCAAGTCCCGGGTATTTATAATCGCGCAAATCAAGTGTAGGCTCATAGGGTGGTAGCTCATCTGTTTTCCCTTCTTCTTCTGTTTCCTCCTCTGCCGGTTGCGATTTAATTTCAAGGGGCAACTCTTCCTCCGGCTGATTTTTTTTGGTCGATGGAGGAATAACAACGGGTGGAGGAACTTCTCGTTCCGGTTCCTGGGGAAGGGCTGGCTCCAGCGTCGGTTCTTCCAACGGAGCCAAACTGTTTTCTTCTTCCTTTTCGATGATATCAAAAGGAATAATTTCCTCCGGCTGAACAGGAGGCAGCACTACAACACCACCTTTTTTCTTCAGTCCATTTTTTGCTGGGAGCGACTCGTCTACCAGTAATTTTGCTCCCGAAGTATTTTCTTCTTCTATCTCTTCCGACATGCCTTGCTCCGTCGGCATCAAAACTTCCGAAATTCCCTCATCCTGCTTTCTGGTAGGAAGAGCGGGAATTTTGGGCACAGAAAACTCCGGATTGAACCGCCAGATAAAATAGGCGATACCGCCCAGTAATAAAATCGACGCCGTACCAATTATTCCGAGGAAACTGGTCATCCATTTACTGATCATGTTGCCAACAGCACCACCCCAGGCGAAACTGCTGCTTCCCGAAAAAAATGCCAGACTAACACTGAAATAAATAAGTCCAACTAATACGTACCGTATATTTCGACTGACTTTGAATAATTTCTTCCGGAATAGCAGATTCGCGCCCAACACAAAAAACAGGCTGCAGATAAAATAGGAAGCCAGCCCAAATCCTTTATAAAAAAAGAAATGGGATACCCAGGCTCCGAGCCGCCCAAGGAGGTTGGCTACACGAATGTCTTCTGAAAAAAGAAAATAGCTGCCACCCCTGAATACCTTGTCCTGATCTGCTTTCCAGGTAAACAGATAAGAACTGAAAGCAATGAACAGAAAGATGGCCAGCAACAGACATACTGCACCAATTATTTTCAGCGTTCGTTCATCCTTTACCAGCGTTTTCATTTCAACCTGCTCCTCCTTATCAGGTCGCAGATCTACCGCATCGGGACGTGATTTTTTCCGGGTCTTCGCCTTATTCGCCATAAACGCAAATATACATGCTGAGCAGGCTGGAA
>CAZJNY010000071.1:0-15448 GCA_964547405.1 uncultured Flavihumibacter sp. | reverse complement strand
TCGGTCTGTTTGGTGGTGCGGGTGTAGGTAAAACCGTATTGATCCAGGAATTGATTAACAACATCGCTAAAGGGCACGGTGGTTTATCCGTGTTTGCAGGAGTAGGTGAGCGTACCCGTGAAGGAAATGATCTGATGCGCGAAATGATCGAAGCCGGAATCATGAAATACGGTGATGCGTTCAAACACAGTATGGAAGAAGGCGGATGGGATTTGGAAAAAGTAAACCTGGAAGAACTGAAAGAATCCAAGGCAACATTTGTATTCGGACAGATGAACGAACCTCCGGGAGCCCGTGCGCGGGTGGCGCTGAGCGGACTGACCATCGCAGAATACTTCCGTGATGGTGATGGTACCGGAAAAGGAAAAGACATCCTGTTCTTCGTAGATAATATCTTCCGTTTCACCCAGGCAGGATCTGAAGTATCGGCGCTGTTGGGACGTATGCCATCAGCGGTAGGATACCAGCCTACTCTGGCAACAGAAATGGGACTGATGCAGGAAAGAATTACGTCTACCAAAAATGGTTCCATTACTTCTGTACAGGCGGTATATGTACCAGCGGATGACCTTACCGATCCGGCTCCGGCAACTACTTTCGCCCACCTGGATGCAACAACGGTATTGAGCCGTAAAATTGCTGACCTTGGTATCTATCCTGCGGTTGATCCCCTGGATTCAACCAGCCGTATCCTTACACCTCTTATTGTGGGTGAATCTCACTACAACACTGCCAACCGCGTTAAGCTGATCCTTCAGCGATACAAAGAACTGCAGGATATCATTGCGATCCTCGGTATGGATGAATTGAGCGATGAAGATAAAATGACCGTACAACGTGCCCGTAAAGTGCAGCGTTTCCTGAGTCAGCCTTTCTTCGTGGCAGAGCAGTTCACGGGTCTGAAAGGTGTTTTCGTTAGCATCGAAGACACGATCCGTGGATTCAACATGATCATGGACGGTGAAGTGGATGAGTATCCGGAAGCAGCCTTCAACCTGGTAGGTACCATTGAAGATGCGATCGAAAAAGGTAAGAAACTCCTGGCACAGGCACAGGGATAAGAATGGAATTGTTCCGAATCATTGAAACGAACGTATGAACTTAGAAATATTGACCCCAGAACGCAAGCTCTATTCAGGTGATGTGTACGGTGTACAGTTGCCGGGAGTGGACGGACTGTTTGAGGTTCTCGAAAAACACGCGCCCTTGGTAAGTGCGCTGAAAGCCGGAAAGCTGAAAGTATTGAAAGACAAACAGCAATCTGATACAGAGCAATATTCCATACAGGGCGGCTTTGTAGAAGTTTTTCAGAACAAGGTGACCGTTTTAGTGGAAGGGGCCATACCTATGAATGATTAACACCAAATGTCTTTTGGAATAACTAATCCCGCAGTTAACAGCTGCGGGATTTTTTTTCGGTTACTGGTTGCAGCTATATTTTCTTTTTTCTACTCTTGTAAAAAAGGCTGTATGAAACAAATCCTGCTAATGCCTGTGGCTCTCCTGTTGTTCGTTGCCAACAGTACCGGGCAACCGAAACGGGTACCTGCTGATACTAAAATTGAAACCGTTACTGTTTTTCTGAAAGGAGCGGAGGTGAAAAGAACCGGGATGGTTACCCTGCCCCTGGGTAAATCGGAGCTGGTATTGCAGGGAATTTCCACGGATATCGAAGCACCCAGTGTACAGGTAAAACTCGAAGGGGATCTGACTATCCTGTCGGTTGGTGTACGAAAGAATTTTTTACAGGAAGAAAAAATCCGGGAAGAGGTAAAACAGGTGCAGGATCAGATTAAAGATATAGAGGAGAAGCAGGCGCGGCAGCGCAAGATGCTGGATGTATTGAAACAGGAAGAAGCCATGCTGGTAAGAAACCAGGAACTAAAATCTGGCACCGTTGCCATTAAGCCGGCTGACCTGAAAGCGGCACTGGATTTCCAGCGGGAGCGCCTGGAAGACCTGTACAATAAGCAACTGGAAATTGAAAAAAACCAGGAGAAGCTGGAAAAAGATAAACAGTTGGTGCGAAGCCAGGCTAATGAGCTGAACAGTGCGCGGAATCAGGCGGTCAATGAAATTTATGCAATCGTGGAATGCCGTCGGGCGGCACAGGTGCCTTTGTCTGCCACCTACCTGGTTAATAAGGCGGGATGGCATCCTTCCTATTCGATTTCCGTGAAAGATATCAGTGCGCCACTTGATATTCAGTTTGTGGCGAATGTGTATCAGTCGAGCGGAGAAGTATGGAAGGACATCAAGCTGGCATTGTCGAGTGGAAATCCGTCTCAGAACAATGAGAAGCCGCAACTGGAGCCCTGGTATTTGAGGTATATGACTCCGGGTATGAGTTCCGGACAGTTTCGAAATGTGCTGAATGGAACTACTGTGCAGGGCAGGGTGGTGGATGAACGTGGAGTGCCTGTAACAGGAGCAACTATACAAGTAAAGGGTAGTTCAACAGGAACCACAGCAGATGCAAACGGCTATTTTTCGTTGAGTGCTGTTTCAAGAGGAGCAACCCTGTTGGTTAGTAGCGTCGGATACCAGGCAAGGGAGATGGTTTTCACAGGTGGCTTCCTGAGTATTCCATTGGCCTTTCAGGAGAATGCATTAAATGAAGTAGTAGTAATTGGATATGGTGCCACAAGTGATGCCCTGGAAGGAAGCGTTGCAGGAGTTCAACGGAGTAAAAGGGAAATAGCTGCCAAACCCCTGGAAATAACCACCACCTACCAACCCACCACCACCAAATACGAAATCAAAGAAATTTATACCATCCCCAATGATGGAAAAGTAACAACTATTGATGTGAAGAAATCTTCGCTGCCCGCGGTATATGAATATTATGCGGCACCGAAACTGGAAGAAGCGGCCTATCTGACAGCAAGACTCACCAACTGGCAGGAATTGGAATTGATGGCGGGTGAAGCAAACCTGTTTTTTGAAGGCACGTTCCTGGGTAAGAGTTTTATTGATCCTGCACTCGCAGAAGATACACTTTATCTATCACTCGGCCGGGATGCGAATGTGATCGCAAAACGCACGCTGGTAAAGGATTTCAGCTCGAAACGATTCCTCGGTGGAAACAAATCGGAAAGCAAACAGTTTGAGCTGAGTGTACGCAACAACAAAAAACAGCCTATATCCATTTTACTCGAAGATCAATTCCCGATTTCAACAATGAAAGAAATAGAAGTGGAGCGGGATGGGCAGGATGGTGGCCGGTTGAACAGTGAAACCGGACTGGTGAGCTGGAATCTTACCGTTCCACCAGGAGCAGAACAAAAGAAAACGATCCGGTTTACGGTAAAATATCCCAAAGAAAAACGTCTGCAACTGGATTGATTTCGTAGATATAGTGAAACCGTTCAAACACGATTGAATAAACCGTTTTATCACGCTGGCAGGTGATTGGTTCCTATTATACTTTCACTCCGGGAACCAGCCAAAGTGAAGAAAGAACAGTGAAGAGAAAATTGGCTGGAGGGGTAGTAAGTGGAACAAAAAACCGGACTTCCGATGAAGTGCCGGTTTTTTGTTTTAGTTCAATTGGGGGTCAATCGGATAATTAACCAGTTGTTCATATTCTCCGCCAAGATCTTTAAGCGCTTCTTTCCAGATGGCATCTCTGTCAATTTCAAACACCAGCCGCTGGTTGCCGGTAGAAGCTATCCATGATTTTTCTTTTAATTCACTCAGCAGCTGGCCCTCTGACCAACCGGAGTAGCCGATGAAGAACCGTATGCCCTGAGGACTGATTTCATTGTCTTTCAGCAATTGTACGGCTGTTTCAAAATCACCTCCCCAATAAATACCATCAGCCACTTCAAACCCATCTGGAATCAATTCCGGGTATTGGTGCAGAAAATGGATGGTATCTACCTGTACCGGTCCGCCGTAATAGACCGGCAGCGGCATTCCTTCGGCACTTGCCATTAACTGATCGAGGGTGAAATCGTATAACCGGTTTAAAACAAACCCGAAACTGCCTTCCTCCTGATGTTCACAAAGAAAGACCACGGTCCGCATAAAATTGGGGTCCTTCAGAAAAGGATCCGCAATTAAAAGGGTTCCTGCAGCAGGTAAGATTTGTGTCATACAGTTAATTTATGGAATATTGGGAAATAGAACAATATTTGTTCAGGATCGGCTATAAACAACTGTTAATTCATAGCAGGGATGCAGGGGTAGATAGGCCAAATCATTAACCAACGCTATTTTTGCCGGAATGAAGCGAATTTTTCCTTTAATCATTTTACTGGTGGCTCTTTCCCTGGTTGGCATCATCGTCATCCAGATATCCTGGTTTCGCAGTATGCTGGTGGTAAAGGAAGAACAGCTGGCTGATAACATCGTTAAGGCAATGGGTCAAACAGGAGAGGAGCTCATGGCCCAGAAAGGGACCCTGCCTTCCCTGAAAAACAGGAGACTTCGGCCGAACCTGAGCTGGCCATCCGATCAGCTGATGATGGAGCTGATGAAGCCGTCTACGATTTCTGAAAAATTCACCCCCTTTGAGGTACAGGAAAAATTGCGGAAAAATTTCAACGCATTTGGCCTGAAAGATACCCGCTTTGAATTTCTGATAACATCCGATGCCGGTTTTCTGACCTATGACGAGCTTCGTTCACCTGGTTTTGATAAAGTATTTGAAGATACCCTGAGAAACCGCCGGTTTATTTATCCGTTGCTGGTGCCCGGGGGCAGTAATATGGAGGGACTGGTTCCGGAAGAAGCCATGGTGGTGGTAGTACCCAATGTAAAAAATATAGTGTTCAAGGAACTGCGTTGGATGTTAAGCGGTGCCATCCTGTTCACGCTCATTTTGCTGGCAGCATTTTATGTAACGGTAAGTGCCTTGTTGCGACAAAAGAAACTCAGTGAAATCAAGAACGATTTCATCAATAATATGACGCATGAATTTAAAACACCACTAGCTACGATTTCGCTGGCAGTGGATGCGTTACGAACCGAAAAAGTTTCCAATGATAAGGAGAAGATGCAATACTTCACGGGAATTATCAAAGAGGAAAACAAGCGGATGAACAAGCAGGTGGAAACCATTCTGCAGGCGGCATTAATGGATCGCCAGGAAATCAACCTGAGTAAAAAACCGGTTCATGTACATGCTGTAATTGAACAGGTGCTGGAGAATTTTGATTTGCAATTGCAGCATAAAAACGGGTATGCCGATTTGCAACTGAATGCAAAGAATGATCTGATCATGGCCGATGAAGTGCATTTCACCAACCTGATCAATAACCTGGTTGACAACGCGGTTAAATATTCCAAAGACAACCTCGTGTTGAAACTGTCTACCAGTTCCAATACCAAAGGCATACTGATACGTATTGAAGACAATGGAATTGGAATGAGTAAGGAAAGTGTGAAGCGGATATTTGAAAAGTTCTACCGGGTGCATACCGGCAATCTTCACAATGTGAAAGGATTTGGCCTGGGACTTAGTTATGTCAAAACCATTGTGGATGCACACCAGGGCAAAATAAAAGTAGACAGCAACCTTGGCAAGGGAACTACTTTCACCATTGAAATGCCCTACAGTAAAGAATCCTGATTATTGGTTACACCAGAGCAGTGAGCCGTCGCCATAACTCAGGAAACGGAATTCATGATCCAGTGCGTATTGATAGATTTTTTTCCAATCCTCTCCAACAACAGCAGCAATCAGCAATAACAAGGTAGACTGTGGCTGATGAAAATTGGTGATCAGTCCGTTTATAAGCCGCATGGTATAACCTGGTGTAATAAGAATTTTTGTTTTACATACGATGCGGTCCAGTTTTCGGTTATCCATCCAGGTTAGTAGGGATACTAACGCTTCTCTGGCAGGCAACTTCTTTGAACTCCATTCATCATATACTTCCCATTGACTGATACTGAGTTCCTGAATGGATGCGGTTGGCAGATAATGTGCTTTTACGCCCATCCAGAAAAGGGTTTCCAGGGTGCGAAGGGAAGTAGTTCCCACGGCGATGATCCGGTCTGCCTGCGCCTGCAGGTGTTCAATTGACTGGCGGCTGACATCAATGAATTCTGCATGCATTTCATGCCCGCTCATGGTGTCGGCTTTAACCGGCTGAAAAGTGCCTGCGCCAACATGCAGGGTTACCATTTCTGTGCGTATGTCCTTATCCGTTAGGCGCTTTAACAAGGCTTCAGTAAAATGTAAGCCGGCAGTAGGAGCGGCTACGGATCCTTCAGTAGCGGCGTATACGGTTTGGTAGCGTTGTTCATCGATATTATCAGCGGCTCTTTTGATATAGGGAGGGATGGGCACTTTCCCGGCAAGTTGTAAAACCTCCGCAAAGGAAAGCGTGGCGGGGTTCCAGCTGAAATGGATCCGGTATTCGCCGGAGCGTTTTTCTGCCAGTCGCGCTTCCAGCTTCAATCCTGTTTCAGTTACCAGTTCCAGCACCTGTCCGTCTTTCCATTTAGACGCACCTCCCACGAGGCAAATCCAGTACACTTCCTGTTGCTGCAGCATGGCGCTCGTGATATCCGGATAAAGGGAATCCGGCTCCAGGCAAAATAATTCCAGTGCACCGCCGGTAGGTTTACGGAAAGCGAGCCGGGCCTGCACTACCCGGGTATTATTGAAAACAAGGGTATAACCGGAAGGAATGAGTTCGGGCAGATCGCGGTACCTGTATTCCCGCATTTCTCCCTGTCGGTATTCCAGCAATTTGGATGCATCTCTTTCCGCTGCCGGATAAAGGGCAATCCGCTCTTCCGGTAACTCGTACCGGAAATGCTCAATGCGTATGGACCGGGGATTTTCAGCAGCTTTCATGAGGCCGCAAATTGCAACAAAAATCGGAGAAAAACAGCTTATCCACAGCTATCCACATTCAATCCACAGGCAGCTCACGAGGTTACCCACATTTTGGGCTGAAACGTAGATCTACTAAGGGTTTGACGTAAATCCCCCATGTGGATAAAATAAAGCATCCAAAATTTCTCCCGTAAGTGGGAAAAAGTGTTATTTTGTGGTAATAAATGTCAAAATCAGGGCATATAGCGATAAATGAAAGGTTTTCTGGGCGAATACGAAGCAACGCTGGACGCCAAAGGGCGCTTCCTCCTCCCGGCCGGGCTGAAAAAGCAACTGCCGGAGAATGCGATGCCATTCGTCATCAACCGTGGGTTTGAAAAATGCCTCACCTTATATCCCCAGACCAGCTGGGAACCGATATATGCGCAGATCAGCAAGCTGAATGATTTTGACCCCAAAGTACGTGAATTCAGGAGGTTTTTCATGAACGGTGCTACTGAGGTAGAGCCGGATACAGCCGGAAGGTTGCTTTTGCCTCCCAATTTGAAAGAATATGCCGGACTCTCCAAAGACATCGTACTGGTGTCTGCGGTTGACAAGATCGAGATCTGGGATAGCGCAACGTATAAGAAGTTCTTTGAATCGTTTTCAGCAGACAGTTTCAGCAGCCTGGCGCAACAGGTGATGGGTGGAAACGGAAATGCAGTCTGAGATGCAGGAAGAAGTATACCATATACCGGTACTGCTTTCGGAATGCCTCGAGGCCCTGCAGCTTGATCCGGCCGGTACCTATGTGGATTGCACCTTCGGCGGCGGCGGTCATTCCCGGGCCATACTGGAAAAACTTGGGCCCAACGGACGGCTGGTAGCTTTTGATCAGGATGCAGATGCTGCCAACAATCTGCCGGATGACCCCCGGGTCTTGTTCGTGCCGCATAATTTCCGGCACCTGCAGCGGTTCCTGCGGCTCCATAAGATCAGCACGGTGAATGGTGTGCTGGCAGATCTGGGTGTGAGCAGTCACCAGTTTGACGAAGCAGAGCGGGGATTTTCCATCCGCTTTGATGCTGATCTGGATATGCGCATGGATGCACGTTCTGAATTGACAGCAGCACATATCCTGCAAACCTACACGGAGCAGCAACTGCATAAACTGTTTGAACAATATGGTGAAGTGACTAATGCCAAAACCCTTGCCAGAACAATTGTTGCCAGCAGAGGTACAATGCCAATGCAGACCATTCAGCAGTTTAAGGCAGTGATCCAGGCAGTGGTGAAAGGCAATCCGAATAAATACCTCGCACAGGTATTTCAGGCACTGAGGATTGAAGTGAACGATGAGATGGGCGCCCTCCGGGAATTGCTGGAACAGCTTCCGGAAGTGTTGGAAAAGGGGGGAAGGGCAGCGATTATCACCTTTCATTCGCTGGAAGACCGGTTGGTGAAACAGTTTTTCAAACAGGGGAGTTTTGAGCCGGAAGAAGAGCATCCGTTTGAAAATAAAAAAACAGTGAGTCTGCTGAAAGTGATCAGCAAAAAACCCATCGTTCCGACTATGGAAGAACAGAAAAGAAACAGTCGCTCCCGAAGTGCTAAGCTGCGGGTAGCGGAAAGAGTATAAAGAAGGTCTATATCGAAGTAGTGAAATGTTAATGTCCTATTGATCAACCCGTCAGTCGTATGAAAAAACAAGGCGACAAAAAAGAAAAACGATTCCGGATCAACTACCAGGCGGTAGTGCAGCACCTGCCATTTTTTCTTTTCCTGAGCGGACTGGCGGTGGTGTATATCTATAACGGGCACTATTCTGATAAGATTATAAAATCCATCAGCAGAACCAATAAGGAATTAACGGAACTGCAGTTTGAATACAAAACGATCAAAAGTGAAGTAATGTTTCGCAGCAAACAAACAGAGGTTGCGAAAGCTGTTGCTCCACTGGGATTAATGGAATTAACAACGCCTCCGGTGGTCATTAAAAAAGATCCCGGACAATAATAAAAACCTAATCGACCGGCGCTGTGGAAGTAAAACGCGACATACTGTGGAGAGTGTACCTGTGTTTTATCGGTATGGTTGTGCTGGCCTTCCTGGTGATTGGGAAAGCTCTTTACATACAACAGGCTGAAGGAGCCTACTGGAGAAGCAAAAGCGACAGTCTGCATACCCGGATTATCAATCTTGACGCGGATCGCGGAACGATTTACAGTGAAGACGGCAGCATGCTGAGTACATCCATTCCCTTTTTCAATATTTATATTGATTTCGGGGCGGAAGGACTGAGAGATAAAAACGGCAAACGATTCCGTGAACATCTTGATTCCCTGAGTTACTCACTCGCTTCTTTATTTAAGGATCAATCTGCGGATGGCTACAAGAAATTGTTGCAGGCCGGCTACCGGAAAAAGGATCGCTATTTTCTGCTGAAGAAAAATATCGATTTCGAGCAGTATAAACAACTGCGCGAATTTCCATTGGTTCGGCTGGGCAGAAACAAAAGTGGATTTATCGCTGAAGTAAAAAGCAAACGACTGAATCCCTTTGGTATGCTGGCCAACAGAACGATCGGTCTGGCCAGAGAGAATGCGCAGAATGTCGGACTCGAAAGAACCTACGACAGTTTGTTGAAAGGTGAAACAGGAAAAAAACTGGTCCGCTTTATTGCAGGAGGAGTAGCAGTTCCGGTGGAAGGGTATGAAGTGGAACCTGAAAACGGCAAAGACCTGATTACGACGCTGGATGTAAATATTCAGGATATCGCACAACAGGCCCTGCTGAAAGTGATGATCGAAAATGAAGCGGTAACAGGTACCTGCATTGTGATGGAAGTTGCCACCGGAAAGATCAAAGCCATTGCCAACCTGGGAAAAAAAGGCGAAGGGGAATACTGGGAAGATCTGAATTATGCCATTCGCGCATCTGAACCCGGCTCCACTTTTAAACTGGCAACCATGCTGGCAGTACTGGAAGACGGTAAAGCCAATCTGGGTAGCCAGGTAAATCTTGAAAACGGGGTTTGGCAGGTGAACCGGAGAACAGTTTACGACAGTGAACGGCACAAGCGGACCAATGTATCCTTACAGCAGGCTTTTGAACTGAGCAGTAATGTGGGCATGGCAAAAATAGTGATGCAGCATTATGGAGGCAATCCGGAAAAGTTCATCGGTCATTTGAAACGGTTACGCTTACACGAAGTTTCGGGTATTGACCTGGTGGGTGAAACGCAACCCATTATCAAAACACCGAAATCAAAAACCTGGAGCGCGACTTCACTGCCCTGGATGTCGTTTGGATATGAAGTGCTGGTGAGTCCGTTGCAAACATTGATGTTGTACAACGCGGTGGCTAATAATGGAAAGATGATGAGGCCCTATCTGTTGCAGGAAGTGCAGCAGGATGGCAGAAGCATCTGGAGCAGGGAACCGGAGATAATGGTGGAGTCAATTTGCAAAGAATCGACGCTGAAGCAATTGAAGACAAGCCTGGAAGGTGTGGTATTGAATGGTACAGCGAAATCCTTGTCTACTCCGTATTTCGGCATAGCAGGTAAAACAGGAACAGCGTTGGTGGCGAATGGAAACCGGGGGTATGCGGATCATATTTATCAGTCGTCTTTTGCCGGGTATTTTCCGGCAGACAACCCAAAATACAGTTGCATTGTGGTGATTAAAAACAAACCCTTTGCTGCAAAATATTACGGCGGAACGGTAGCCGGCCCGGTATTCCGGGAAATTGCCGACAAGCTCTTTGCATTACAGGCACAACAGATACCCGTTCAGACGGCGGCATTGCCAAGTCCGGATAGCAGCCGGTTCCGCTATGCCGGTTCCGGTGAAAAAGTAAAAACGGTTTTTCAAACACTCTCCCTGCAGTATCAGGACAGCCTGAACACAAAGCAGTGGGCAGTTGTGGAGCCGGATGAAAACTACCATTCGGTGGTGAGGGCAATGGATACCAAAAGTCCGGGCCAGATGCCGGATCTGAAAGGAATGGGATTGCGGGATGCCCTTTATCTGCTCGAAGAACGAAAACTGAAAGTGCTGGTGAAAGGAAAAGGAAAAGTGACGGGACAGTCGCTGCCGCCGGGAACCAGCATTCAACCAAAACAAACAATTACGATTGAATTGAATTGATGGCCAGTTTACAGGATATATTATACGGTGTTTCCATCCGCTCGGTACATGGGAGTTTGCTTACAGAACCCAGGGACCTGCAGATTGATTCCAGGAAACTGACGGCCGGCTCTTGTTTTATTGCTATCAAAGGCGCAAATGCAGATGGGCACCAGTTCATTGAGAAAGCGATTGCTGCAGGTGCGGGTTACATCATTGCGGAACAGGTTCCTGCCGAACGGAAAGAGGGGGTGGTTTATGTGCAAGTGGCAGACAGCGCAGTAGCGGCAGGTGTGATGGCGTCGAATTTTTTTGGACAACCATCCAGGCAGCTAAAGGTGGTAGGGGTTACCGGAACCAATGGAAAAACAACAGTAGCAACACTGCTGTACAAGCTCTTTACATCGTTGGGATATGATTGCGGATTAATCAGTACCGTGAACAATCTGATTGCGGGTGAAGTGATTGAAGCAACGCATACGACACCGGATGCCATTCAGTTACAGGCTTTGCTGAAACGAATGGTCGACAAAGGTTGCAGGTATGCGTTCATGGAAGTAAGCTCCCATGCAATTCACCAGCATCGCATTGCCGGATTGGAATTTGCAGGTGGCTTGTTTACCAATATCACTCATGACCACCTGGATTATCACAAGACATTTGATGAGTATATCCGGGTGAAAAAAAAGTTCTTTGATGAATTACCGGCCGGGGCTTTTGCCATCAGTAATCTGGATGACAAACGCGGACCCGTGATGTTGCAAAACACGGCTGCCCAAAAGCAGTTCTACAGTTTGCGCTCCATCGCTGAGTTCAAAGGGAAGATTCTGGAAAACGCACTTACAGGATTGTTGATGACCATCAATGAGCAGGAAGTTCATTTTCGGCTGATCGGTGAATTCAATGCCTACAATTTACTGGCCGTGTATGGAGCGGCGGTAAACCTGGGAGAAGACAAACAGGAAGTGCTGGAATGTTTAAGCAGTTTATCGGGCGCCGATGGAAGATTTGATTACCAGGTATCACCGGTTGAAAAGATCATTGGCATTGTGGATTATGCTCACACGCCTGACGCCTTGCTGAATGTTTTGAAAACAATAAAACAACTGAAGCAGGGCGATGAGAAAGTGATAACGGTTGTGGGCTGTGGTGGAGACCGGGATAAAACGAAACGGCCGGTTATGGGTCAGGTTGCCTGTGAATTTAGCGACAAAGCGATTTTCACTTCCGACAATCCACGGTCAGAAAATCCGGAAGCGATACTGTTGGATATGGAAGCGGACCTGAATACGGCAGCACGGAGAAAGTTTTTATCCATTGCAGACAGAAGGCAGGCGATCCGGACAGCGTTCAGTCTTGCCGCACCGGGAGATATCATCCTGGTAGCAGGTAAAGGACATGAACAGTACCAGGAAATAAATGGCGTGAAACATCATTTTGATGATAAAGAGGAGATGAAAAAAGTGATAAGGGAACTGGGAAGATAGGAGGAAAGGAGGAGGGGGAATGGAAGAAGGAGACGAGGGAGACAAAGGAGACAAAGGGGACAAAGGAGACAAAGGAGACAAAGGGAACTTAATAAAGATATTTTGAGGTTGAAGAGGGTAATTCATAATTCCCAAATCAAACTTCCAAATTCTTAGGACGGTTACATTCAATCACAGTCCGACCGGCTGGACACCGGTTGGCAACCAGTAACAAAAACCATCATGCTGTACCACTTAATTGATTGGTTAAAGGAAATGGACATCCGAATCCCGGGAAGTGCGCTCTTGCAGTTTATCACTTCCCGGGTGTTACTGGCCGTGATTCTGTCACTCGTCATCACTACGGTATTTGGAAAAAAGCTTATTAACTATCTGCTTAAAAGACAGGTAGGCGAATCGGTACGGGATCTGGGACTGGCTGGAGAAGAGCAAAAGAAAGGAACGCCTACCATGGGCGGACTCATCATCATTCTGGCGATACTCTTACCAACGATTTTGCTGGCTGATTTGAATAAGGCCTATGTACGGTTAATGATTTTTTCAACCATCTGGTTGGGCATTATCGGATTTGTAGATGATTACCTGAAACTACGTGCCAAAAGAATGGCACAGAAACAGGGAGTGGCATATAAAAAAGGAGATAAGGATGGATTGGCGGGCTGGTTCAAAATACTGGGACAGGTAGGATTGGGATTGATCATCGGACTCACCTTGTTGTTTAATGATAATACCAAAGCCTGGAGAGAATACAAAGGAACACCGGGTGCTGATGCGAATGTGAAAGTGGTAAAGCAGCAAACCAAGGACCGGTATTTTGTAGAGGCAAATGAACCGATTACTACTATCCCGTTTGTAGCCGGTCATGAATTTAACTATGCCAAATTATTGCCGGAAGCGCTAAGAGGATTTACATCGGTTTTGTATGTGATGATTGTAATTTTTATTGTAACGGCCGTATCAAACGGTGCTAATATAACGGATGGAATTGATGGGCTGGCAACAGGGGTTAGTGCGATCATCGGTGTTTGTCTGGGTGTGTTTGCTTATGCAAGTGGCAACCTCCTGCTGGCAGATTATCTGAACATCATGTATATCCCCAATTTGGGAGAGCTGTCGATTTTTATTGGTGCAATGGTGGGTGCCTGTGTTGGATTTCTCTGGTACAATGCCTATCCGGCGCAGGTGTTCATGGGGGATACGGGAAGTCTGACATTGGGAGGTGTGATCGCCGCACTGGCTATCATCGTAAGAAAAGAATTACTGATACCGATTTTTTGTGGTGTATTCCTGGTAGAGAATCTGAGTGTAATGATACAGGTGAGTTATTTCAAGTATACCAAAAAGAAATATGGCGAAGGCAGAAGGATCTTTTTGATGAGTCCGCTGCATCACCATTATCAGAAACTTGGTTATCACGAAAGTAAGATTGTAACACGTTTTTGGATTGTAACGATATTCTGCGTGATCTTCTCGATTGTGACGTTGAAGATCCGTTAAGGTAGTAGCGAAAAACCACCTGCCTGAGAAAGAGATATTGTGGTGCAGTGAATCCTATGTTTATGAAAAGCCCCCGACTTGTGGGTTGGAATGAATCAGCGAATGAATCAGTTTGTAGTCATATTGGGTGCCGGTGAAAGCGGTGTGGGTGCTGCCATTCTTGCCAAAAGAAAAGGCTTCGCCTGCCTGGTGAGTGATGCCGGAAAATTGCAGGATCCTCATCGCGAGGAACTGAAACAATTTGATATTGAGTGGGAAGAAGGACATCATAGTGAAGAACGCATACTCACGGCTGATATTGTGGTAAAGAGTCCGGGTATTCCGGAAAAAAATTCACTCGTAAAAAAGATCCGGGAAAAAGGAATTGAGCTGATCAGTGAAATCGAATGGGCCTGGCGATTTATAGGAGAAGGAAAAGTGATTGCAATCACCGGCAGCAATGGAAAGACGACAACCACCGCACTGACCTATCACATATGCAAAGAAGCAGGATTGGATTGTGCACTCGTAGGGAATATCGGATACAGTTTTGCCAGGCAGGTTGCACTGGATCCCAAGCCCTGGTATGTAGCAGAAATAAGCAGCTTTCAGCTGGATGATATAAAAGAATTCAAACCGCATGTAGCGGTGCTGACAAATATCACGGAAGATCATTTAGACCGGTACGATTACCAGTTTATCAATTATATACGGAGCAAATTCCGGATTGCTATGAACCAGGGACCATCCGATTATTTCATCTACTGTGAAGACGATGAAGTGACGATGCAACATATAAACGAATTCCAACTACTCTCTAACCCATTACCTATTAGTATGAGAAAAGAACTACTGCAGGGCGCATTTATTAAGGAACAGGAAATGAACGTTGCGACAAAAGAAGACAAGTTCCAGATGAGCATTTATGATTTCGCGCTCAAAGGCAAACACAATCAATACAATACTATGGCAGCAGGGTTGGCGGCATCCGTTATCGGATTGCGCAAGGACAAGATCAGGGAGGCCATCCAGTCTTTTGAAGCGCTGGAACACAGGATGGAAACGGTAGCAACGGTGCGGGGTGTGGAGTTTATTAATGATAGCAAAGCAACCAATGTAAACAGCACCTGGTATGCATTGGAGAGCATGGCCAAACCGGTAATCCTTATTCTGGGTGGGGTTGATAAGGGGAATGATTATTCTCTTTTGCTGGACCTGGTGAAGGAAAAAGTGAAAGCGATTGTATGTATGGGGGTGGACAACCTGAAAATTCAGGAAGCCTTTCAAAATCACGTACCGGTAATGGTGAATACGGGCAGTGCAGCAGAAGCCGTGCATTCCGCTTTCCAGTTATCCAATAAAGGCGATGTGGTGTTGCTGAGTCCGGCCTGCGCCAGTT
Organism: uncultured Flavihumibacter sp.; assembly: GCA_964547405.1. Taxonomy (GTDB): domain Bacteria; phylum Bacteroidota; class Bacteroidia; order Chitinophagales; family Chitinophagaceae; genus Flavihumibacter. The sequence continues at coordinate 181 of CAZJNY010000071.1, read as the reverse complement.
TTGACCTCTTTAAAAATTATGAAGACCGCGGCAGACAGTTTAAAGACGCCGTGTTAGCACTATAGCTCCTTCACCCGTCGGTTACCCGTCGGGTACCCGACGGGTAACCGACGGGTGAAAATCAAGAACAATGAACCAACTCTTAAATAAAACCAAAGGCGATAAAGTGATCTGGGCACTG